>WGMT01000104.1 GCA_016124945.1 bacterium | reverse complement strand
GGTCGTCCAGGAAGCGCTCAACAACGTGATCCGCCACGCCCAGGCTCGCTGCTGCACCATCTCGATCAGTATCGACGACGCCCTGCATATTCGCATCCAGGATGATGGTGTGGGGTTGCCGGAGACAATGCGCAGCGGCGTCGGCCTGCAATCCATGCGCGAACGCGCCGTCGAAGTCGGCGGCGTCTGCACCATCGAAAACGGAGAAGAAAGCGGCGTGGTTGTTCGGCTTTCTTTGCCGCTGTAGGGTGTGTTCAGGATGACGGATTGCGAATTGCGAATTGCGGATTGCGGATTGTGCACCTGCAACCTGCCACTTGCCACCTACCTTCCCCAGCTCACCGAGGCCACCATGACAACCCAACCGATCCGCCTCTTTATCGCCGACGACCACGCTCTCTTTCGTGAGGGCATGCGGGCACTGCTCGCCGCCACCACCGACATTGTCTGTGTGGGTGAAGCCGCCACCGGCGAAGACGCCCTGCACCAGATCGAAGAGAGCCTCCCCAGCGTCGTCCTTATGGACATCAACATGCCCGGCATCAACGGCATCGAGGCAACGCGGCGCATCCTGCGCACCTTGCCGGAAATGGGCATCATCATGGTCACCATGCTGGAGGACGACGCTTCGATTTTCGCCGCCATGCGCGCCGGGGCCAGGGGTTATGTCCTCAAGGGGGCCAATCACCACGAACTCTTGCAGGCCATCCGCGCCGTCGCCGAAGGACAGGTGCTCTTCGGCCCGGCCATTGCCACCCGCATCACCCAATTCTTCGCCCACACAGCAGCTGGTCATAGTGAAGAGACCCTCTCTGAACTCACCCAACGCGAACACGAGATCCTCGATCTCATCGCCCGCCATCACACCAATCCTGAGATTGCGCAGCAACTGGGCATCGGCGAAAAGACCATTCGAAACCATGTGTCGAATATCTTCAACAAACTACAAGTGACCAGCCGCGCCCAGGCCATTGACAAGGCGCGCCGGGCCGGTCTAGGCAACGGAGGCTTCCAATGATTCCTGCCCAACTTCGTCGTTCCATCGACGTTTGTGTCGCGCTCGCCGTGATTGCTTCGCTCCTCTTTGGCCTCTGGCCTATGCCAGCCGCCCAGGCCCAGACCACGCGCACTCCCACGATCCGGGTAGGCGATGTGGCGTTGGGCGGCGTCTTGCGCATTGCCGGTTACGGCTTCGCACCAGGCCAGACCTACAACGCACGTCTGGTCGCCGGTCGCCAGTCCACGCCGCTAGGACAGCTCACCGTGCAGCGCAACGGCGAACTCACGCCACTGGACTTTCCACTGCCGCGCGATTTCGTGGCCGCCAGCTACAGCGTCGAGGTTACCGACGGGCAAGGCGCGCTGGTGGCCAACACCGGACGGCCCGTCACCGTCCATCCTGCGCCCATCTTCAGCCTGAACCCGACCGGCGGCGCACCGGGGACGCCGGTCACGGTGAACGCAAGCGGCCTGTTGGGTGGCTCGTTGCGTCTGCTTTACGCGGGCGCGCCGGTGTTGACAGGCCGGGTGAATGCAGACGGCACCTACATCGGCCAGTTCGTCGTGCCCAACGACCGTCCCCGTCCGCTGGGCAGCGTGGCGCAGGTGACGCTGCAAAATCTGCGCGCCGACCAGCGCATCGGGCAGGCGTCCGGCGTCTTCAATTCAGCGCCTGAACCGGAGGTGGAACGCCCGCGCATCGAGGATCTCACCACCTCGCGCACCGCGCTGCGCGCCGGGATGCCCTTCTCGCTCACCGGGCGCATTGTGCCGCCCCCAGGCCCAGGACGCGTCACTACGCCGCAACTGACGGCCATCTGGCAGGATGCCCAGGGCACCGAATATGCCTTGCCCAGCAGCCGGGCCACCATCGCCGCGGACGGCTCCTTTGTGGTGACGGCGCTGGCGCCTAGCTACGTCAACGGCGATCCACTCACCACAGCGCCGGGCGACAAACCCGGCGTGGCCATTGCCGTAGATGGCGGATCGGTCAATCAGTTGGTTGACAAGGTCGTTGATCCCCTCGACGGCACCTTCCGCTTCAGCGTGGTCAAGTCCTTCAGTTCGCCCGACGCCGGCAAACCTGTCCCCAACACACCGGCGAACGTCATCTATGTCAACATCCAACCGCGCCTCGTCTTTTCGGCGACGCTGGATACCACAATCGACTTCTCGCAGGTCTTTCCACTGCTGGATCTCTCAGTTGTGGACGGCGCGGTGATGGCTGACAACCTGCTCAACCAATCCAACGCCTGGATGAAGGATCTGGCCAATTGCTTTACGTACAACGAGCAGTCGGCCATCCCCTGGTGGGAATGGCGTATGACGCCGGAACAGGCTGCCATCAACACCACGCTTCCTGCCAATGCGCTGATCGATTCGCTTCAAAATGTGGTGCTGCAAATTCCACAAGCACAGGTGGCGGCGGCGAACGTTGCGCCCGGCACGCCGGTCAATGTCGTGCTGCTGAATGTCCTGGTCGACGCGTTGGGCGTCGAAGAACGCGACGCGACGGGCAATCTGATTCAGAAGGGCTATGGTCCGTACTACTCGAAAGACGGCAAGAAGTACGCCATGGTCTACGAGCAGCTCTACGCCTACATCCCCGAATTGGATCTTGCCTTCTATGTGGTTGAAGGCATCTCCAATAGCCCTGCGCTGGAGATGCCGTTCAAGGTCTATTTGCCGCCGCTGCCCACGGATGTCATCTTTGAAAGCGCCGTCGGCAAGTGGATTCTCGCCGGCAAGGAGTTCGATCCCAGTGAAACCACCGTGCTGGATCACGATTTCTACTCGTTTGTCGACGTACCTGCGCCCAATCAGGTGGTACATGGTGGCGCAGTCGTTCGCTTTACGCCGGGAGGGGCGGCGGCCATCGGCACTGTAGAAGATATGAATCAGATGACTCCCATCGTCACCCTTGACGGTGTCTCTCTTCCGGTAACCAAACACTATAAACCGTTTCCTAATAAGCCCGGCAGCGGCCAGTATTGCTACAGCCAAGGGGTGGACAACGGCGAAATCTCTATGGAAGTCTATTTCAATGCCTCACAGCTTTTGCCTGGGATGCATCGCCTGTCTGCCACCATACAAGGACTGGCGGACGGAGGTAAGCCTCAAGAACTCTACATGAAGTTCGTGCCTCTGCCGGTCAATCACGAAGAGATCAAACACCTACCGGCAACCGGCCGAACCTGGACATGGGGTATGTGGTTGGTGACGCTCGATGCCACTGCGCTGAAATCATCGGGGGCAGGCGCGGCGCAATCGTCCTCAGCCGGCAACCTCAAAGAAGCGGGGCAGAAGGAGAACGCCGTTGCCCTGGACACGTCTGTCCGTTGGCAGTTGGGTACAAAAGGTTCATGGATCAAGGGTAACCAGGAAGGCACGCTGACCAGCCAATCGCTCAGCAACGCCGCCGCTGATCTAAGCTTCGGCGCCAAGAAGGCCAACGCCGCGGGGACAGACGCGCTCGCCGTCAAATATGACGTGACGCAGACGATTCTTGACACAGGTAAACTCTCCATCTTCAAAGCGCAATATGGCATCCCCAGCATTGCCAGCGTCGGCATCTCCGTCGACTTCCAGGTGACGGCTGTGGCGGGGATCAAAACGATGCCCATCGCCACCACGGTGGGCTTTGATTCATCGGTGAAGATCTGGGCGGCCATCGAAGCTGAAATTCTGATGGGGTTGGCCAGCGCAGAGGTGGGCGCGGTCGCCACCATCGGTGTGGGCTTCAACACGACTTATGCATTGGGCGGCGGAGGGAAGGCCCAGGAGTGCTTCCACTACCGCATGGACCTCTACTACGAGATCGAAGCGCTGTGGGGCGCGGCGACGGTGGCCAGCGGCGAGTACAATCTCTTTGCCGGCGCGGACCCATCTGGATGTAAGTCTGCCGCCCGTTCCCTTGCCCAACGCGGACGCGCCGCCATGCCCTCCCCGGCGCTGGCGACGGACGGCTACGGCAACACCCTCGCCCTCTGGCGCGCCGCCGATGGGCGCATCCTCTCCAGCGTGCGCGGCGCAGACGACTGGCTGCCGCCGCAGGTTGTCCACAACAGTGGGCGCAGCATCGAACCGGCGGTGGCCTTTTTCGACGTGAACCGCGCCGTCGCCGTGTGGGCCGAAAGCAACCGCGAAGCGCCGCAGACACGCATTCCCGTCTACGAGGCCATGCGCACACTCCACCTGCGTTACGCCTTGTGGGACAACGGACGCTGGGGACCGGCGGCGGATCTCACCCTGCCCACCTCCGGCGGCGATGGGCGTGTGGTTCTGGCCGCCTGCATGGCCACGGACGGCAACTGTCCGCCCTCCGGCGAAGTCACCGCGCTCTGGGTGCACGACGAAGCCTCCGACATTCGCCAGCGCCACTTCCGCATCTACAGCGCCACCCTGCGCGACGGCGCGTGGACCTCCCCCGTTGCTGTGGACGAAGGCGGCGCGGGCAGTCGCACCGAACCCACCCTCGCCTATGCCGACGGGGTCGCCGTGGCCGCCTGGGTCTATGACCCTGACCGCACGCTGGATTCGATGATGGATCGCCGTCTGCACCTGCGCACTTTGGACGGCAGCAGCAGCGTGGTGCAGCCTGCGGCCATCCCTGGCGGCGTCGTCAGTCCTCACCTGGCCGCGGATGGCAAGGGCGGTCTGCACATCGCCTTCGCCCGCGCCAACCCCGACGAAGGCGCCATCAGCAACCGGCGTCTGCTCCACTATGCGGTAAGTGCCTGCCCGGATACCGGCTGTCCGTCCTTGCGCAGCAGCGCCGCCGCCTTGAACGACCGCAGTTGGACGCTCAACGCCCTGGTCGATCCCAAAGGACGGGGATTGGTGGGCGAATCGCCGGTGGTGACCCTAGACAACGCCGGGAAAGCGACCGTCACCCTGCGCATGTTGGGGCTGAATCCGATTGCGCCGCCCAACACGCCCCTCATCGCCGTGCAGGAACCGCTGGGCGTCATGGCCCACACAGGGGAACTGGCCCAGATCGAGATGGGGCCGAGCCTGCCTGTGGTGATGCCCACCTACTTGACCTTCGACGGCGCGCTTAACTGGCAGCCCAACGCGATCTTCGATCCACTGAGCGGCAACACCTTCTTCATGGCGGTGACCGGCAGCGCACCGGATGTTTCAGCGCAGCAGCGCAGCCTGAGCCGCCAGGGGCGCAATACAGCGCAGGTGACCAACCTGGGTGATGATCTCATCGGCGGCGCGTTGAGCCGCACGCCCAACTTTGTCCTCGGTGAGGTGGAGCTTGCCCAGAACTACTTCCACGACGAGCAGCCGGTGCAGGCGACGGTCACTGTCCACAACAGCGGTGCGTCCTGGCAGGTGGGCGACGGCGCGCCGTTGACCATTGCTGCGGCCTGGGACGGTCCTGTGGGGTGGGGCGATCTGGCGGCGGAGACGACGATCACAGCGCTTGGTGGCGGCGAAAGTCTGGCGGTGACCTTGCAACTTGCCCCGCCTGCACGTTCGCCCAAGGGAGAACATCTCCTCTACGTGGTGGTGAATCCGCACGGTCAGTTGACGGAACAATCCCTGACCGACAACGAAGTGGAATTGCCCTTCGGCTCCTTGCCTGCACCGGTGAACCTCTTCACCCACGCGCCCGACGGCGCAGGGTTCCTGGTGCTACAGTGGGCGGCGGTGGACGATACACGGGTGGTCGGCTACAAGGTGTATCGCGTGGCGGATGACGGCAGCCTGTCTGCAGCAGGCAGCAGTCCGGTGGCCGGCTGGCGCGATTCGCATCCGGCCTGCGCTGAGATCTGTCGTTACGTCGTCACCGCCTACACGGACGATCTACAGGAATCGGCGTTTAGCGACGAAATTGCGGCCCCGAAGCCGGAGCGAGTGTTCGAGCCGCCGACGCCGCTGTCGCCCAATCGTTTGTACCTGCCCAGTGTGACGCGCTGAAAAGTAAGAGTGGCGATTGGGGGATTGAGGGATTGGCTTGACGATGCAATCCCTCAATCCACAAAGGAGAAAGTCATGACAACACTTCCAGACTTACCCGCAGGCGAACGTATCGACATCGGCGGCTACCGGCTCAACGTCCACCGGCTGGGGCAGGGAAACCCGGCTGTGATCCTTGATACGGGGCTGGGCGTGTCTTCGCTACTCTGGGCGAGGGTGTTGCCGCTGATCGGTGACTTCACCACGGCCTGCACCTTCGACCGGGCCGGGTACGGCGACAGTGATCCTGGCCCCAGGCACCTACCTCGCACCAGTGCACAAATCGTAAAGGAAGTGCGCTTGCTGCTGCAAAAGGTTGAAATTACTCCCCCTTATGTGCTGGTGGGCCATTCGTTTGGCGCCATCAACATGACCTGGTACGCGCTGCATCATCCTGGCGAAGTGGCTGGATTGGTGCTCGTGGACCCTTCGCACCCGCAGATGTTCGAGCGGGTGCCCGGCATTCCATCGAGCAAAGCGATGACACAAGGGATGCGCGTCGTCGCTGCGTTGAGCCGGTGGGGGGTACTGAAACCCTTCGCCCCTTTGCTGGCCCGCGGCGTCTTCCCGCAGATCAAGCAATTCCCGCCGGACCTGCAGCAAGCGTTGACGGCGATGACGGCCCAGCCCCAGAACTACGCCGCTGGGCTGCGCGAAGCGGAAGCCGGCGACGAAAGCTTCCGCAGCGCAGTCAGCGCGCCCGGTAGCCTCGGCGACATACCTGTGATCGTCCTAAGCGCTGAATGGTGGGTGACGGGCAAACAGACGCCCATGAAACAGGCCATGCCCGCGCTGCGCGAGGAGCAGGCGAAGCTCTCTACCCGTGGTGAACACCGAACCGTCGAAGGCTGCGACCACAGTGATCTGCCTATCCTACGCGCCGATGCTGTGGCTGACGCTGTACAGACGATCTGCCAGGTCTACCGAAGCGTGTGAACATATTGCCTTGACTTAGTTGGGCATGGGGAAAACATGGAGGCGATTGGTACATGACACATTACCGCCTGGCTTCGAGGACCAGATTGAAGGGTGTCTCCGTGGCACGGCGGAAGCTGGTAAAGCCTCCTTGGGTGGCTACATCGCGTAGTTTTGCTTCACCCGCCTGTGCGCCCAGGCCCAAACCTACCTCCTGCCCCAGCGAGGTGGGCAGGCAGACCATTGTAGATGCAGCGAAGTAGACGCGGCCTACCGGGTTGAAATTGCTGGCGAGATCATCGTGTGCCATGGGTTCCACGATCATCCAGGAGCCGTCATCGTGCAGCGTTTCGTAGACGTGGGCCGCCGCGCCCACAGGATCACCCATGTCATGCAGACAGTCGAAGAAGGTGACCAGATCATAGTTGCTGCCGGGGTAGTTCTTGGCCGTGGCCACATCAAATGTCACATTGGCAACGTTTTGTTCTTGCGCATAGGCGCGTGCCTGCTCAATTGACCCAGGGTGAATGTCGAAGCCAAAGAATTGGGTGTTCGGGAACGCTTTCGCCATGGTCACCGTGGAAATGCCGTAACCACAACCCACGTCGGCCACTTTCCCACCTGCCTGTAGCCTGGGCACCACACCCTCCAACGTTGGCAACCAGCCAGAGACCAGATTAGCCCGGTAGCCAGGACCAAAGAACTTGGCCACGCCGCAGAACAGACAGTTACAGTAATCTGTAAAGCCCAAGCCCTGGCCTGTGCGGAAGGCTTCGGTCATGTTCGGGATGGCGGCGTAGGCGGCCTGTAAGATGTTGTAACCCCCGGTCAAAATCACTGGGCTGTTGTCGTCGGCAAAGACCATTGCCTGCTCCGGCGTCATGTGGAAGGCTTGATTGGCAGCGTCGTACTCAATATAGCCGGACGCAGCTTGCCCTGCCAGCCATTCGCGCACATAGCGCTCTGTGGTGCCGGTGCGTTCGGCTAACTGAGATGATGTCTGCGCGCCACCGGCTGCCAGTCCTTTGTACAGCCCCAATTCGTCGCCGATGACTACGCTGGTGCCAATGTAGGCAGCGCCAAGTTCTGTGATCATCTTGCCCAACAATTCGTACAATTTTGCTTCGTTCATGCCCGTTCTCCCTTTCGTGAAGATTTATGGAACACTTGCCATAGAAGACACAGCCGCTTCTGGCGAGGGAATCAACCAGCCGGCGTTGTGTTGACCAACCTCGATTGCTCAACGGATACCCACATGCCGCTTGCATCTGAGGCGCGGGCGGCGGCAACGATCTCTTCGGCGCGCAGACCGTCGATCAGCGTAGGCAGATGAGGAACGCTGCGGTGTTGGGTATCGCCGTGCCGAATCGCGTGGACAAATTCCGCGATGAGGAGATTCCACGTGTGCTGAATCACGGCGACGCCCGGCGGCACCTGATCGCTCTCAGGAATCGCCAACACCTTCGGTTTATCGTCTATAGCGCGTTGACAGGTCACCCTCTCACCGGCATGGGTCACGGCCAGCGAACCTTCATCGCCTAGCAACGAGAAGTGCCAGTCGTTTTCGCCTGCCGTCGGCGTGATGAAGAAGTCGCCCAACGCGCCGTTGTCGAACGCCACTAGATGCAACGAACGCCCCCCATCCATCAGATAATCGCCATCCTGTTTGATCGTCATCGGCGTGATGCGGCTGACAATCTGCTTGAACTCACTGCCGGTGAGGAAGCGCGCTTTGTCGAAATCGTGGCTGAGACCTTCGCCCAGTGCGCCGTTGGCAATGTCCATGCGCCCCACCCATGGGCGGGCGGCAGCAAAGTCACGCGTAATCATGCGAAAGTGCCAGTGACTGCGTACATCGCGGATTGCGCCGATTTGACCGTCCAATACGGTGCGCAATGCAACCTGGATGGCCGGTGCATAGCGCCAGTTGAAGCAGGTGGCAGTGACGGTTTTGGCCGCCTGCGCAGCGTGAATTATGGCGCGGGCGTCGACGTAGCCGACGCTGATGGGCTTTTCTACCAAGACGTGACAGCCCTGCGCCAGCGCGGCGACAGCAGGGGCACGATGCAACATCGGTGGTGTGGCGATGCTGATCACATCAACCTTGCTCTGTTCGATCAGATCCTGCCAATCGTCATAGACGCGCAACCCAGGCTGATTCAATCGACCGGCCAATGCCTCAGCCGTTGCGCGTGTACGGCTCCAAAGCGCGGTCACTTCCACGTTGGGGAGTTGCAAAAATGCGGCGGCGTGGCTTTCCGCAGCCCAGCCGGCGCCGATGATGCCCACACGTAACTTTTCTGGCATAGAATGATCTTCCTAGTGAGTGAAGTCCTCCGTTTTGGGGTTTAGGACACTAAATCAAATATCTCATGAACCATGCCAGCCTGGATAAGTAGTTGATATTTCTGCCAAAACGCCTGTGTTTCAGGTCGTGCTTCCCAGTCGGCCCAAAATCTGTCCATTTCGTCGTGATTTTTGAACTCAAACTCGGAAACAGTGACATCGGAAATCCCTCGAGGCCTGTATAAACGGACGCCATGGGGAAACCCAGCACGCGTAATCTCTTCTTGAAGAAGGGTCATTGCTTCTGCGGCCATATTGAGCTGACACCGGACAGTAACGCGGTGAACAATCATAGGTCCTCCTGATGGAATTGGGTGGATAAGTGTATATAGGAACTGACGGGATAGTAAGCATGAAATGCGCGTGGGGTAAGCTTGTGCTATACTATGCGGGTCCCCGGCTGTCCAGATCAACTGCTGTTTGTGTCCAGAATGTGGACACTTTTTATTTGCACCTCTTTTTCCCAGAACGATTTTTTGCCAGAGCGAGAATAAGCGCGCCATGAGCCATCCGTTCGGTGATCTCTTAAGCCAGCACCTACACCGCAAGCACGGATTGAGCCAATCCAAACTTGCGGAAGGCATCCTGCAGGATCCCTCGATCATCGGCAAGATGTGCAAAGGACAGCGCCTTACCGGCTCCCAGGCGCGTGGCCGCGTGTTGGCGATTATCCAGTGGCTCTGCCAACAGGGCGCGCTGAAGACGGTGGGTGAGGCCAATCAATTGCTGGCTGCGGCGGGCATGGCCAACCTGAACGAACAAACGTCGGACGAACAGATGCTTTTACAGCAGTTGGCCGTTCAGTTGATCCCCGCGCCTATAGCAAAGACGGCAACGCCGCGGCGCACGAACCTGCCCGCTTCCCTCACCAACTTCGTTGGGCGCACACAAGAATTGGCAGAGGTTACCCAACTGGTAACCTCCAAACGGCTGATCACCCTTACGGGGGTGGGTGGTGTGGGCAAAACGCGGCTGGCGCTGGAGGTGGCCAAACGCCTTTTTGGTGGAGAGAAAAGCCGCGCTCGCCCCACATTTCCAGACGGTGTCTGGTTCGTCGATCTGTCCACGCTTTCTAATGATTCTTTGAGCACGCCCCTGGTTGCGCAGGCAATTGCGCTACTGTTCATGTCACGCGAACAGGCCGCCCACACGACATTGGAGGGCGTGCAGCAAACCCTGGCCGACAGGGAGTTGCTTTTGGTGCTGGACAACTGTGAGCATCTGGTCGATGCCTGCGCTGAGATCTGCGACTATCTTCTGCGTCATTGTTGGCATCTGCACATCCTGGCCACCAGCCGCGAAGAGATGCGCATCCCTGGCGAAGTCAACTACCCGCTGCCGCCTCTCTCGCTGCCTGCCGCGGAGGAAAGGTTGGCCGAGCGCATCTTGAGCCACAGCGCAACGCAACTCTTCGTGGATCGCATGCAGTCCGCCTCGTCTCCCATGCAGATGTCTCCCTTGCAGATGGACGAACAGTCACTTGTCACCGTGGCCCACATCTGTCGCCAACTGGACGGAATGCCCTTGGCACTGGAACTGGCTGCGCCGCTGACACGCAACCTGTCGTTGGCTGAGATTGCTACCCAACTGGACAATCAGATGGCGCTGTTGGCCAATGGCTATCGCACTACCATCCCCCGCCATCAGACAATGCACAGTGCGTTGATCTGGAGCTATCGGCTGCTTTCGCCTGAGGAACAACAATTGTTGGCGCGCATGTCTGTCTTTGTGGGGGGGTGGACGGTGGCGGCGGCGCACGCTGTGTGGAGTGGTGACCTGTCTGGCGCAGGGAGTATGTCCTATGTAGCGTCTTTGCTCAACCAATTGGTGGCGAAATCTCTAATGTTGTCTGAAGCTCAGAACGGGGAAAGACGTTATCGCTTTTTGGAACCTGTGCGTCAGTTCGCTCAAAGCCAATTGGTTGCCAGCGGTCAGCAAGGGGAAAGTCGGCGACGTCAAGCAGATTATTTCTTGATGCTGGCAGAAAAAACGTCACAGGTGTTTGATACGCCTCACGAACGAGCATGGCTACAAAAGCTGGAACCAGAGCGCAACAACCTACGCGCCGTGAATCGTTGGGCTTTTGAATGTAGGGATGCCGAGTTTGCCCAACAGTTTAACGCGTATCTCTCTGTGTTTTGGGTTTATTCCAGTAGTGTGTCTGAGTCGAGCCACTGGCTGTCGGGGTCTTTGGCGCTACAAAGAAACCAACAAAGCGGGGAGAGAACGGCATCTTCGTTCAAGGCGGAAGCCGATGTACGGAATATGGCTGGCCATGCCGCCGCGTTGGCCCACGATTTCACCCAAGCGGAGACTCTGTTTCAGAGTGAGTTGGCGTTGCGCACTGCCCTCAACGACCTACCAGGGATGGCCGATGCCATGCGCGGGATTGCTTTTGTCCTGATCTTGAGCAATACCAATCTAGCCCAAGCCCAATCCTATATTGATCAGGCGTTAACGATTTGTCGCACCGCCCAGGATACGTGGGGAGTTGCCTGGTCGATCTTCGATCTCGGCCACCTCGCATTTGCTCGCAACGATCTCGACAGCGCTCAGACGCTCTTGGCGGAAGCCTTGCCCCTGTTCCACGCCCAAGGAATCAACTTTGGCGCTTTCTGGGCCCTACTTACCCAAGGACATTGTCTGCGCGCCATTGGCAAAAACAAACAAGCGCGCCAATGCTACACAGACGCGCTGCGCCTGCAACAACAGATGAACTACGTTCTCCATATTGCCGACGGGTTAGAAGGATTCGGCGCGCTTGCCGTATCCGAAGACAAACTGCAACGGGCTGTGCTCCTCTTCGGCGCTGCCTATGCCCATCGCCATGCCAACGCATTGAGACGTCCCCTACATCAGGACGCCGACTATGAACGCTATGTTGGCGGGGTGCGTCAACATTTGCCTGTTGAAATGTGGAATGAAACGTGGGCCGCAGGTTGTGCAATGTTACTAGAGGAAGCAGTCGCCTTCGCATTGAATGAATAGACGGGTACGACTTGTTCGGATTCTGCGGTTGCGCGCGCTATGTCTCGTGAGTGCCAAACATCTAGCCCATAGGCACAGACTTCGTTACTTCGCTGGCTATCTCCTTACCCACTCGGCGGCGTGTAAAACCGGTCCTAGCTCCAACGGCGTCTTCATCGCCGCCATGATCCACTGCGGCCATCCCTTCATCCGCGACCGGCAGCAGAGTCCCCATGCCTACTTCCCGCTCTCCACACGGCGCGTGGTGGCGCTGGACCGGCGCAGTCTGGCCCTCCGGGCATCCCCGTTGCTGTAGAAAATTTGTTCTTGACGACAGAATGACTCCATCCTATAATTCTTCGTGAACGGGACATTGCCCTGGGGGCGATGTGTCGTTTTTTTTGTTGGGTAGCAGCAGCCGTTGGCAGCTAGCAGTTAGCCAGAAAAGCGATTGGTTGTTCGCCAGGGAAATAGCTGTCAGCTTTCAGGCATCAGCGATCAGCCTTTGGCGTACACTTGACTGCTTGATTCGGACCGTTGCGTTGGCTGTCGCGCCAAGATGATCATTCCATTGCCCTGTATTCATTCAACGTTCCGGGGACAGGCCTAGCAACTGACCTGTCGACTGCTGCATCTTCTGTGCTGAACGCTGACGCCTGATGGCTGAATGCTATTTTTGCTACCATGCTCGACACCAAACGCTCCCTGACCATCACGCCATCCCTCGCCCACCTGGCCGAAGAGCTGCGCCCGCTGGGCCTCTCGCTCAACGACCTCCTGCGTCTGGCGCTGCGGTGCAACCCAACGGCGGAGACAGTGGCGGGACATCTGTCTGCTGCAGACTTGGCTTCCGGCCCTTCCCCCCGCTACGCCTTCCGCCTGCCGCAATCTGGCTGGGACCAAGTCGCTTACCTTACGGAGGAACTACGCGGGCAGGGACGGCAGGGGTTGTCGCAGTCGCAGGTGGTGAGGGCGTTGATCGTGTGGGTGGAACAAGCTGTCAGTGATAGGTAGCAGTTGGCCGCTGGCTGTTAGCTTTTGGCAAAGGCTCAGATGGGTTTTGTCAGGGCGGGATCATGTCATTCAATGGACAAAGCGGAGCTTTACGCACGTGAAAACGCAACTGCATGCAGGCGCATTCTGGCCAACAGCCAACGGCCAGCGGCTAACAGCCTTCTGCCGTCTCTCCGGCCCGCATGCGGGCGGCCTGACCGCAGGGCGTTAAGGGGAGAGGGGTTGGCCGATGGGGCAGGCGTGCGGCCTCCGTGACCGCACTTTGGCCCTTGGCGATTGGCTGTTGGCTGTTAGCCGAAAAGAGCAGCTAGGGGCTAGCGCTTGGCGTCTCCATCAGTATATTGGACTCGATACCTGGCCCAGGCGCAATCCATCGGCGACCAAAGCGAACAGGCCGCAATTGCCTACTTGTTGGCAGTGATTGCCGATATCGAAGGACGATTTGTACCCTTTTGTGATCATGTGAGTCGCGTCATTTGCAGCGTCTGGCCAGCGGCCAATAACCCAATTGCCATCCATCGTGTTTCTTTCTGGCCAACGGCCAACCGCCAACTGCCAAGCGGAGCTTCCATTCATGCACCCAACGCCGATCACCCCTGAATTTTCCATCGTGAACTCCGGCATGAAGTACGGCCGTTCCGCCTTCCGCTACGCCTGGTTCCGCATTGTGGACGACCGTGGCGACGAGCGCGTGCGCGCCGTGACCTTCAAGGAACTGGCCTACCTGCCAATTGAAACCCGCGACGACCCCGACGTGCTGGGCAAGCAGTGGGCGGCGCTGCGTGGGTTGTACAACGCCGGGGTGGACTTTCTCTACACCGTGGGCGGCCTCTTTGCGCCGCAACACATCGGTGTGGTGCAGTGGTACGGCGCAGCCGCGGAGTCCAGCGGCGAGGAGCAGGCGGTGGCCGAGGCGGAACGGCGCATGGCGGCGGTGGAGGCGACGCTGGCCAACTATCCGCTCTCGCGGCTGGCCGCGCCGGAGGGGAAGCGGGTGCAGTGGTTGTTTCAGCGTATGCAGCGATTGCCGAAGGTATTGGCCGTGTTGGGCCACCCTGACCCCAGACTGGCACGCAAGGGCTTGGGCCGCGACGGCGCGCTGGGTGAGGAGGACGAAGAACTGGCCAGCCAGCAGGGGGAGATCTTACTGCGCGGGTTGGCCAAGCTGCGCGAGGACTTCGTCTTCCTGGTCACGGCGCACCATGTGGGGCGGGGGGCGTTGGCTGAGGCGTTGGTGCAGATGAGTCAGGTGGCCAGCCACTATGCCAGCCGCCAGCGCGGGAGCCTCAGCGCCGGTTTCTCCATCGCCATCCCCCTGGCTGCGGCGCTTTCGGACAGCTACAGCGGCAGCCAGGGGCGCAGCGAGAGCACGGCGCGCAGCCAGAGCGATACGGTGAGTGAGGGGTGGGGGACTGGCGAGACACGCAGTTGGGGCCACAGCGTCGGGCGCAGCGAGAGCCACGGCTTTGCCCACACCGTGAGTTCGGCGGTGACCGACGCCGTCAGCACCACCCAGGGCGAGTCGTGGGGCGAGAGCCAGGCGCACACCGTTAGCCAGTCCCACACCGATTCGGGCAGCCACACTGATAGCTATAGCCGCGGCGTGGCAAACTCGGTGGGCGAGAAT
>WGMT01000017.1 GCA_016124945.1 bacterium | reverse complement strand
TACCGTTCAGGCACTCTACTACAACCAGAATGGCACGCGCCGAACCAATGCAGATGAAACCTTCACGCTGCTGCCGGCGCAGGTGCGTGGCAATGCACAGATTCTGAACGGTGGCCTGCCCAATCCCCCTGAAAGCTGGCAAGGCAGCATCGTCCTCCAAGCCACAGGTGACATCGTCGCCATGATGCGCGCAGACGGTAGCGACGCTGTCAGCGCCTACAACGGCATTGTCCGGTAGTGAGAGAGATGAATGAAGAATAAAGATTGGGTAGACATGCCATCTCCGCTTAGAGAAGCCGACGTGTCTACCCAATCTTTATTCTTCATTCATTTTCTGCCCTACCCGCCTCTCGCCTACCCACCGCGTTGTCGCAATTCCTCTTCGCTGAGGACAGGCACGCCTAGTTGCTCGGCTTTGGTGAGCTTGCTGCCTGCCTTTTCACCGGCGACGAGGAAATCCGTCTTGCTGCTGACGCTGCCGGTGACCTTGCCGCCGTGCGCTTCAATGTAGTCTGAGGCGTCGTCGCGGCTCATGCTGGGCAGTGTGCCGGTGATGACAAAGGTGAGGCCGCTGAAGGGCAACGCCTCGGCGTCGACCTGAGGACGCGCTTCGGCGGTGGTGCGCACGCCCAAATCGGCGAACTTTTGCACCAGGGCGCGGTTCGTCTCCAGGGCGAAGAATTCAACGAGGCTTTCGGCGATCTTGGGGCCGATGCCATCGATGGCGTTGAGCGTCTCTTCGTCCGCCGCCATCAGTTCGAAGATGTCGGCGAAGTGGGCCATAATCTCTTCGGCCACCACCTCGCCCACAAAACGGATGCCCAGACCGATGAGCAGACGCGCCACAGGCTGGGCCTTGCTCGCTTCCACCCCTTCTTTGAGGTTTTCCACGCGCTTGTCGCCGTAGCCTTCCAAAGCGGCGATCTCATCCCACGGCAGTTGATAGATGTCGGCCAGGTCGCGGATGTAGCCCTTCTCCACGAAAAGCTCACCCTGTTTGATGCCGAAACCGCGGATGTCCATGGCCCCGCGTGAGACAAAATGCTCGACGCGGCGCACCAACTGGGCCGGGCAGGCGTTGTTGACACAGTAGGTGGCCGCCTCGCCGGGATGACGCACAACAGCCTCCCCACACACAGGACAGATCTCAGGCATACGAAACTCGCGCTCGCTGCCGTCGCGCAACTCAGGCAGTGGACGCAACACCTTGGGGATGACATCGCCGGCGCGTTTGACGAGGACGGTGTCGCCGATGCGAATGTCGAGATCGCGCACATAGTCTTCGTTGTGCAATGTGGCGGCGGAGACGACGACGCCGCCAATCGGCACCGGTGCGAGGACGGCGTTGGGTGTCAATGCGCCGGTGCGCCCCACCTTCACAAAGATGTCAACCAGTTTGGTGGTGGCTTCTTCGCCGCCAGATTTGTAGGCCACGGCCCAGCGCGGGTCTTTGCCAGTGTAGCCCAGGCGCTGCCGTTGGGCCAGCGAATCCACCTTGATCACCATGCCGTCCAGTTCAAAGGGCAGACGACGGCGCAGATCGTGCCAATCCACCACGTAGCGGGCTAGTTCGTCGAAGTCGGCGTCGGCGAAGCGGCGCACTTCGGGGGAGACGGGGAAGCCGAGCCGCTTGAGGTAGTCCAACGTCTGCCAGTGGCCGGTCAGCTCTTCACCGCCTTCTAGGACGAGGATCTCATACGTCCACAGTTTGAGGGGACGGCGGGCGCTGATGCCGCTGTCGAGCAGGCGCAGCGAACCGGCGGCAAAGTTGCGCGGGTTGGCGTAGGTGCGTTCGCCCTGTTCTTCCTGGCGCTGGTTGAACGATTCAAACTCTGCGACTTCGACGTAGGTTTCGCCGCGCACGGCCAGCCGTGTGGGGGTTACCGCGGCGACATCGGGGTTGGCGGGGATGCGCAGGGGCATTTCGCGCAGGGTGCGCAGGTTGGGGGTGATGTCTTCGCCCACTTCGCCGTCCCCGCGGGTGGCGCCGAGGACGAATCGCCCGTCCGCAAAGTGAAGCACGACGGTGAGGCCATCGAATTTCGGCTCGACGACGTAGGCAAGGTTAGATTGTTCTTCTTCCGGCAAAAGACGGAGCAGTCGGTCGCGCCAGGCGCGTAGATCCGCTTCACCGAAGGCGTTGGCCAGGCTGAGGATGGGCGTGGGATGCTCCACGCGGCGGAAGCGATCCGACACCACGCCGCCCACACGCACGGTGGGGCTGTTGGGGTCCTGGAGGTCGGGGTGTTCGGCCTCCAACGCCTGCAACTCGCGGAAGAGCGCGTCGAACTCGGCATCGCTCACGGCAGGGTCATCGAGGACGTAGTAACGGTATTGGTGATAGCGCACCTGTTCGCGCAGTTGATCGACACGGGTGCGGAGGTTGTCTGTGGTCATGCGTTTGCTCGATGAAGTTGCGAGTTGCGGATTGCGGATTGCGAGTCAATGTTGTTAAGTTAAGGAATCCCATTGCCTTCACACTGCGGAGTGAGCATCCTCAGATGCGGGTGCACACCGGTAGAGCCGCATCTGAGGATGCTCACTCCGCGCTTAACTTGATGACATTGAGTTGCGAGTTGCAGATTGTGCCAATTCGTAGGTTACGCGACCAGGGTGACGAGCATGCCCAACGAATTTACGCGATGGGGGCGAGGTTTCGTCCTCAATGAACCGCACGCTGGTAGCGTGCAGCTACGACTTTACCTTGTCACCTCTTCACCCCTTCACCTTGTCATCTTCACTCTGCCGCCAAAAAGTCTGCGGCGGCCCAGCCGGTGAGGTTCGACTCTGGTGTGTCGGCGACTTGGATGCGATACCAACGGTAGCCGTCGGCTTCGACGGGATATTGGGCGAAGTCGCCGTCGGGGTTGAGGACGGTAAAGACGGCGCCTTCCTGGATGATCTCAAGGGTCAACGCGCCGGTGCCGGGCTGGTTGCGCAGGCGAATGCCCTGGCCGACGGTGTTGGTGACGACGACACGCTGCCCGGCGTCGAAGGTCGCCGGCGGCGCGGCTGTGGGCGTGAGCACGGCTGTGACGCTGATGCTCCCGGTCTGCGGGAAGGTGACGCTGCCCAGTTCACCGGACGCGGCAGGCGTCACCGTTTGGACGTCGGCGACGCCGTTGCCGTTGCCCTGGAGCAAAAAGAGCAAGACGATCAAAAGGACGACGATGAGCGCGCCTGCGCCCATGAGCCAGAAAGGACCGGTACGCCCCAGGCGGCGGCCACTGCCGGGCGTTGACGGATCGGCATTCGGTTCACCACGTCCACCGGTGGCGCGGCGGCTCTGGCGCGAGAGCATGTTCGATCCACCGGCAGATGCGCCGACGGCCAGGCTTTCGGTCACCCGCGAATCGGGGACATAGTCGATCTCATCGTCATCGGGATCGAAGGCGCTGTCGCGCGGGTAGGGTGTGGCGGCAAAAGATGGCTCTTCGTCTTCGTAACGGTCGTCTTCGTAACGGTCGTCTTCTTGACGGTCATATTCATAACGATCGTACTCGGTGCCGTCTGCGCCAAAGACGGGTTCGTCGAAGTGAGGTTCGTCGTCGTACTCACGGTTGTCACGACCGAAGACGGGTTCGTCCCATTCGTCGGGGTCTTCGGATTTCGGTCGTCGATTGGGATCGGACATAATTTCCCTCTTGTTGGTGATTTGTGATTGGTGATTGGTGATTAGGTCTGCGAATTTTCGTAGCTGCACGCTATCAGCGTGCGGTTCATTGAAGGCGCAATCGCTTTGCACATACACAATATCGTTGGGCCTATCCGCACGCTACTAGCGTGAGCTACGACAGGCGAGACGGTCACCTATTTCGTAGGTCACGCTACTAGCGTGACAGGCATACTCGACGAGTTCGCCAACCCAATCACCAATCACCTATTTCTTCAGCAACGCCAGCATCTCGTTGAGCGGGCGGGTGTTGATCACATCTTGGGAGCGGAGCCAGCCGCGGCGGGCGGTGGCAATGCCATAGGGCAGGATCTCCATGCCGTCGGCGGCGTGGGCGTCGCTGTTGATGGCGAGTTTGCAGCCCAGTTCCATGGCCCGCCGCGCGTGGACGCCACTGAGATCGAGCCGAGAGGGATGGGCGTTGATCTCCACCACCGTGCCCACTTCGACGCAAGCATGTAGTACAGCATCCATGTCGATTTCCGATCCTTCGCGGCGACCGATTAAGCGCCCGGTGGGGTGGCCGAGGACGTCCACATGGGGGTTGCGCACGGCCTTGAGACAGCGTTCGGTGATGGTGTCACGGTCCTGGCGCAGGGCGCTGTGGATGCTGGCCACCACAATGTCAAGTTCGGCGAGGACATCGTCGGGCAGGCCCAGCGAACCGTCGGCCAGGATCTCGACTTCGGTGCCACGTAGCAGGCGGAAGTCGACGCCGTCGGCGGCGTACTTTTCGTTGAGGGCGGCGATCTCTTTGGCCTGGGCGTGCAGCCTTTCGCCGTCCAACCCGCCGGTGACGCCAAGACCGGCGCTGTGATCGGTGACGCACCAGTAGCGGTAGCCACGGCGGCGGGCGGCTTCGGCCATTTCGACCAGTGTGGCTTGTCCGTCGCTCCAGTCGGTGTGGCCGTGGATCTCGCCCACAATGTGGTCCACGGTGATGAGATCGGGCAGTTTGTGTTCACGGGCGGCGGCGATCTCTCCCTGCCCTTCACGCATTTCGGGCGGCACCCAATCGAGGCCGAGGAAGTTGTAGAGTTCTTCTTCGCTGTCGAAGAAACGTTCCTCGCCGTCAGGCAGATCGGGGTGTCCTTGGGCGGCGAGGCGGTATTCGTTCAAACTCCAGCCCTGTTTCTGCGCCAGTTCGCGCAGATCAATGTTGTGGCGCTGGCTGCCGGTGAAGTAACAGAGCGCGGCGCCCCAATGTTTGCGCTCTACCACACGCAGGTCCACTTGCAGGCCGCTGGGCAGGGCGATGGTGCTCTTGGTGTCGCCGGCGTTGATGACGTCCACTGCCTGGGGCAGAGTGCGAAAGGCGTCCATGACGGCGGCGGGTTGTTCGCTCACCACGAGCAGATCGAGATCGCCGATGGTCTCACGCCAGCGGCGCAGGCTGCCGGCGGCTTCGATGCGCTCAATGGCGCCGGCGGGGAGCCTTTCCTGTAGGTCGGCGATGAGTTCCACCGCCAGGGGACGGGCCTGACCGATGGGCATGCGTCCTTCCTGGCGCTTGGAGAGCAACTCGATGCCCCGCAGAATCTTCTCTTCGCTCTTGGCGCCGAAGCCCTTGAGGGCGCGGATGCGTCCTTCTTCGGCGGCGGCTTTGAGCTGATCGATGCCCACAATGTCCAGCTCTTTCCAGAGACGGGCGGCGGTCTTGGGTCCCACATCGGGCACGGCGAGAATGTCCACGACGCCGTGGGGTACCTGCTCGGCCAGTTCGTCGTAATAGGCGATGTTGCCGCTGTCGAGGAGTTCAGCGATCTTCTCGGCGATGGCCTGCCCCACATCAGGCAGATCGCGCAGCGTCCCCGCTTCGTGGATGGCGCGGATGTCCTGGCTTAAGTTCTCGATGGTGCGCGCCGCGTTCTGATAGGCGATGATCTTGAAACGATTGTCGCCCAAAATCTGTAACAGATCGCCGATTCGGTGGAAGATGTCGGCGACTTGCTGATTGTTCAGGCGTTCGGAGGGTGGCATGGCGTCTCTTCTCCACTATCGGTCGGGTTGAGTAGCGGAATTATAGCACGAGGGGGATTGGGGGGAAAGGAGGTACGTATTGCGTATTGCGTAGTGCGTAGTGCGTGTACCAGTGTAGACAGTGATGCTGCATTGGCACGCGGTGCTGTCAGAATTACATACCCATAGCGTGGTCGTGTCCTCTATTGGTACACGCACCACGCACTACGCACTACGCACCACGCACCACAACCATCACCGCGGCAAGATCCGCAACGGATCCACTCGCGTGCCAAAATCGCGGATCTCGAAATGCAGATGCGGCCCGGTGCTGTTGCCGGTGGAGCCGACGCGGCCGATGAGCTGTCCTTTGGCGACAACCTGGCCTTCTTCGACGTAGATGTCGCTGAGGTGGGCGTAGAGGGTGATGTAGTCGATGTTGTGATCGATGACGACGAACTGACCGTAGCCGACGTTGCTCCACCCGGCGCGGAGGACGACGCCCCGATCTGCGGCGGTGACGGGTGTGCCGGCAAACGCACCGATGTCGATGGCGCTGTGTCCTGTGCGGAAGCCCTGGGTGATCCAGCCGTAGGCAGGCCAGGCAAACGCGCCGCTGCCATAGGGCCAGTCGGCGGGGAGGTTGTCTTCGAGGGAGAGGGCGGGCCGGGGGCCTGGGATTACAGAGCGCGTTTCAAGTTCGCCACCCCACCCACCACCGAGGACCAAGCCGCCGCGCGCCGTGTCTGTGGTAAAGGGAACCGGAATGCGCAAATTTTGCCCGGCCATCGGATCGCCGTCGAGCCGGTTCCACGTTTCGGCGCGGATCTGGTCGATGGTGACGCCGTAGAGGCCGGCAATGTTGGGCAGGCTTTGGTCGTCCTCGACGGTGTGGCAGGTGAAGGGCGTCTCGGGCACGGTGAGCACGTCACCGATGACGAGGGGTTGTTCCCAGCGGAAGTTGGAATCGATCAGGCAGTTGATCTGCTCAAGATCCATGCCCATCTCCAGGGCGACGGTGAGCAGCGTGTCCTCGGCGCGGACGGTGTAGGAACGACCAACCGGCCATTCCCCGTGTCCGCGGGACGGGGGCGACGTTTTGGTCGCTTCCGTGCGCTGTTGGATCAAGGGCAAGTAGAGACGGTTCCCCGCCGTGGGCGTGGGGGACGGGTCCTGGGCTTGGGTGGGTAGATAGGGAAAGACGATCCAGGCGAACAGAACCACAGTCGGCAACAGCGCCCGAACAATCATCTGGTAGAGTGGATAGAAGCGCATCAAGCTCGCTCAAACCGCTGCGTGCGGTCTTGGATTCACACGATAATACATTCATCCATCTTCAAGCGGGTCATTCGGCAGATTCAGCACAATGAGCCAGGTCACAGAGTAGCATAGGAGCCAACACATGGACAAAAACCACCTCGACCAGACCGTCGCCCGCCTGCAACAGCGCAAGGACGATTGGGCGCGCCTGCCGCTCAGTGAGAAGATCCACCACCTGGGGGAACTGCGCCGGCGCACGGGCACAGCGGCGCAGCGCTGGGTGGCGGCTTCGCTTAAGGCTAAGGCGCTGCCCTCGGGATCGACGCTGGCCGGCGAGGAATGGTCGGGGGGGCCGTGGGCTTTCCTCCACGGCATCAACCGCTACGTGGAGACGCTGGTGACGCTAGACGAAGGCGGCGATCTGCTGGCACGCTGCGGCCCCGTGCGCACACTGCCTAATGGACAGGTCGCCGTTGAGGTCTTCCCGCTTAACATCTACGAACGGCTGCTGCTCAGCGGCATCCACGCCGAAGTATGGATGGAACCGGGCGTCACCGCCGAGAACCTGCGGGCGCACATGGCCTCGAACATGAAGGCGGAGAACGTCAAGGGCAGGGTTTCGCTGGTATTGGGCGCGGGCAACGTCTCCAGCATCACGCCCATGGATGTGCTGCACAAGCTGCTCAACGAGCACAGCGTCTGCATTGTTAAGATGAACCCTGTCAACGACTATCTGCGGCCGATCTTCGAGGAAATCTTCACTTCGTTGATCGCCTACGGCTTCGTCGCCTTTGTCTATGGCGGCGTGGAGGTGGGCGACTACCTGGCCCACCACACCGGCGTGGACGAGCTACACATGACAGGCAGCGCCCACACCTACAATGCCATTGTCTTTGGGCTGGGTGAAGAAGGCGAAGCGCGCCGCAAACGCAATGAGCCGCTGCTGCACAAACACTTTACGGCGGAACTGGGCAATGTGACCCCCACCATCGTCGTCCCCGGCCCGTGGACGGAGACGGATCTACGCTTTCAGGCGGAACACATCTTTACGCAGAAGATGCAGAACGGCGGCTTCAACTGTGTGGCCGCTCAGGTGTTGGTAACGCCCGCCGCATGGCCGCAGACGGGGCGACTGCTCTACCACCTGCGCACTGTGATCCGCAGCGAGGCGACACGGGTTGCCTACTACCCCGGCGCAGCGAAACGGGTGCAGGCCGCCATCGACGCCCACCCCGAACAGGCCGATCTCCTCGATCCGCCACACGCCGGTGTGGCGCCACGCACGCTGATCACCGATCTCGATCCACACGCCGACTCGCCGCTTTTCCACGACGAGGTCTTCGGCAGTGTGCTGGCGCAGACGAGCCTGCCTGGTGCGTCGGCAGGGGAATTCCTCGCCCACGCCGTGCGCTTCTGCAACGAAGAATTAGACGGCACACTGGCCGTCAACCTCATCGTCCACCCGCAGACATTGCGGCGCGAGAAGGCCGCCATCGACCGAGCGCTGGCCGATCTACGCTACGGGGCCATCGGCGTGAATCTGTGGGCGGGCGCGGGCTTCCTCCTCTCGCAGACCTCTTGGGGCGCCTTCCCCGGCCAGACGCCGGCGGACGTAGGCAGTGGCATTGGTCAGGTCCACAACACCTTCTTTTTCGACAGGCCACAGAAGAGCGTCCTGTACGGCAATTTCTACCCCTTCCCGCGCAACCTGCCCCACGGCGAATGGCATTTCTTGCCCAAGCCGCCCTGGTTCATCACCCACCGCCAGAACCACAGCGTGGGCTGGCGCATGGCCTCCTTTGCCGAGAACCCAGGCTGGCTGCACCTGCCCGGCCTTTTCATCGACGCGCTGCGGGGATGATTGTGACCGGTGATTAGTCAGTGTCATTAAAAGCGCGGAGTGAGCACGCCCTCGTGCGGGTCTACACGGAAGCAGCCGCACGAGGGCGTGCTCACTCCGCGAATATTCGAGTGTTGAGTTACGTTAACTTAATGACATTGACTAATCACGAATCACTTCTTCCACTATCTATTCCAATCTGATGCCGGTGAATTGCTGAATTTATGCTATTCTGAACAGTGCTCGGGTGGAAATTCCCCGGCGATTGGCTCCCAACCTCAGTAATGGATGAGTGACGATGTCCCCCAAACAGTACAATGGTTTACCCTTCCGCCAACGGTTCAACCGCTCCCTGGCGCGTTGGTTGCGCCTGTTGCGCCCGGCCCACGCCACACTGCTGCTGACCCTGCTTGTGGTGTTCCCTGACACCTTGCAAGCTGCGCCGTCAGGGAACTACCTGGCTGTGGACGGCAAAACGACGCAGCCGCTGGTAGTGAGCGGCGTCATCGAAGTGCGCGGCGTGGCCGATCACGAAGATTTTCGCAAGTGGCAGATCGACCTGTTGCTAGATGGCATCACCGAAACCTTCCTGGCTTGGGGCGAAGATCCCGAATCCGAAGAAGCCTTCCTCGCCGCTGTGGACACCACCCGCTACCCCGACGGCGAACACCTGCTGCGGCTACGTGTCGTCCATACCCACATGAACTACGACGAATATACGCTGGCCGTCACCTTTGCCAACCAGCCGCAGGGGACTGCCCCATCCACGGCTGTGGTTACAGCCACGGTGACTGTCACATCATCCGCAACGCCCACAGTCACCCCAACACAGACTGCAACATTCGCGGAGAAGGCGACTGAGGATAGTACAGAGACGCCTACGCCGACACCCAGCGCTACGACATCGCCCACAACGGCTGAATCACCCACTGAGACGCCGCGCCCGTGGTCGCCCAATGGCCTTTTCGTGGTCAACGCCAAGCCCATTCGCGGTCTGCTCACCGCGGAGGGCGTGGCCGTCCACCCTACATTTCGCAAGTGGCAGATCGATCTGCTCATCAACGGCGACCAGACACGCGATACGTTCATCGCGCTGGGCGAGGAACAGGTGACCGCACGGGCGTTGCTCGCCGAGGTGGATACGGCGCGCTACCCCAACGGTGTCCACGTGCTGCGGCTGCGCGTGGTCCACTCCAACATGAACTACGACGAGTACATCACCCAGGTGATATTCGACAACCCGCTGAACGTGGTTGCCACATCCGCCCCCTCCCCCAACGTAGACGGCAAGCCCGTCTACCGTGGCGGCAACGGCGACGCCGTCCTCTACCTCACCTACGACGACGGGCCGAGCGGCGATACACAGTCGATCCTCGATGCGCTGGCGCGCTATAACGCCCGCGCCACTTTCTTTGTGCTGGGCAACGCAGCACAAGCACGACCGGCTCTGGTGCGGCGCATCCATGAAGCAGGCCACGGCGTCGGCAACCACTCGTGGAATCACCGCAGGCTGACGGGAATGAGCGAAGAGAGCTTCAACGAGGATATCCTTGCAACGGCGTCGGCCATCGGCCCCTACGCCGCCGCCTGTCTGCGCCCACCCTACGGCGCCACCGACCCATCCACCTACGCCCATGCCACGGCACTGGGCTATCCAATTGTGCTGTGGAGCATTGACCCCACCGATTGGCGGCGTCCTGGTGCGCAGGCCATCGCCAATCACGTCATCGCCCGCGCCTTTCCGGGTGCCATCGTCGTCCTACACGACGGCGGCGGCGACCGGTCACAGACGGCGGCGGCGACAGAGATCATTTTGCGCGAGTTGAGCGCGCGAGGCTATCGGTTCGAGGCGTATTGTCGGTAGGAAAGATCTACAGTCTATAATGCGTCTTGGATAGGATAAATTCAGCTTGTCCGTTCGTGTTTTTCGCTAGTATTTTATGGATTATTCGACCGACGCTCGGCAATCTTAGCCCTGGTAATTTTGAACGTCAGTTTTCCTCAGGGTTTCGTCTCCCATTCCGCCAATTAGGACAAAGTTCAAGGCATGTCTCCTGTATGGGAAACCCGCCGGGTTACAGAAAACCCGGCGGGTTGGCGCGCGTCCTGCAAACGTGTCCCATCAAATCTATCTACTACCTCCTCACTCGATGCCAGGCATGGTAAACCGCGCTGTGGTAGCGTTCCCAACTCACCTCCCCCTCAGCGTATTCGGTTTCATAGTAGTTGCGCACTTCGGGTTCCACATCCGACCAGAGGTGGGTACGATAGGTAGGATCCACGGCCATGTCGTATCCACGGCGGTAGGCAGGTTCGTAATCTTCAAACGGAGCCACACCTTCACCAATCGTATCGGCATGATGGGCGGCAAAGGCGGCGCGGTGTTCTTCATATTCATCGTCGTCGTGGTGTACACGCAGGGAATCAGGATCACGTTGTTCAACCCATCCGTAATGGATCAGGTCGATCATCTCCGACCAGTCACTCTGGTGATTGGCGCGCCAGTGGCGCTCGGCCGCGTCCTTCACCCGTTCCCAGGACATCCCTGGGCTTTCGGTGGCAAGTTCATAGCCGAAACGATAAGCCGGCGCAAAAAAATCAAACCCCCGGGCATCGTCGCGGAAGTGGAGTTGATAATGGCGGCGAAAACTGGCTTCGTGGAAATTGTATTTGTCATCGATTGGGTGGCGATCTGTATGGGCCGGCATGGTCATCTCCTTTATTGCGAAGCAGGAAAGGCATAGATTACGCTATCCTTAACGTTACAAAGCGATGATCTATTTTGTCAATGTACAGAAATCTACTTCGCTGTCACAAAAAAGGACACAGGCGTCCGGGATGCGGCCTTTGTATCGTAGCTTGTGCCGGATCTCTGTGTAGCAATCTATCGATTCCCCGATTTAAATTGACTACACTGAGGCCACTCTGGATTCTGCTGGTCGGCGTCGAGAGTACCATTTTAGACAAGTACACCGGGTTCGTCAGACCGGTTTCAATCGCAAAGGAGTTGATATGTTACGTCAAGCGCTCAAAATGAGAGGCTTCAACGTCGTCGGGCAAGACGACAAAGTGGGCACAATCCACGATTTCTATTTCGACGACGATAGTTGGACAGTCCGTTACGTCATTGTAGATACAGGATCCTGGCTAACGGGACGCAAGGTGCTTGTCTCGCCTGCCGCAATTGCTGAGATCGATTGGCAGATGGACCAGGTCCGTTCGCCATTGACCCGCCAACAGATTGAAGAGAGCCCCGACATTGCTCTGGATCAACCTGTTTCGCGACAGCATGAGGTGATGTTGCACGATTACTATGCCTGGCCTTACTACTGGGGTGCGCCTGCAGGACGAACCGGCATTTCTACAGCCGGGCCATTGGGTGCAGCAGCGCCGATGCCGCCCGTCACAAGCGCGACAGGAACCACCGATCCTGAAACGCCCGAAGGCATAAAACGGGCAGCCCAAAACGAAGGGGATCCGCATCTACGCAGTATGCGCGAGGTTCACGGTTATACCGTCAACGCCACCGACGGCGACATCGGCAAGATCGACGACTTCTTCTTCGATGAGACGGAATGGCGTATCCGCTATTTGCTGGTGGATACCGGACCGTGGATCTTCGGCAAAGAGGTGCTGATCTCACCCGAATGGGCCAAAAACGTGAGTTGGACGGAGCGAGACGTTCACGTGAAGGTGACACGAGCGCAGGTGAAGGAAAGTCCTGAGTACAACCCGCAACGGTCCATGGATCGCGATCACGAAACCATGTTGTACGCACACTATGGATATCCGGGCTATTGGGTGTAATCAGGTGGATGTACAGATGGCCACAGCACCGGCGTAGCGCTCCCCAGGGGGATCGACACGGGGATCGACACGCCGGTCCACTCATTTGAAGGGTGACAATTCACTTGCATGTGGATACAATAAACGGCAGCGAGTCCGCTCTGCGGGTCGCCGACACCACCACCCCACTCGCACCCACAAGAGGAGATCCCATGCTGCCCGACAACATTCGCCCGGCCACCGGCGACGCGTCCTGGTTTCTACAAGATCGCTTTGGTCTGTTCATTCATTGGGGGTTGTACGCGCTGCCCGCCCGTCACGAGTGGGTGAAGAACCGCGAGCGCATCAGCGACGAGGATTACCAGAAGTACTTCGATCATTTCGAGCCTGATCTCTACGATCCTGTGGCGTGGGCCAAGGCCGCCAAAGCAGCGGGGATGAAGTATTTCGTCATCACCACCAAGCACCACGAGGGCTTCTGCCTGTGGGACAGCGCCCACACCGACTACAAGGTGACCAACACCCCCTACGGCAAGGATCTACTGCACCCGATGGTAGACGCCTTCCGCGCCGAGGGCTTCAAAATCGGCTTCTACCACTCTGTCATCGACTGGCACCACCCCGAATTCCCGGTGGACATGCGCCATCCCATGCGCGACAATCAGGAATACCGCGACGCGACCAAACACCGCGATGTGCAAAAGTACGCAGACTATCTCCACGCCCAAGTGCGTGAACTGCTTACCGAGTTCGGCAAGATCGACATGATCTTCTACGATTTCAGCTACCCCGGCCCCGACGGCAAAGGACGCGAAGATTGGCGCAGCGAAGAACTGATCGCCCTGACGCGTGAACTCCAACCCGATATCCTCGTCAACGACCGCCTCGATCTCATGGACAAGCCCTACGGCTGGGATTACCGCACACCCGAGCAGGTGGTGGTGCAGGATTGGGTGAAGGTCAACGGGCAGCCTGTGTTGTGGGAGACGTGTCAGACCTTTTCGGGATCGTGGGGCTATCACCGCGACGAGACGAGTTGGAAGAGCATCGAGCAGTTGGTGCGCATGCTGATCGATTCGGTGAGCAACGGCGGCAACGTGCTGCTCAACGTCGGCCCCACCGGCCGCGGCGAATTCGACGAACGGGCGTTGGATCGCCTGGCCGGTCTGGGCGAGTGGATGCGCCGTCACGGGCGGGCGATTTACGGCTGCACGCAAGCGCCCAAAGAGTTCCCCGTGCCCGACAACTGCCGCCTCACCTACAACCCGGCCACCAACCGCATCTACGTCCACGTCTACGCCTGGCCCTTCCGCGAGATCCACCTACCTGGCTTTGCGGGGAAGGTCGAATACGCCCAACTGCTCAACGACGCCTCCGAAGTCCTCATGATCGAGCGCGAAGAGTGGCAGGATCGCTTCGAAGACAAGAAACAAGGCGCGCTGATCCTGCAACTGCCGGTGCATCAGCCGAATGTCACCGTGCCGGTGATTGAGTTGTTTTTGAAATAGCATGAATGAAGAATAAAGAATGGGTCGATGGTGATGATTCCCCAATTGGAATCCAACACCGTCGACCCATTCTTTATTCTTTATTCTTTATTCTTTATTCTTTATTCTTCATTCTTTATTCTTCATTCTTTATTCTTCATTCATAGACTACTTGCGTGAATCCAACCAACGTGCAAATGTTCGCTCAGATTCACGGCTGGGAATGCCGACAATCAACGCGATCACGGGGATAAGCTCGTCTAGCTGCGCCCAAAAGATAATGTCTCGCCCATCTGAATCTTCAAACACGCGCCAATCGTTGCGTTCCTCCGCTGTGGCGTGTAGGAGGCGCGGATACCAAGCAATGGGGACGAGCACGATCCGACCATCTTCGATGGAGACAGACAACTTGTCGTCGACGAACTCAACTTCACTCACGCGCGGTTGTGTATCAATTGTCACAGTATTCATGCCAAATCTCCAGAAAAAGGCGTTGGTTTTCCGAGACGATTCGCTGTGCATCACGCAGTTCGCTTGTGTTCAAACCACGATTATGTACAAGTAACACCGGCTCCAGCCAAAACTTGGCGCTGGGCGACGTACGGTCTTTCCCTTCGGCAAGGTGGATGTGCGGTGGTTCAACGCAATCGTACGAAACAAAGTAACACAGAAAGCCGCCGATCCGTTTTGTAGGCATAAGGCGCTGTTCACTTTTTCGATTGTCGGATAACAACATTGGCTACAGTATATCATGTGTACGCGGAGCAATCTTCAATGACAAATGACTTCCTACGTTTTCGACAGATCCACCTCGACTTCCATACCAGCGAGGCCATCGCCGGCATCGGCGCGGCCTTTGACGCTGAAGCGTGGGCCGAGCAGTTGGTGGCCGCGCACGTGGACTCCATCACCTGTTTCGCTCGCTGTCACCACGGCTGGATCTACTACGACACGCAGAAACACCCAGAGCGCCGTCACCCGCATCTGGAACGCAATCTGCTCGTAGAACAGATCAACGTGGCCCACGCCGCCGGCATCCGTGTGCCCATCTACACCACGGTGATGTGGGATCACTACACGGCAGAACAGCACCCCGAGTGGCTGCAAATGGACGAGACAGGTCGTGTCATCGGCACGCCGCCGTTCGAGGCCGGGTTCTACCGCAAACTCTGCCTCAACTCGCCCTACGTCGATTTCCTCAAGGATCATGTGCGCGAGATGTTTGAAGTCCTCCCTGCCGTGGACGGTTTTTTCTTCGACATCGTGCATCCTCAGGAGTGCGCTTGTTTCCGCTGCAAGGCCAACATGCTCGCCCAAGGACTCAACCCCGCCGACGCCGCCCAACGCAAGCAGTTCGGCATGGACGTGATGTACCGCTTTATGGACGAGATGAGCGCTTTCGTGCGCAGCTTCGACGCCGATGCCACCATCTTCTACAACGGCGGCCACGTCGGCCCACGTCACCGCCCCGTCAAGGACACATTCAGCCATTGGGAGTTGGAATCGCTGCCCAGCGGCGGTTGGGGCTACATCCACTTTCCGCTGGCGGTGCGCTACGCCCGCCCACTGGGGATCGACTACCTGGGCATGACGGGTAAGTTCCACACCTCTTGGGGCGACTTCCACTCGTACAAGAACCCAGCGGCGCTCCAGTTTGAATGCTTCCAGATGCTGGCCAACAACGCCAAATGCTCCATCGGCGATCAGCTCCACCCCAGCGGCGAATTGGACGACGCCACCTACAAACTTGTGGGGTCGATCTACGCCGAGGTGAAGAAGAAGGAACCGTGGTGCCGCGGCGCCGTACCGGTGGTGGAAATCGGCGTTTTTACACCTGAGGAATTCACCGGCGAACGCCACACGCCGCAGACCATGGCTGCGGTGAAGATGCTGCAACAGGGCGGCTACCAGTTCGACATCCTCGACAGCCAGAGCGACTTCGCCCCCTATCGCGTGTTGATCCTGCCCGATGTGATCCCGACGGATGCGGCTTTCGTTGAAAAGTTGACTAATTTCCTGGCGCGGGGTGGTGGGCTGATCGCGTCTTTTGAATCGGGGATGGACGCGGAGAAGAGAGGTTTCGTCTTCGATGCGCTGGGCGTCTCACTGGCCGAGGACGGCGCCCGCGACGCCCAAGGACGGCTCGTGCGCGGCCGCAACTTCGTCAAGGGCGACTATCTCGACTACCTGCGTGTGGGCGACATCCTGCGCAAGGGGCTATGGCAGACCGACTACGCCATGTACATGCGGGGGATGCAGGTCCTCGCCAACCCAGGCACGCAGATTTTGGGCGAGACCGTCTCGTCCTATTTCGACCGCACCTGGGCACACTTCTGTTCGCATCGACAGACGCCGTCCTCGGGCGAGGTGAGCGGGCCGGCAGTTGTGCGCAAGGGCAATGCCATCTACTTTGCCCATCCGATTTTCGGCCAATACCAGCAGAACGCGCCGCGCTGGTGCAAACTGCTCCTCTTCAACGCGCTGGACGAACTACTGCCCCAGCCCATCCTCCGTCACCAAGGACCAAGCACAGTAGTCGCTACGGTCAACGAACAGGTGGAGCCAAATCGCTGGATCGTCCACCTGCTCCACTACATCCCCGAACGCCGCGGCGAAGAGTTCGACGTCATCGAAGATATGATTCCGCTCCATGATTTGACGCTCTCTGTCGTCGCGCCGCAGCCGGTGACATCCGTGCGCACAGCGCCACAGGGTGAAGCGATCCAATTCGCCGAGATTAACGGGCGCGTTAATTTTACGCTGACGCGACTGGAAGGTCATCAGATGGTGGAGATTGTGTTTGCGTGATGCGTAATGCGTGATGCGTGATGCGTGGGCAGAGTGTGCTGTCGCCCGATTCGCGAGTTGCAGGTATGCAAGTGGTAGGTCACACTCTATCACGAATCACGCATTACTTTCTTCGCGGACGTCCACTGCTCGGGCGTCTTCTTTGTTTGGTGACAAGCGATTGCTGGATAGCACGCAGCTCTTTTTCGGTGAGGGCGGCGGCGGCGCGAGGAGGTAGATTGGCCAGGGTCAACGGGCCGATGGACCAGCGGACGAGACGCGAGAGGCCGAGGCCCACAGCCGCGACCATGTGGCGGATCTGGCGTTTCTTCCCCTCGCGGAGGACGAACCGTAGCCAGACGCCCTTTTTGTCGCCACTGTCGAGGATGAGATCGCCAGGCAGGTGCTCGGCAACGGTTACCTCGGCAGGCGATGTGCGCCCACCTTCAATCTCCACACCCGAACGCAGACGGTTGAGCGCTTCTTCCGGCGGCGTCTGCCCCACAAGGACGTAGTAGGTCTTGGGGTGCTCGAAACGGGGATGGGTGAGCCGATGGGCCAGTTCGCCGTCGTCGGTAAGGAGCATCAACCCTTCGCTGTTGTAGTCGAGTCGGCCTACGGGGAAAACGCGCGGCGTACCCGGAGGCAAGAGCGATTCCACCGTAACGCGGTCGCGGGCATCGCCACCAATGTCTGAGATAACGCCGCGGGGCTTGTGGACTTTGATGTAGACATTGCGTTTGGGCATCGTCACCGGTCGCCCGTCAACGCGGATCGACGCCTTTTCGGCGTCTACTTTGAAGCCAAGTTCGGTGATCACCTGGCCGTCCACCTGCACCCGGCCGGCGGTGATCAGTTCCTCGCTGGCGCGGCGGCTGGCGACACCGGCTGCCGCTAAAATCTTCTGTAAACGTTCTTCAGCCATGTTGGCTCCATTGTTTTAGATAATCCGGCAAGGTACAATGCACCTTGCCGGGAGATCAGCGTAAAATCAATCGTTGTGTACCCACCACGACATCACCCAGACGCCATTCCAGTACTCCCACTTCACTGCCACTGCTCCACGGCCCGGCGGGCAGAGGATAGATGGTGCGGTAAGGACGCAGTCGCGCTGCTTCCCAGGCAGGCAGCAAGAGAGACGGAGCCGGCCCTTCGGCGGCCAGGAACCAGCGGTTGTCCTCAGCGTCGAAGAGACGATCAAGCGCGGTGGGGCGAGCAGGCATTGTGGCGGTACGCCACACGTAATTTTCTTCGATCTTCGCCTTGAGCACACGGGCATCGGCAAAACGGTCTTGGCTGTTCATCACCACAATGTAGAACTGGCGTCCATCGCGATTAACGCTGAGGATCAGACACTGCCCAGCTTGGAAGGTGGTGCCCGTCTTCACGCCGTTGACCTGTGGATCGACGCCCAACAGTTCATTGGTGGTGCGTGAAACGCGCCCCCCCAACGTCACCGAGGACGTTCCCACGATCTCGCGGAACAGTGGATTCTGCCAGAGCAGACGCGCTAGTGTGAGCAGGTCTTTGGCGGCGGCGCGATGGCCGTCTGCGTCGAAGCCTTCGGGGTTGACAAACGTTGTGTTGACCAAACCCAATTCCTGCGCCCGCAGGTTCATGCGCTGCACAAAAACGTGAACTTGTCCGCTGTGATGACGGGCCAGGGCCATGGCCGCTTCGTTGGCGCTAGGCACCAGCAACCCCCAAAGCAGTTGCTCCACAGTGTAAGTTTCACCGGCCTGTGCGCCCATGTTGGCCCCACCGATCAGGTCGGCACCGATGATCGTCACCTGATCCTGTAAGTTGCTCTCTTCGAGGATAAGTAACGCCGTCATCAATTTGGTGAGGCTGGCGGGTGGCAACGGCACATCGCCGTTGACGTCCATGAGCACCTGATCAGTGTCCTCGTCAAAGATGACAACAGCGCGACTTGTGACTGAGGCGGGGAGGCTGCGTGCCGCTTCCATCTGCCGCAACTGCCCCACTGTCCACCGATAAGACGGCGCAATGTCTCGATCCACCAGCGTAGGCGGGCCAAAGCCGCAGGTGAAGATCGCGGCCGAAGCCATAATCAACAGCGCAATATATTTGAGCATTGGGTGAGGATAAAGCAAGTTCACGGCCATTCTCAAGGTGACGGAAAGTGGAAGCGATGGGTCATTCTATCGATGGGTCATTCTATCGATGGGTCATTCTATCGTGCGTGGGAATCGCGGTCAACCTGAAACAGAACGCTATTTGTTGACATCGATCAACACCTTGAGGACGCCCTTCCGGCGTGCATGATGCAATGCAGCCACTCCTTCCTCGAGGGGGTAGCGGGCATTGATCAAAGGCTTGACGGCCACTTTCCCAGCCGAAAGAAGACGCAACGCAGGCTCGAAAGGGCCACATCGGCTGCCAATGAGTGTGATTTCGTCCACGACGATGCGGTTGAGATCGAATTCAGGGATCTTGGCGGCGAGGGTCGTTTTCTGAGCAAGGATGCCGCCTGGACGCACAAGGTTTAGCCCAGTGACAAAGCCGTCAGGTGAGCCTGTCACCTCGACAACCACATCGGCAGGTTGCGCCAACAACACATCCAATACTTCGGCCTGATCAACACGCCGGGTGGAAATGTTGCGTTCAGAGAGGATGGCCAGTTTGTTGTCGTTGCGTCCCAACGCCGTCACCTCGGCCACCGTCTGCGCCAACACCTGTGCCACCAGCAATCCAAGTCGACCGTCGCCGAGGACGTAGACACGATCGGTTGGGCGCAGTTGAATCTGTTCGAGCAGTTGCAGCGCAGCCGCCAAGGGCTCAACGAAGACGGCGCTCTCATCGTCCACGTTATCGGGGACGAGATGCAAATTGACCACAGGCAGGGTGACATAGTCGGAAAAAGCACCGTGGTGGTTGATTATACCCACGGAGCTGCGCCGACGGCAGTGTTTGCCCCCCCCCCGCCGACATAGATCACAGTGGCCACAGCCCACATTGATTTCACCAACGACGCGGCGTCCAATCCAGGTTTCGTTTCCCGGCGCGGCTGCCACGTCTGCCACAAATTCGTGGCCCAAAATGCCACGAAATCCACCCTTGTAGCCGTCCCATAGCTGCAAATCGGTGGCGCAAATCCCTGCGCAGCGAACACGGAGCAAGGCTTCTCCAGGGTTTACTTCAGGTACTGAGAAAGCGGCGTCGAATTGAGGGCCGACGTCGGTCAATAGCAAAGCGCGCATCGACTGAGGAATCACGCGAAAACTCGATTCTAGTTGCCCAGAAATAGTAGAGCTGTTACGAAGCAAGATCGAAAAAGCGGGGCACAGGGCCCCGCTTTTGCAAACTTCGGGTTGACTAAGCCGTTATCACGCCTTCATTCGCAGTGGCGCGTGTCTTGGTTTTGGCGCCAAAGAAAGAGCGTTCTTCCCAGGCCACCACCAATGGCGCAGCGAAGAAGATCGAACTATATGCGCCTGAAAGAAGACCGACCAGCAGCGTAGCGGTGAAAACGGTCAAGGTGGAGCCGCCATAAAGGAAAATGGCAAACACTGTCAACCAGGCAGTCACTTGGGTGGCAATGGAGCGTTGCGCCGTCTCGATCAAACTACGATTGACGACGGTGGCGATATTGTCTGCTTTATAGCGGCGCAGATTCTCACGCACACGATCGAAGATCACAATACTGTCGTTGACGCTAAAGCCAATCACGGTCAGCGTCGCCGTTAAGAAGAGGGCGTCGATCTCCCAGCCCAAAAAGATATTCATAACCGACAAGAACGAGATTGTGACGAGCACATCATGCACCAGCGCCAAAATGGCAGCTGTACCATAGCGCAACGGATGTGGCACCTCTCGGAACGCTGCGGCGATGTAGATCAGGATCAGGACTGAGGCTGCGATCACGGCCAAAATCGCCGCTTGACTCACTTCGCCGCCGATGGCGGGGCCGATACTTCGATAGGAAAGATCTTCAAAAGCGCCGAAACGTTCGCCTAGTGTCACTTCAATCCGCTCTTTTTCGGTCGTGTCCAGCGTTTCCAGTTTAAGTTGCACGGTTCGATCGTCGTTTACAAGAAACGCCGTGGTATCGCTATAACCTGCATCAACAAAAACGGAACGGACTTCGCTGGGAGCGACTGGTTGCTCAAAGCGCATTTCCCACTGTGTGCCACCGGTATAATCGATACTTAAAGGCAGCGGCGTGCCAGCAGTAATTAAATGCCAGAGCATAAACAAGATGCCGGGCAATATCATCACAGTAGAAAGGCCAAACCACAACTTACGATTCTCAACAATTCGCATACCGGAAATTCCCTTCGTTTATGCGTTCGATCCTCTTAATAACCGATCATTGCGCGGCTTTCAAGCATTTTCTGTCCTCTTGCGGTGAGGAAAGAACGCATAAAGGTGCGCGTGACAAAGATAGCGGTAAACATGGAAAGCGCCACACCAATAGCCAGTGTAATCGCAAAACCCTTTACAATACTGGCGCCAAAGCTATTGCCGAACCAGTAAAGCACCGCACAGCTAATCAATGTAGACAAATTGCCGTCGCGGATAGCAGGCCATGCCCGGCTGAAGCCGGATTCTACAGCAAGGCGCAACGAACGACCCGTGCGCAGTTCCTCTCGTAGACGCTCAAAGATCAGAATGTTTGCGTCCACCGCCATACCAATCGAAAGCAGGAAGCCGGCAATACCCGGCAAGGTCAGGGTCACAGGAATCAGCTTGTAGATCGCCATATTCATCGCCACATACATGATCAGCGCCACGTTGGCAAGCAGCCCCGGTAGACGGTAGAGGATCAACATGAAGAGCAAAACCATCGACAAGCCGATAATACCGGCACGCAGGCTGCTATCTACTGAATCCTGACCCAGGCTTGCGCCGATGGTGCGGGTGTCCACCACCTGCAAAGGCACCGGCAAGGCACCATAGCGCATCTGAATCGCCAGGCTATCGGCATCTTCCTGGGTAAATTGACCGGTGATGACACCATTGTCGCGAATGGCGGCGCTGATGGTCGGGGCCGAGAGGACGCGCCCATCCAGCACAATCACCAACGGCAGACCGATATTGGCGCGTGTGTACTCGTAGAACATCTCACTGCCTTCGGCAGTAAGATCAAATTGGATCTGCCATTGGCCAAACTGATCTTGAGTCGCCAGGGCGGTACGCAAGATGTCGCCCGTCATCACTGTCTCAAAAACCTGCTCGTAAGGCGTCAACTGCGGCGCTGCCTCACCGGCAGCAACAGCATCCTGTAAGCGCGCCACAGCTTCGGGGTGAAGACTGGTGTTGATCACAACGCCCCCGAACAACTGTGCGCCCGCCGGATCCACAAATTCTAATTGGCCCGTCGAGCGCAAGGTATTGATGGCCTGTTCAGGGTTGCTGATCCCTGGCAATTCCACCACAATACGTCGTTCTCCCTGGGCTTGCACCAGGGGTTCCGTCACGCCTAGCCCGTTGACACGCTGTTCAACAATGACACGGGCGCTACGCATCGCCTCAGGATCTATTTCCTGTTCAAGAGGTAAATCCGCTTCGAGCAGCACCTGGGTGCCGCCCTCCAGGTCGAGACCTAGCGTCAGATTGCGCAGATCACGACTCTCTTCGCCGGGTGCCATGGCGTTTTCGAGCCAGGCAGGATGATCCACAGGCAGCGCAATGTAGAGCGATACCAGAAAAAGGACGATCACCGCCGCCAATGCTGAGATGTTGTTGCGCATTGAGAATTCTCCCTAAGCTGGCGGCCTACCGCCAATCGGATGAGGACACAGACTGCAATAATGGAAGTAAATCTATGGAAGTGAATGTGAGGATGGACACATCTGCACAAACTACGGCATTATAGAACAGGGGTATAGGTGTGTCAAAATTGCCTCTGGCATCCCCGTGATCATTTTGACCTTGAGAAAAGATACGCGATAAGATACGGAAATGATAAACGATATGCATAACGATTCAGCCACCAACACCAGCCCCGATAACCATACGCTGAACAACCATACGCTGAACGGTCACAAACTGTCTTCCATATTCGCATCTGCCTTCCAGATGAGGACGAACACGTTCTAGGTAATCTTAGAGGAACCCCTTTCATGTTAACGGCATTACTTAGTGAATTAACCATCATTGTCTTGCTTTTGATTTTGAACGGCGTCTTCGCTATGTCGGAAATTGCAATCGTCTCGGCAAAGCGCACTCGCCTGCAGCAGATGGCGCAACGTAATGAAGCGGGGGCGCAGACTGCCCTAGACCTAACCGAAAACCCGACATCCTTCCTCTCTACTGTACAGATTGGGATTACATTGATCGGTATTCTGGCGGGGGCTATCGGTGGCGCGACCTTAAGCCAAGAAATCGCAAAACTATTTGAAGTGATTCCGGTTCTGGCCGGCAGTGCAGCCGCTCTAGGTTTTGGCGCCACAGTACTGATTACCACTTATCTTTCGCTGGTGATCGGTGAACTTGTGCCCAAACGCCTTGCCCTTGGCAATCCTGAAGTAATCTCAGCACGTATTGCGCCACCAATGCGCATCCTTTCCATGTTTACCGCCCCAGTGGTACATGTGCTCACCCTCTCCACCAATACACTCCTGAAGATATTGCGTGTCCCCCCAGATCGCTCAAACGCGGTAACCGAAGAGGATCTGGTTGCGATGTTACGTGAAAGCGCCGATACAGGAGAACTCGAACCAGCCGAGTCGGCGTTGGTGGAGCGAGCACTGCGCCTCGACGACATCTGGCTGGGCCAGGTGATGACGCCCTACCCCGACATTATGTGGCTCGACATTCACGACGACCGTCAAGAACTGCGCCAAAAGCTACACGAAAATGGACATTCCCGCTACCCCGTAATCGACGGCTCCACCGACAAGACACTGGGCATCGTCCGCACACAGGACATGCTGCACCAACTCCTCGCTACCGATCACGACGGCGGGGCAATCGATCTACAATCGCTTCTCCACCCACCCCAATACCTACCCATTAGCACCACACCGGTGGACGCGCTCACGTTCTTCCGCGCAAATGAAGTACATGTAGCCCTGCTCATCGACGAGTACAGCAACATCAAGGGGCTGATTACGCCCATGGACATCCTCGAAGCGATTGTGGGCGATCTCTCATCATTCCCCGGTCAAGAGGACGATGAGATCTTCCGCCGCGAAGATGGTTCTTTGCTAATCGACGGCACCGTCCACATCGACGAGTTGCTCGAACTCCTCAACATCTCCGACGAAGTTGGAAACGGTCTGGGTAGCTTCCGCACATTAGGTGGATTGGTCATGGCCGAACTGGGCCGCGTCCCTCAGGTCGGCGACCGCTTTGCCTGGGAAGGGTATGAACTTGAAGTGGTGGACATGGACAACCGCCGTGTGGATCGGGTGCTTGTGCAGAAAGTAGCCGACGCGCCCGACACCAAAGCGTAGATCGACGGCTCACGCCCCCAAGGTTGCAATCCAGTAAAGTGTCAACAGGCCGATTAACAGCAGCGCCGCCCAAGAGGACCAAGCAACACTAAAGGAAAGCTGCGGCTTAAGCATCCGCCGCGCCTGCCAATTCGACCAGATCAGCCGCACAAGGCCAAACAGTGGAAAGAGCAGAATCGTCCACAGGCCCAGCCAAAAGAGTACGCTGCTCACAATCAGCTCATAGCTCATCCCCGCCTCAGCGACGGAGACGATACCCATCTCACCCGTTGGATCTAGATCCCCTCGCAGCGCAAGGACGGTGAGAAAGATCGTGGCCAATAGCGCCATCCATGAGCCACGGCTGCGCAAGAACGAAAAATCGAACGATTTTTGCTGCGCCCAGGCCCCTGTTCGCTCGCAGATCTGCCGCTGCAAACGAGCATAATCGTTGACAATCCCTTCAATCACCAAGGCCCGCTCACTGGAAAGCACAGCCATGCGCGAGAAAAGCGCCAACGGTGCACGCCAGATCGCCCGATCCAGCGTCACCATCTGAGCCACCGACGGCCAACTCAACTCGTGATCGATCCCATCTTCGTCGCGCACAATCAGGCTTTCGGGCAGAAGCACCACATATTGCGGCTGACGCTCGGCCAGCATCCGCGCAGAGACGCCCCGTACAAAAAGCCAGCCGATCCCCACGTAGAGTAATTCGTAGAGCCAGATGGCCGACAACGCCATGCCCACAATCAGCGGAATCGCCAACAGCAGATCGGCCACCGGCCCTGTAAGCACGATCAACTCGGCAAAAGCCGAAAGGCCGTTCAATGCGATTACAAGGATGGTCACAAAAACATACGTAATGGGTGTCACCACCAGGGTGGCCAGCGATCGAAAGAAGCGACGCCACCCGCCGGGGAAGCGGGCGATGTACGCCTGTTGCTCCACCGCCCCCACAATCTCGGCGATCTGCGCCCGTGTTACAGGTGACTGCTGCGGTTGGCCGCTCAGATTTTCGAGATGAGCGGCAAGCCGCGTCACCGAGAGCAGATCGTTGGTTTCTTGACCGCTGCGCACGGCCTCGCTGTACAGGCGCAGGGCATCGTCCTGTTTGTCCTCGCACCAGTAGGCTTCCGCCAGCAGGGAGGAGATCTGATGCAACAGACGCGGATCCCCGTAGCGTAATGCGGTTTGCCTGGCAAAACTGAGCGGTTCAAGCGCTAGATCCGGTTCATTACGGGCTAGGGCGGCGCGTCCTTGGCCAACGGCCAGTGTGGCGCGCCGGTAGGGGTCGGCGTTGACTGCCGGATCTTGGGCCAGCCGGGTGAAATGACGGTTGGCCCGCTCCCACTCGCCCACACGGTGGTAAAGATCGGCCATACGAATATGCAGATCAAGAATGGGCAGATCAAACTGGGTATTCGGTGTCTCTTCGGGAGTAACCTTTTTCAACAGACCCACGCTGCGCTGAAAAGCAGCAATGGCGGCGTAAAGCAGACGCGCCACAATCCAATCCTGATAGTCGCCGCCGAAATAGAGGTTTGGCAGCCACACTGTACGGCGTGAACACCATCGGTAGAACAAGAACGGCGCGTGCTGAATACGAAAAAGCCAGTTTACGGCGGACGTCTGCAAGCCAGATTGGGATGTGGCAAAACCATCGGCATTGGTGGCCATCTGCACAAAGAGAAGACCACACGCTTCTTCCACCCGCGCCTCGCCCACATGATCACGTAAGCGCACCAGCAGCGCCTGGGCTCGGCGATAGTGACCCACAGCAGTTGAGAGCCGCCCCGTCCGGCTCTCAACTTCGGCGCGCAGGATCAGCGCTTGTGCCCTGAGCGCAGGATCTGCGTGTTCTTCAATGAACGAGTCAATCATCTCTACAGAGACAGGGTTGCCATAGGCTATGTCCACGCGTAAACGATGTAGATCAATCCAGGCGCGTGCCGTTTTGCCCAGCACTGCCCGCTGTTCATCGGCGTAGCGGAGCAGTTGCTCAAGCTGATCAAAGCGTCGCGCCTGCCGGATTTGCTCAAAGAGTGTGCGAAAATGCCCAATGCCGCGGTCGTCGTCTACGCCCAACTCATGGTAGACGATCTCCAAATCGGTCCACTCGTCTGTGGGGCGGGCGCGGTAATAGACAACCGCAGCAGCATTGGCGCGGCGCAAGGCATGGGGATCCTGTTCTAGCCAATGACGTAGCAAAAGAGGACGAAGCGCTGTTTGAAACGTGTATTGTGGCATACCATCGATAGACCGGCCCTGTTCGAGCATGCCCAACTGCGTCAACTGTTCGAGGGTGCGCATAGATTCGTCTGCCGTGAGCGCAGGCAACATCGCCGACAACAGCAAGGAATTGACATGATGCGACAGCGCAGCGGCGCGGGCGGCAACGGTAAGTTCGGGGCCGACCTGGGCCATCCACTGCGCCAGGAACTGGCTGAGCGCTGCGTTCATGTCAAACGGTATGGATGCAGCCTCAGTCACGTGGACCGTCCTTACGGGTGGCGTTTTGCATATTGTTGGCCATCATGAAAAGCAGGCCGGGATTGCCACCACTGGCCAGTGCAATAACCATCACTTGCGCCGGATCGAGTTGACGTTTGTCGATCCAAAAGGCTTGAATCTCTTCGTTGGAAAGCGGCGGCAGCCGATGAAAGCGCAGCAGGTGCCGCCATTGGTCGATCTGATCCTGGTAGGGCACCTGTTTGCCCGAAACGACGATCCACAGATTTTCGCAAAGATCTTCGTCGACCAGCGGGATGTTGAGCAACTGTTGGATCAGCCAGCGGCGCACCGGCTCAGGCGCCTCTTCAAAGTGATCCACAAAGATCATAACCTGCTCTGATCGAACAAGATCGAGTAGAGCGCGGCGCATGGCACGGTTGCGCCGCTGCTCAATTTCCGCTTCCAGCAGATCCAGTCCGGCGCCGGGATTAAGGATCAACGTTGAGTTGTTAATGATCACCTTCTGCCCAACGATAATGTCCTGCGCGGTGACATTGCCCCCGAACGAGATACCCCCCTGCCCTGGCGCGCCGACGGCGACTGCGTTTGCAGCCAGCGCCGGGGCAGACTCGACGGAGCCTGCGCTGTAGTCGCGTGCAACTTGGGCTTCGGCCCGCATCATCTGTTGATCAAATTCTTCGCTCAGTTGATCGCGCAGACCGTCGATCACCTGCTTGGGGCTGGCAAGAGAACGATCCAGCCGAAAGTCGAGCATCGCCGTGGTAAGTTCAGACCGTTCACGCCGACAGTCTCGGCGCAGGCGGTGCAGTAGGCAGCTCTTGCCAATGCCGCCGTCCCCTTGCAGGAGCAGAAGACGGTAGTGCCCTTCGGCAAGCAGCTCGGCAAAGAGTTCGATTTCTAACTGACGACCAACAAATTCGAGTAGGTTGCAGGTCATAGGCGGATTGGATTGGGTGATCTTTGGTGGTCGTGATGGTGGAACTGTAGTGCGTAGTGCGTAACACGATCACGTCCTAGCGCGACGAGCAGGCGGCCTGGCACTGCGCTCTTTCGTCAAAAGCAGTGCGAATAAAGGGTCCACAGGGTACACAAAAGCAGCGGACGGCTGTCACCCGGCAGAAGGCGGTACCGTAGAAGAGGCCCGCCGTCGGCACACTGTCTTCGTCATCGTCGTCTGCATCGACGACAATGATCTCGTTAAAGTCGATGATGACGTCGTTGTTGGCATCGGCCAGGTCGTTGCCCCAGTTGAGCTCATCGAAAGCGACAAAGCGGATCACGTACGCGCCCAACGAAACTTCGTTTTGCATTGCACCTCGCACAAGCAACACACCGATGATCACAGGCTCTTGCATTTCGAGGGCCTCGAAGAAAAATGGGCTGGCGCGAGGGATCAGATACTTCACTTCACCGTCTTCTTCGAGGCGGACGGAGCGAGCCAGATTGATCGTGACGCCCTCACTTTCCAGCAGCGGCGCCAGGCTGAGGATGCTCTCGCGGGCAGTGTCAGTGGTAAGCAACTGCGGCACCATCTCACCATCGTTGACAGGCAGCAGTGTGTTTTCTTCGTAGGGGATCCATTCTTCCACGCCGTCAATCATATCCACTGGTGCATCGGAAGACGGCCACGCAACCTTGATCAACACACCGTCTACAGCGTGGATCACACCGTTCTCAGCGCGCCAGTTCGGCTCGGTTACCTGGGCGAAATTGGCTTTGAAGTGCCCGTTGTTGAAGACCACTGTGAGCGGCTCGCCCAGCAGTGTTTCGTTGTGCTTAAACTCGGCCAATGTTTCGATAGATTGGGAATCGTCGAGGAGGTGATAAAGCAGATTCCTTTCAAGCACGCTGGAATTGGCGGTAAATTGCTGCATGGAAGTTGTCACCGCTTCAAGACGGGCGAAGGCGTCATCGGTGGGAGCGAAGAAGGTGAAAGCGCCGTCGTCGCGCAGCAGCGTATCGAGGCCCGTTTCCATGAGCAATGTCGTTAGCGTCGTAAAGCGGCCGTCGGCTACCAGCAGATCGAAGATCATCTCGCCACCGGCTTCAGGGAGCGTCACAACGGTCGGATCTGGCGTTGCCATCTCACCGGCTGCAACAGCCGTAGCCATTTCAGAGACATCGGGCAGCAGGTCAGTCATTGTCGACGAAGTACATGCGGTAAGTATTAGTGTAACCAACAAGATTGCATAGGCACGAAAGCGTAACATCAAGCGATCCTTTGAAGATGGGTTAACGTCTCAAGAATGCCCGAGACAACGGTTTTTAACATCTCATCGGCTTCTAGGAGTTGACCAATCTGTTCGATATAGCGGTTGACAACCACAGGATTGGGGGTAAGTGTATTGGTTTGGCGTTGAGCCGTTTCGAGCAACGCCTGCACCTGCACACCAAGGATCTCGTCGAAACGGCCTGCGTCGATTCGCGCCGTCAACTGTGTACGCAACGCGTCGAGTTGGCGACGCAACTGCGCCACCTTTTGTGTACGTTCGCCGTCTTCATGGCCGACGTGCCCGATCTGATTGCCGGTGATTTCGGTGACATTCCCCACCACGATGTTGCGCGCCGTCACCGTGACGCCGTCGCCGAAGTGGATACCGCCCGTGGGCGACGCAGCGGTTTCTCGAGATTGCGTCGGCTGCGTGGACGTCTCCTGCCACAGTTGGCCGTCGGCGCTGCGCATGAAAAGCGCAGGGATCCCCCAGGCCAGCAGATGACGGCTGACAGCTTTGCGTCCTTCGCCCACCGATGCGTCCAGCGGCAGGCCGTCGGCCAGGGAACGGTAGAACTCGGCGGCGAAGCGGATCGCCGACCGATCATCGATCTCGGTCTGCATCGCCACCACTGCGGGCAGCCCCGCCGCCACAAGACGGGGCGCCAATCCCATGAGCGCCTGCTCTGTGCCGTCGATGGCGGTGTTACAGCCGTTGAGGAAGGCCAGCGCCACCTGGCTGCCCCGCAGTTGGCGCGCCATCGTGTGCGCGTCTACGCTTTCGGTGCCGCCCTCTTCGTCCTGTACGAGCAGCGCGCCCCCCTGCTCAGGATCAAAATAGCCATGACCAGTGTAGTGGACAACCCGCACCCCGCGGCGCAAGGCGCTGCGCAGTGCCGTCAATGTGGCCGGTTCAGGCGACAGATGAACACCACGCCGCCCCGCCACCAGAGAGACAACGGCCTGCCGTTCACTTCCAGCGCCAGCAAAGAGGATCTCCAACGTCACCCGATGGGGCATCAGATCGGCCAGCGCATCGAGGACATGCTGAATCTCGCCGACGCTATCAAGGAGCACATCGCCGTCGGGCGCACCGACAAAGAGCAAAACCGGCAACGGGGCAACGCCGGTCACAGAGCGCGGCGCGACGGGTTGGCTCAGGTAGCGGACAAGCGCCACCTGGGGGTTGAGGACGACGAAATCGTCGATGGTCTGATCGTAGGCATACTCCCACGGCACCGCGGCCAGTTCAGGCGGGTCTACGCGCAGGCGCAGACGCAACCCCCCACCGGAAGCAGTCGCCATGCCCAGGCTGCGCTGGTAAAGATCGCGCACCTCACCAGCGGGTAACAGCGCGTCGGCCAATTGACGCCCCAATGCCTGCAAATGGGCGCTGGTCGGTTGCCGCAGGATCCGAAACGCTTCCATCAGAGCAAGCGGATCGTTTGGCATGATGATGGGGTGTGCGCTCTCGCCGGCCGCCGACGCCAGCACACGCACCTGCGGACGCTCGTCTTCACCCAAGCGAATGTGCAGATCAAAATTTGTGAACATAAAATACAGCCTGGTGCCTAATCAAGCGCAGAACCCGTCTAGAAATTCACAATTCAGATGAGTAACAGGGGAAAGCTGGAAGCGTACACAACAATAGCACACATGCCTGGCCCCAACAAGCGGATGGATTATTTTAAGAAGTATATTTCAACAGCTTGGTTGAAACTTTTTCCTGCTGATTCCTGTACCATCATCAAGATGATCGACGAACGCGCAACTCTTCTGTGCGCCCGCCAGGGCGACGCAACCGCATTCGCTGAACTCGTCGCCTGTCACCAGGCGGCGGTGTTTAACGTTTGCCTGCGTCTACTCGGTGACCGTGGCGAAGCCGAAGACGCCGCACAGGAGGCGTTTCTACGCGCCTATCAGCGCCTGCACACCTTCGATCTCAGCCGTCCTTTCGGGCCGTGGATGCGCACGGTGGCGGCCAACCACTGCTACAATCGCCTCGAAGCGCGCAAACCACCGCACGAAGACATTGACGAGTTGGCGGAGCGCGTGGTTGCGTCTTCAGCTACACCGGAACAGGCCGTCCTGCGCGCCGAGACGGAAGCGGATGTGCGTCAGGCGGTGCTACAACTGCCGCCCCAATTCCGCCTGGTTATCGAATTGCGTCACTTTCAGGAGTTGAGCTACGAAGAGATTGCAGAGGTGACCGGTCTTTCACTGAGCACCGTGAAGACCCATCTTTTTCGCGCCCGCAAATTGCTGGCAACCATGATCCAGAGAGAATAAGGATCGAGCCGCCATGAATCAGAACCACATCGAAAAGAACCACATCGAAAAGAACCACATCGAAGAATGTGAGCTTCACGAATACCTGGACGATGAGCTTGCGCCAAAGCGTCGCGCCGCCGTGGACGCACACCTGGCAACGTGCGCCGACTGCCGCCGCCAGTTGACCGATCTACGCGCCCTCTTCGCCCTGATCGAGTCGATCCCCGACGAGAGGCCGACGCATGATCTATCGCATACGGTCATGGCGGCACTAGAGCGCGAGGCCGATCCGCTGCCTGCGCCCTGGCGGCTGTTGACGGGGCAGATCCTGGTGGCCGGGCTGGCCCTGGCCTTCGTTTGGGGGTTTGTGGATCAGGCCATAGCGCCGCTGACCAATCTGCAACTTGCGCCGGATCTGGTTGAAGGATGGCGCGCCTTGTGGGCTGAGTGGCAGAAAGTGCTGCAAAACAGCACCGCGGAAATCGAACGCTGGCGCAATGTCACCAGCGGCAACTGGCTACCGCTGCTGTCCCCGACTGCGTGGACAGCATTGTTGTTCATTGCCGCGTTGCTCTGGCTAGGCGGCACCCGTTGGGGCATGATCAACCGAAACGACCGAAACGGAGACTGGATATGAACGATCTACTGAGCTTGATTGTCTTGGCGTTGGGCGTGATCTGCTGCCTCAGTGCCTACCTGCTCACACTGGACGCGCTCTTTGGCGAATGGGTGGCCCGCACGCAACAGGTGATCACCACGCGCCCGGGCCGCGCCTTTGTGGTGGGGCTGGTCAATTTCCTCTTCTTCGGGCTTCTGGTGCTGGTCTTCTTGTCGCTGCAAGAGGAGACAGGCAGTGATCTCGCCGTTCTGCCTGGTCTGCTCATCCTGGCAATTCTGGTGGCGGGGCTAAGTTTCGGCCTTGCCGCCTTCGCCCGTCTCCTTGGCGAACGCCTCGCCGCCCAACAAGGATCCATTCCCCGTGCGCTCATTGGCGGCGGCGTGCTCGTCCTATCTACCGCCCTGCCCGTCGCCGGTTGGTTTCTGCTGTTGCCCTACGTCGTCTTCACGGGCCTTGGCGCATTTGTGTTGGTTGTCCTTGCGCGGCGGAATCCGTAGCAGTTGCAGCGCGAAGCCCGTCATCACCTTCCGGGAAGGGGGCAGACGAGTTCTCTTACCTCCAGTTCACGTGCCCCCTTCCCGGAAGGTTAAGAAGCCCGCGACTTTTCCCCCTCCCCGCCTGTACCTTCAGTACGAAGCGACAGCACACCGGATCGACGGCTGCAGCTTCACACTGAACTCCTCAATGTCGATCCCCAAAGGAGACCCCTCATGTCGGACATTCTCACCTTTTTTGGTGTGCTTGTGATTCTTGGGCTAGGCTTCCCTGCCCTGCTCTTTGTGGTGTGGCTTAGCCTGCCTGCGCAGGTGGAGCGTGCCCGTCAGGCCATACACAACGGCAGTTGGCGCTGTTTCGGCGTTGGCCTGCTGACGCTATTGCTGATGGCGTTGCCTGTAGTCTTTCTCTTGCAGATCCCCGGCCCAGGAGAGTTCACCGGCGCGGCGCTGCTGCTCTCGCTCATCGCCGTCTCCACCATCGGCGCGGCGGGAATGACGGCACATCTGGCCGACTGCATCACCGCCCGCGCCCAGGGGACGGTCGCAGCGCACCGCGCATTCCTCTACGGCGCAGTGACACTGGAACTGGCCGTAGCATTCCCCGTGCTGGGATGGATCATCGTCTTCCCCTTCACACTACTCGCCGGGCTGGGCGCAACGCTCCTCGCCTTCTTCCGCCGCCCCAAAGCCGCACCCCAACCTGCGCCGCAATTGGTCACTGAATAAGCAACGGCACTAAGCAACGGCATGGAGACAAGCGCATCATGCACATCTCACGACGAAACTTCCTCAAAGTGGCGGCGCTGTTCAGTGGATCGCTGGCGCTCTCCGGCTGCGCACCGCTCTACAACCGGCTGGCAGGTGATCCGCCCACACCGCCGCAAGGTGACTTGGGCGACGCCGCCGGCTTTCAGATGCTCAACCGGCTCACCTTTGGTCCTCGCGCAGAGGAACGACGCCACCTGGCCGACATCGGCCTGCCCGCCTGGATCGAAGAACAGTTAGCACCCGCCGCCATCGAAGACGGCCCTTGCGACATGCGGCTGCGTCCACTCGATTCGCTCACACTCGACGCTGATTCGATCTATGAACTCTACGGCGAAAAGATCTTTGACGACCTGGATCGAGAAAGCGCGCCCGCCGAACTGCGCCGGGCCACCCTGCTACGCCAGATCTACAGCCGTCGCCAGCTTTACGAAGTTATGGTCGATTTCTGGAGCGACCACTTCAACATCAGCGTGGACAAAGGCGACTGCTTCTTCCTCAAATCCGTGGACGACCGCGAGGTGATCCGCCGTCACGCGCTAGGAAACTTCCACGATCTGCTGCTGGCGTCGGCAAAGTCGCCCGCCATGCTCGTCTACCTAGACAACCACGCCAACAACAAAAGTCACCCCAACGAGAACTACGCCCGTGAATTGTTGGAACTCCACAGCCTCGGCGTAGACGGTGGCTACACGCAAGAGGACGTGATGGAAGTGGCCCGCTGCCTCACCGGCTGGACGGTGAAAGAACATTTCCGGCGCGGCCAATTCACCTTCCGCGCCGACATGCACGACGACGGCAACAAACACTTCATGGGCATGACCATCCCCGGCGGCGGCATGGACGAAGCGCAGCGCGTCATTGAACACGTGGCCACACACGAACGTACGGCACACTTCCTGGCGCGCAAACTGGCCCGCCGCTTCCTGGGCGACGCCCCGCCGGCAGCACTGATCCAGGCGGCAGCAGACGCATTCCTGCACAGCAACGGTGAAATTCAGGCCATGCTGCGTCCCATCCTGCTCGATGGATTGCCCCACGTCGCCGCACCCAAGTTCAAACGGCCGCTTAACTTCGTCGTCTCCGCACTGCGACAGACCAACGCCGTCACCGATGGCGGGGACGCGCTTCAACGCTATCTCATGCGCATGGGTCAACTACCCTTCGCCTGGCCCACCCCTAACGGCTTCCCCGACAGCAATGCCGATTGGATGAACAACCTGCTGCCACGCTGGCAGTTCGCCCTGGCGCTGGCAACCAATGCCATCCCCGACACCCGCGTCGATTTGGCAGCGCTGACCGTCGATCTCCTCGCAACCGTGGACAGGCTGGGCAATCTGCTCTTCGGCGCGCCATTGACCGCCGATCTACACGACAGCCTGATGATGGCTACGCGCAATTTACCCGAGGACGAACGACTGGCTTTGCTCACTGCCGGGATGCTGGCGGCACCGGCTTTCCAATGGCGATGACACAGAAATTATCCACAGATTTCAGGATTTCAGAAGGATTTCACATGAATCACATCAAGGCACCCACTTTTCGACCTGTACGCACAGCATCCACGCGAGCACACAACATGCCCGGCTGGATGCCACGGCTCGCCTTTGCCGCGCCCGCCGTCGACCCGCGCGGCGACACGCTGGTGGTGATCTTCTTACGCGGCGCCGCAGACGTGCTCAACATGGTCGTCCCCTACGGCGAAGACGAGTACTACGCGCAGCGCCCGACGCTAGCCATCCCCCGCCCCGATGATCGACGCGCCGCCGCCCATCTACGCACCGTCGATCTCGACGGTTTCTTCGGATTGCACCCCACCCTGCGCCTGCTTACTGAAGCGTGGCAGGCGCGCAACCTGGCTATCGTCCACGCCTGCGGCGCACCCGACGATTCGCGCAGCCACTTCCGCGCCATGGAGTTGATGGAACGGGGTGTTGAAACCGAGACCGGCCCCGCTTCGGGCTGGATCGGCCGTCATCTGGCCACCCACAATACAGGGAATCTTTCACCGTTACGGGCGTTGGGCTTTGCCCATCCACTGCCCCGTAGCCTGCGCGGGCCGATTCCCGCTTCTGCCCTGCGCTCGATTGCCGACTTTCACCTGGGCGGAGACGAGCGCGCCCTGGCGGCCATGCAACAGGCGCTCTCCGCCGTCTACGCCACCGATCCTGCGCTGGCCAACGACGCATCTTTGGGCAGCATCGGCCAGGGGACGCTGGCGGTGATGGCCATCCTTGATCAGCTTGATCCGCAGCGATACCGTCCGCGCCAGGACGCCCATTACCCCGAAAGCGACTTCGGGCTGGCGCTGCGCCAGATCGCCATGTTGATCAAAGCCGACGCCGGGCTGGAAGTAGCCGCCGTCGATCACGGCGGCTGGGACACCCACTTTGTACAGGGTGGCAGCCAAGGACTCATGGCCAACCTTCTCACCGACCTGGCCGGCGGGCTGGCGGCCTTCCATACCGACCTGGTTGATCAGATCGGCCGGGTGAGCGTGGTGGTGATGTCGGAATTTGGGCGACGCTTGAGCGAAAATGGCAGCTTCGGCACCGATCATGGACACGGCAGCGCTATGTTACTCCTCGGCGGCAATGTGGACGGCGGCAAGATCCACGGGCGCTGGCCCGGGTTGGCGACGGAACAGTTGGTGGGTCCCGGCGATCTGGCAGTGACAACCGACTATCGTGACGTGTTGGGCGAACTCTGTGTCAAGCGGCTGGGCAACGCCCGTATCACTGAGATCTTCCCTGGCTGGCAGGCAAGCGATCAGGGAATCTTTGTGCCGTCGTCAGCCGATTTCAACTTCTCGTCAGGATAACGGTAGGCAATGCTTGTGTGCGTGCGTTACAATACAGCCTGTGTTCTACTTTCTTTCTGCTCAGCCGTGTATCAGACAATCTAGAATGGAGGCTCCCCTATGAGCAGAGTTCGTCAAGTGGCAAGCGCTGTTGTCAACGCCGCACAAACCGAGGAATTCGAGCAGTTCCGCATGAGCATAAATGACTTTCTCTCGGCGCGTGAGCACGGCGAATCGACCAGCACCCACATTCAACAGATGGTGGCGTCGTTGGGCGAAGCCACCGAAGTGCTCAACCGCAGTTTCCCTGAAGAAACGCAGGAAGGAGAGACGCCGCAGTATACCAACGTGATCTCGCCTGTGGTGATTCCCAGCCGCCGCCGGTCGCTGCGACAGATATTCCTCTTCGTCATGCTGTTACTCTTGGGTGGCGCAGGCTGGGCGGCGCTCAACTTTGTCGACGAAGCCGCCGACCTAAATCTCGCCTGGATCGTATTTGGGCCACACTTTTGGGCGCTGCTGGCGTTCTACCTGATCTTCATCCTCTGGCGGAACAGCTACGTTATGGTGCCGGATGGTTGCCAGGCACTTATCACCCGTTTCGGCAGGCTGGAACAGGTGGCTGGGCCAGGACGTATCACACTGCTGAATCCGTGGAAGCGGGTGAGCTACATCGTGAACACCACCAAAGAGTACCCGTACAATGCGCCCATCCGCGAAGCGCCTACGGCCAGCCGTATCAACGCCTCGGTGGATCTCTTCTTACAATTCCGCATTGAAGATCCTGCCGAATTCATCTTTACTTTGGGTGGCGCCAAGGGCTTTGAGGAAAAGCTACAGAATGCCGTCAGTGAGGTGACCCGTTCGTTGATCTACGAGCAGAAGGCCGAGGGGATCTACGATCTCGTGGGCGAGAACATGGCCGGCGTCCTCGAAACGCTCAATCGGCAATTCCTGCCTGCTGTGCGTTTCGTCAGCGCCAACATCACCCACGCCGAACCATCTGATGCGGAATATCGCATGGACCTCGCCGCGGCCGAGATTATTCGGGTGGGCAAAGAAGCGTACACCTACCAATACGAACTAAGTCTGCGCAAAGAACAAGACGAAGGTGAGCTGAACAAGGAACTGGCATCGTTGCGTGAGACAATTTCTGAAATCCGCGCCGATATCGCCAAATATCAGGCACAGATGGACACGGCACGCGAAAAAGAAACCAACCGCGCCAACGCCTACGCCCATCGACTCTTGATCGAAGCGGAAAGCGAAGCCAAGGCCAACGCAGCGCTGTTACAAGCCCAGGCACTGGATGTCCGCGCTGCCAGCAGCGCCTTTTTCCCTGAAATCCTCGAATATCGCTACCAGGAACAGATCCTTGAGCGGCTCGAAGGAGTGATGAACAAGTTGCCGCGGGTGGTGAGTATCGGAGCCAGCGACAAACACAACCTCGATTACGTTGGTTTTGCCCGTCAGATGCTCGGCATTCATAGCGAGGCGCTTTACACCAGCGAAGACATGCAAGAGATCCGCGAACGTGTCGACATCATCGTAGATCGCATTCGTCGTCGCCAACAGGAGATTGCTAACCTCGACGCAGCCGAACAGGAATTGGCAGCACTCCCCGTCAACAGTGGACGTGGGCAGTTCGTCAATGAGTTAGAAGAAGTCGCGAAGCAAGAAGGGATGGGCTAAGATGGCAGCACCTAACAATTTCTCTCGCATCAAAGAGATGGTGTCGGCCTGGGATCGGGTACAACAGTTACTTCGGTCCGGCGACAATGGACGGCTGGTGCCGGTGGTGATTCCCCGAGATCGGCGTGGTTTCGGCTGGCTCACCGCCTTTATGATCGGCATCTACTTCTTTGGCGTCGGTTTTGTGTCGGGCAATATGTGGCTGATTGTATCGATGGCAATGGTGGGTGGTTTCTTCTTGTTTGTGGCGCTGGTCTGGCTGTGGCGACAGGCCATCGTCGAGATCGAGCAGGGCACCACCGGTGTCCTTGCACAGTGGGGCGCTATCAAAGGGACGTTGCCGCCGGGGCGTCACTATCTCTGGTTCCCGTGGACGAAGGTCGACGCCATTGTGGACACATCCACCGAGTTCCCGTACACGGCGCCCGTCCTCGCCAGCCCCACCCGCGAAAATGTGCCGCTTAAGTCGATTGAGTTCTTCCTCCAGTTTCGCATCGTAGATCCGATCCGTTTTGTGCGGCACATTGGGGCCACCAACTTCGACGGCGTCCTCAGCAGTGTGGTGCAGGATGCCATTCGCCGCCGCAGCCGTCAGGTACAGACGGAACGGGCCTACGATCTGCGTGGCAGCGATGTAGGCGACATGCAAGAGTACCTTAACCGGCGCATGGCCACCTACGGCGTGATCATCACCGGCGCCAACATTCCCGACGTACAGTTGCCGGAACAGTACCAGCTCAACCTCGCCACCCGTGAACGGGTGGCCAAGGAGCTGGCCGCCTACGAAAAGGAATGGGAACTCACCCGCAGACAGCGTATTGACAGCCTGCGCATGGAAATTGAGCGGGCCAAAAAGGAACGAGACGCCCGTGTTGTCGAGGCCCGCGCCGCCATTAACAAAGCCCGCGAATATGTGGCCATGATGCTGCAAGAGAAGGAACTCGACGCCGAAAAAATCCGCTGGGACATTGAAGCCAAGGGCCGTGCAGCGCTCAACTCCGCTGAGAACGAAGCCCGATCCTTGCGAACGCTGGGCGAGTCTTATCGCGACAACCGAGCCGTGCTCCAATACGAACTGGCACTACGCCGGCTCAAAGTTGCCGAACAGCTTGTGCAGAATGCACCTCGTCCGCTCCTCATCAGCGGCGAAGGGCAGGAAAGCTCGACGCTCTCAACGCTGCTGCTTGCACACTTCCTACCTGAGATGACGGATGGCGGACGACCGACGACCGACGACGGACGGTAGACGACCGACGACGGTGTTGTCTTAGTGAGAGATCTGTGTTTTGGTCTAGATGTAGATGGCGGGGAGCGCAAGTCTGCGCTCCTCGCTGTTTTGTTTCTGAGGTATGGCTGTAGATGACAACGAACGTCCTTTACGCTGCCGTTGTCTGTCGTCCGTTGTCCGTTGTCTGTCGTCGGTCGTCGGTCGTCCGTCGTCGGTCGTCGGTCGTCCGTCGTCCGTCGTCCGTCGCCCACTTACTGCTCCCCAACCAATGGCAGAAACACACTATAAGGAAGCTTTTCCGGCGGTATATTGGGCACAGGTGGTGTGATTGTTAGCGCGGGTACGGGCGTCGGCGTGGGTGAAGCTACTGTCGGGGTCGCTGTCGGGGTCGCCGTTGGTGTCTCAATCGGCATGGCTGTCGGAGTATCCGTGGGCGATTCCGTGGGTATTGCAGCGCCATCTGAGTTGAACTCAAACGCGCCCTGGTCATAGCCTGCGCCTTGAGGACGGGCGAAACCGAGCACGTCAAAGGCAGGTGCGCCGGCGCTGTCCGCTTTGTCGATGGCGGGCGAATCGGAACGCAACCGAAAGTCGTCGCGGCCCGGATCCACAAAGCCGGCGTCTCCATCGGTGAGGTTGTGTTCGACCGTCACAGCCGGCACGCCTGAATCGATCTGAATTTGCTGATTGGCGTTGCCCACCGCGATGTTGTTGCGTACAGTAACCCCCGTTGCCTCGCGGTTGGTGACGGCAATCCCTCGGTTTGCGTTGCCGTAGACAGTGTTGTTGTAGACGAGAATGTCCTCGAACGGGCCGCCGTCGAGGTAGCCGGTGAGCCAGATGCCGCTGTGTTCGTTCTTGTAAAAGACATTGTTGTAGACGGCGATATTGCTCACCGTCCCCCGTCTTTCCGACGCAATCACCAGGCCGTGTAGCGAGTTATAGACCACGTTGCCGTAGATCTCCACATTCGTGACGTACTTGTCGTAGGCGTCTACGTAAAGGCCGGTGCGGCTCATATCGAAGACTCGGTTGTTGTACACCTTGCCGTTGGCGGCCCCTTCTTTAACGTTAATCCCTTCTTTGCCCCGTCCATTGTGCGGGTTGGAGACGACATTGTTCTTGATTTCGAAGGTATCCGTCCCCCCGCGCACGGTGATATGCTCCTGCGGCGCATAGTGGGGCGCGCTGCCGCCAATGCCATGACAGGCACGTTGCACATCGTTGCCGTCAACGACAACATGTTGACTACGCGATACATAGATCCCTGAAGCATAGGTAAAGTCAATCTCGTTGTTCTGCACCAGCACATGCTCAACGCCGGTAATCATGACACCGAAGTAACCACTGTTGATGATGCGCAGGTTCGAAATGGTGACATATTGGACGTTCACAAGTTCAATGATGCCCCCCCAACTCGTTCTGGAAAATTCCTCGCCGTCAAGGACAACCAGATGCCCCGGATAAGCGGTGAAGACGATAGGAGATCCTACGACACCGGCGTTGCGCGGTTTCAATTTTTCGCGGTAGGTTCCTTGTAGAATGTAGACGGTATCGCCGGGGCCTGCACTTTCGGCCGCTTTACCCAACGTGCGCCAGGGAGCCACTTCGGATCCCACATTGGCGTCGTTGCCCACAGTTGAAACGTAATAAATATCTCCGGCGGCTTTCACTGTGCTCCCCAGCCAAAACAAGCATATGCTTGCGAGTACAAATAGAATGTGCTTCCACAAAATGTTCACGATATGATTGAACCTCAGCTAGTGACATCCACCCTGGGGTAGACTCGAAGGAAACGCAACACGTCACCAGCGTATAGTCAAAAATTGACACTTACATTAGGAAAAAAGTAAGGCAACCGTAAGAAAATTGTCATCAGCGAAGGATACATACGATGCACAGAATCAATTATTGGCAGGGAGAACGGATCCGGTTGCGCGCCATCGAGCCCGAGGACGCGCCGATCTTCCACGAGTGGAACCAAGATCAAGAGATTTCCCGCAACCTGGATTGGGTCTGGCCACCCACTTCACTGGCGTCGCAAAAGAACTGGGCCGAGGCGGAAACACAGCGCAAAAGCGACAAAGACGAGTTCTTTTTTGTTGTTGAAAACCAGGCGGGCGATCTGGTGGGTACCATCAACACACATCACTGTAATCGGCGCATAGGCATCTTTTCGTATGGAATCGCCATCCGCAGTGAACATCGACAACGTGGCTACGCGCTTGAGGCCATCCGTCGCCTGCAAGCCTACTTTTTCTGGGAGTTGCGCTATCAAAAGGTGACCGTCGACGTCTACAGTTTTAACCCGGCGTCCATCGCCCTGCACCAACGGCTTCGCTTCGCCGAAGAAGGCAGGCTACGGCGTGTCCTATTTAGTGGCGGCGCACACCACGATCTCCTCATCTTTGGGCAGACGAAGGAGGAGTTTGAGGAATTGTGGGGTAATGGCGTAGTGCGTAGTGCGTAGTGCGTGTACCAATGGAGACACCGAGTGGGCATCTGATCGTTGACGCGATCTCCAATCACCAATCACCAGTCACTATCCCCCAATCACCAATAAGGAGATTCCAATGACCGATCCACACGCCGTCACCCTTGACGCCTGGGACAGCAACGCCGCCTACTGGGACGAATACATGGGCGAAGGCAACGCTTTCGTCACTGTGTTACAATGGCCGGCAATTGAACGGATGCTGCCAGTGCAGCCCGGCATGCGTATACTCGACATTGCCACAGGCAACGGCCTGATGGCGCGGCGCTTGGGCCGTCTTGGCGCACAGGTGACCGCCATCGACTTCGCGCCGCAAATGATCGAGACCGCCCGCCGCCGCACCACCGCAGAAGACGGCAGCGTCACCTATGCGGTGGCCGACGTCACCGACGAAGAAGTCCTTATGAAACTGGGGGAAGCCGGATCGTTTGATGCCGCACTGTGCAACATGGCCCTCTTCGACATTTCGGATATCGATCCCCTGTTTCGGGCGCTCAGTCGACTGCTTCGGCCAGGAGGCACCTTTGTTTACACACTGATGCACCCCTGCTTCAACAACCCATTTTCTGCCCACATGGCTGAACAGGAAGACAGAGAAGGCGAACTTGTCACCACCTACAGCGTGAGAGTCTGGGGATACATGACATCGGCCAACCGCCTTGGCCTGGCGCTGAGCAAGCAGCCAAAACCACAGGTCTACTTCCACCGTCCGCTCCAGATGCTCTTCGTCAGTGGCTTCGCCACAGGCTTTGTCATCGACGCCCTGGAAGAGCGCGCCTTCCCCGTCACCGATGTGCCCAAGCAAGGAAAGCAACTGGGCTGGAACGGCAACTACAGCGAGATCCCACCGGTGATGGTGGTACGGATGAGGTTGGGGACTGGGGATTAGAGCAAAGTGTCCAACTGTGAAGAGACAATGTCATTAAGTTAGGCAGTGTGGTCAACTGTTGCAGGTGGCAGGTGGCAGGTGACATACGAAGTCACTTCTGCTGTCGTCCGTCGTCTGTCGTCCAGCCATAACGTAATGGCATTGAGTAAAGCGAGACTAGTATTGGAGCGAGGTGAAGGATGGCGGCACTGTTGGAGATGACAGATGCGGGCCTATACTGCGCGGTGGGCGACTTTTTCGTGGATCCGTGGAAGCCGGTGGATCGTGCCGTGGTGACCCACGCCCACAGCGATCACGCGCGCCGAGATTGTGGGCGCTACCTGGCCGCAGTGGAAGGCGAAGGTGTACTGCGGACACGTCTGGGCGCAGGCGCGCAAATCCGTACCTTGCCCTTCGGCGAGGCGCTGACGATCAACGGGGTGCAGGTCTCGTTTCACCCGGCAGGGCACATTCTGGGTTCGGCACAGGTGCGCGTGGAACACAACGGCGAGGTGTGGGTGGTCAGCGGTGATTACAAAACCGAGCCGGACCCGACCTGTACCCCATTCGAACTGGTGACCTGCCACACCTTCATCACCGAGGCCACATTCGGTCTGCCCATCTACCGTTGGCCCCGCCGCGAAGACGTTTTTGCGCAGATCAACGAGTGGTGGCGCGCCAACCAGGCCGCAGGGATCTGCTCCGTCCTCTACGGCTATGCGCTGGGAAAGGCACAGCGGCTGTTGGCCGGTGTGGACCGCACCATCGGCCCCATCTTCACCCACGGCGCAGTGGAAAGGCTCAACGCCGATTACCGCGCCGCCGGCATTGATCTGCCCGAAACCGTCAATGCACTGGACGCGCCGACGGGCACCACCTGGCCACAGGCGTTGGTGGTGGCGCCCCCATCTGCCGACGGTACGCCCTGGCTACGCCGCTTCGGTGATCTTTCCACCGCCTTTGCCTCTGGATGGATGCAGGTGCGTGGACAGCGCCGCCGTCGCTCGCTGGATCGCGGCTTTGTCCTCTCGGATCATGTGGACTGGCCGGCCCTGATCCAAACGATCCAGACAACAGGCGCTGAACGGGTATTGGTGACACATGGGTATGTCCCCGTGGTGGTGCGTTATCTGCGCGAACAGGGGATCGACGCCTACGCGCTGGCTACCCACTTTGCAGGCGAAGTCGACACAGGCGACGATGAAGATGCGTAACGAGCAAAACGGAAAGGGAGACGATCAGATGACAATCACAATTGTGGCCGAAAGACCGGACAGCGCTGACGCAGTGGCACTTATCGACGAGTTAGAGGACGTCCTGTCGCCATTCTATCCGCAAGAGAGCCGTCATGGTTACAACGTGCAGAAGTTGATTGATCAGGGCGTGGCCTTCTTCGTGGTGCGCTACAACGGCGAAGCAGCCGGTTGCGGCGGCGTTCTGCTCGTGGCCCAAGAATACGGAGAACTCAAGCGTATGTATGTCCGTCCTCGTTATCGCGGTTTGGGGCTGGCCAAGGCTTTGATCAACCATCTGGCCGAACATGCCCGTGCAAACGGCGTCATGTGCTTACGGCTAGAAACCGGCATTCACCAAACCGAGGCCATTAGTCTCTACGAACGATGGGGGTTTCAACAAATTGGCCCTTTTGGTCCTTACACCGATGATCCTTTGAGCCTCTATTTTGAAAAAATCATATAGAAATCCAATGTTAGTAGACGTTGTCTCCCCAGTGTAGCGGGATCAAAGCACAGATTCGTTTCCCCAAATTCTATTAGATTTCTAATATTATCAGCGTTCTGTAAGCACCATTGTAATGAATTTGGATGATAATGTTTTGGGGCATCTGTACTGACTGAGATAAATTGCTGATGTTCAACCGCCGCCCCCTGTACACATAAGACGAACGTACCGAAGAAAGGAGTAAGGACGCCGTACATAAGTCCTAAATGCAATCACCGTGGAAAATGGCAAATCCGTCGAAAGGCGGAGGCGCAAAGTAAAGGGCCTACCGTATCCCCCATCGATTGGGACGATACCATGGTCGCCTGACTGCCCATGTACGAATACTCGACATGGGTCTCCTGGAACCAAGTGCAGACAATCACACGTAGGAGACCTTCGTATGCATGCATCATCGCTACCCAGTGCAAGTAGTGTATCGGTTACACAGAAGCGGATCGTTTTTGTTATCGCCGCTGTGGTATTTTGGCTTTGCTTCCTTACTGTTGCAGTGCCAGTCCACGCCAACGGTGGTGCGGACGTTACACAAACATCCGCTATTTTGAATGAATTATTGGCCGGCATGGCAACATGGCATGGCTAAAGTAGTTATACCTGTGGATAATGGGCTTTTCGCCCATTATCCACACTTCCCCAAGTTGAATTTCTCCTGTGCTGTCCTCGCGTTTGGCGAAACGCTTGATCCCTGGTATGGTATCTTCACTAATTGACGCATAACTTCTTTTAAAACATCGATAGCAGAGGCTTTTTGACGACCACATCCTCATCCCCTAATGAAGGCCGGAACGATGCGGCATTGTCCGCAGTTACACTGGCAGATCTACCCCAATCTCACCAAAATGCGGCATCTCGCGCCGGATGGGCGACGCTGACGCCAGTACAGCGTATTGCCATCCCCTATCTACTAGACGGGCGAGATGTCATGGTGCAGGCGCGCACAGGTAGCGGCAAGACCGGCGCATTCCTATTGCCGCTGCTCTCGTTGCTCGATCCGGCGCGCGATGAATGTCAGGCGCTGATCCTGGTGCCGACACGGGAATTGGCGCGCCAGGTATGGCACGAGGCGGAAACGCTTTTGTCAGCCGTCGGATTACGCGCCCTTGCCGTCTACGGCGGCACCGGTTACAAGACACAAATCGACGAACTCAAGCGTGGCGCGCATGTTGTCATCGGTACACCAGGACGTGTACTTGATCACCTGCTGCGGCGGACGCTGACGCTTGATCATCTGCGGGCGCTGATCTTTGACGAGGCGGATCGCATGTTGTCGATGGGTTTTTACCCCGACATGATGCAGGTGAAACGTTATCTGCCCAAACGGCGGATCAACACCTGCATGTTCTCGGCCACCTTCCCTGAATACATTTTGCGCACTGCGCACCAATTCATGGAATCGCCTGAGTTCCTCTCGCTGAGCAAGGATCAAGTACACGTTGCCGAAGTGCAGCACATCGTTTACGACGTACCCGGCGTAGGCAAAGATCGGGTCCTTGTGAAGTTGATCGAGATGGAAAACCCCTCTTCAGCCATCATATTCTGTAACACCAAAGTCAACGTACACTTTGTCACCGTGGTGCTGCAGCGTTTTGGCTACGATGCCGACGAGTTGAGTGCAGACCTATCACAGGGCGAGCGTGATAATGTCCTTGAGCGGGTGCGGGAGGGAAAGTTGCGCTTCCTCGTGGCGACCGACATCGCTGCACGTGGGCTCGACATTCCCGAATTGTCCCATGTCTTCCAGTATGAGCCACCTGAAGACGCCGAAGCGTACATCCATCGCGCCGGGCGTACAGGACGGGCCGGCGCCAGCGGCGTGGCCATCACGCTGGTCAACGGCATGGAAAAGTACAACCTGCGCCAGATCGCCCGTCGCTTTGAGATTGAAATCGAAGAGTTGCCGATACCGACAGATGAACAGGTCGCTGCCGTGGTAGGCGAACGGTTGACTGCCCTACTCGAAGCACGATTACGCGACCGCGACAAACTTCAAGCCGAACGCAGCCGCCGCTTTGCCGCCCTGGCCCACGAACTCGCCGAAAGTGAAGACGAATCGGGCATCATTGCCATGCTGCTGGACGACTATTACCAGAAGCTACTCCACGCGCCGGTTGCCCCGCCGGAACAGCCCAAAAAAACCAGCGATCCGCAGGGATCTTCTTCGCAAAACAGACGCAGGCGACGACGATAACGCCGATCAGCAGAGATAGAACGCGGATTGGGCGGATCGGGCGGATTTAAGCAGATTTCCAGAAATACCATGATGATATGGGTTGCATAAGGGCACGGGTAGGGCGGAAGCAAATGTCGCTTTATTGGCGATATATGCTTCTGCCCTACCCGTGCCTTTATATATCCGCCTTGATCCGCCCGATCCGCTCAATCCGCATTCTATTGCTGATCTAGCAACAGCTTCCACACTTCCCGCTGTTTTGGATCGAAAGGCATGTAGAGGGTAATCCGATCGAGGACGCCCTCGTATTTGGCGCGTAGTCGCGCCGACAGTTCCTGCGGTGGGCAGACGACGGCGAAGGCGTCGACCATCTCATCGGTGACAAGGGCGGGCATGTCGGCCCACTGCTTGCGCGAGGCGAGGTGGCTTAGTTCCTCGCGGGCGGCACTCCAGCCGTGTAGATCCATGACAGCGGCGTAGTCCGGTGTGCTGGCGTAAAAAGAGACCTGTTGACGCACCGCAGCCACGGCTGCGTCCATTTCGTCTTGGTTGCGGCCTGTGGCCACGAAAACGGCGCTGCTCAATGCGATGTCACGACGCGAACGCCCAGCGGCGGCAAGGCCTTTCTCGATGGCGGGGATCACCACTTCTTCGAGATAGCGACGGGTGTGAAAGGGATGGGCATGGAAACCGTCACTTACTTCACCCGCCAGTCGACACATACGCTCGTTGACGCCTGCCGTGAAGATCGGAATGTGCGGATGATCGATGGGGCCTGGATCGAAGAAGGGAGTCATCAAGGTCAGTTTGTAGAAATCGCCGCGGTAGTTCAGCCGTTCGCCGTTTTGCCAACTGTGCCAGACTGCCCGCAGCGCCAGGACGTAGTCGCGCAGGCGCTCGGCAGCGGGCTGTTCCCACGTCATGCCGAAGCGGCGTTCAATGTGCGCCCGTACCTGAGTCCCCAGCCCCAACAGAAAGCGCCCCTGGCTCAACTGTGCCAGATCCCACGCCTGATAGGCCACGTCCATAGGGCTACGCGCAAACGCCACCAGGATCGCCGTCCCCAATTTGATGCGCCCGGTCTGCGGCGCGGCCAGCAGCAGCGGGAAGAGCGGATTGTGGGCAATGTCGCTCGTCCACAAAGCATCAAAGCCCACCTCCTCCGCCGCTTGCGCCGTTGACGCCGCCTTCGATAGATCGTTTACCCAGAGCGCCGCATCGATCTTCATGGATCGTCTCCTTTCGGCTGGCTTTGTGCAGAGGGTTGTGGACACGGATTGGAAAGAACACAGATTTTTCACAGATTTGATCCACGTAGGCACACGAAGAAGAGAAAAGAAACATCCACGGATTGCACGGATTTTCAGGATTCAGAGGAAAGTTGAATCCAAATCCCGCTGAAAATCCTTTGCATCGGTGAAATCTGCGCATCTCTTCTGTTTTTCTTCGTGTCTGTTTTTCTTCGTGTCTGTTTTTCTTCGTGTTCGTTTGTGGATTTTCGTAGATCAGTTCCGAAAAATCCGTGTTGTTTCCAATCCGTGTCCACAAGAAAAATCAGCAACTACAGAAGCAATCAATTCAGGTATCGCTCAAACCAACGCAAAATATGACCAAGCCGCACAATCCGCCGATCTGTGCGGCCACTGCGCGAGAGGCCGTGTGATTCTTCGGGGAAGCGCACCATTTCCGTGTCTACGCCTTTAAGCTTCAGGGCGACGAAGAGCTGTTCGCCCTGTTCGATGGCGACGCGCAGATCCTGTTCGCTGTGGATCACCAGGGTAGGGGTGACCATGTTGCCCACGTAGGCAATGGGCGACTGTCGCCAGTAATCGTCGAGGCTTTCCCAGGCCGGTTTGCCGCCGAACATCTGCTGGAAAATCCAGATGTCGCTGGAGCCGTTGAAGCTGGTGAGATTGGTCAGGCTGCGCTGGGTGACGGCGGCGGCAAACCGATCCGTATGGCCGATGATCCAGTTGGTCATGTAGCCGCCGTAGCTGCCACCGGTAACGCCAAGACGTGTCTCATTGACGTAGGGAAGCGCGGCCACGTGATCGGTCCACGCCATCAAGTCCTCATAGGCTTTCCCGCCGAAATCGTTGTAGTTGGCGTCCACAAACACCTGTCCATACCCTTGTGATCCACGCGGGTTGGTGAAGAAGACGACATAGCCCTGCGCGGCAAGGTAGTGAAATTCCATCATAAAGCTGAAGCCATACTGTAACATCGGCCCGCCGTGGATCTCGAGGATGGCGGGGTAGCGCTGCCCCGGATCAAAGTCGGGCGGCGTCATGATCCAGCCTTGGAGCTTTGTCTGTGGGCCTTCGATCCAAACCTCTTCGCAGCCGCCGAATTGGACGTCGTTGAGCCACCCGTCATTGACAGCCGTCAGCCGCTGCGATGCGCCATCGTTGACGGCACAGGTCCACAGATCCCCCGGTTCAGTAGGCGTGGTGTGGACATAGACCAGCCGGCTACGCGCCGTATCAAAGGTGAATTCCCCCACCGCGCCGGGACCATCCAACAGTGTAGAGAGTTCACCGGTGGCTACGTCCAGGGTGTGTAACGTGGTGCTGCCGTGGCGCGAAATTTGCACGAAGAGGGTCGCGCCGTCGGGCGACCAGACAGGCTGCACGTCGCGGCTGTAGCCGGCCACATCGCTCAGGGTGACGCTGCCCACCACAATGTCGTACTGAGCTGTCAGATTCTGCACTGGTCCGCTGCCGTCGGCGGGGACGCGCCAGAGATCGCCGCCGTGCCAGAAGCGATCCTTGCTTTCGCCGCCGACAAATGCGATCCAGCGACCGTCGGGCGAGAAGACGGGCGACGACTTGAAGCCGGTAAACGTGTCAATGCGCTGTGCTGCCCCCCCCGCTGCTGGGATTACAAAGATCTCGTCGGCGTGGATGTCGCGATCCGGCTCGTCGCTGGTGTTGGAGACGTAGACGATGTGCGTGCCGTCGGGCGACCAACTGGCCCACACCTCGTCGTGGACGTCGCCTTCGGTCAACTGGATGGCGGTGCCGCTGCCAGCGTCGACGATCCAGAGGTGGGTGCGTTCCTGGGGCAGAAAGCCCACGCCGTCGGATTTGTAGCGCAGGCGGGTGATGTGGCGAGCGACGACGCCCAACTTCTTTTTATCTTCGTCCTGTTCCCGCTCGATTGCGTCTGCGTCCTTGCAGCGGAATTCGATGAGCAGGCGCGTGCCGTCGGGCGACCAGGAGAGGCTGTTCACTGATCCTTGCAGGTTGGTGAGTTGGCGCGCTTCGCCCCCATGCGCGGGGATCAAGTAGATCTGCGCCTGTTTCTCGTCTTTGCGCGTGGACAGAAACGCGATCCGGCTGCCGTCCGGCGACCAGCGAGGGAGCGAATCGCGCCAATCGCCGTAGGTGAATTGCCGCGGCATCCCCCCGGCACTGGGGACGATCCACAGGTTGGTGAATTTCTTTTCGCTCTTGCGGTCGACGCGCTGCTGCACGTAGATCACCTGCTGCCCGTCGGGCGACATCTGCGGATCGTTGACCGACTGCAACTGGTACAGATCTTCCGCCTGAATCGAACGCATGATCGCTCCTTGTACGTTGACGTTTTACTCACCGCAAAGAAGCAAAGAAGCAAAGAAGATAAAGAAGATAAAGAGAGAGAAGAGGACACGGATTTTTGGATTTACAGGAAGGAAAGACAGTCAATTAAGTCTTTGTGTTGACTTCGTGGTGGCTTTGAAAATCCTGAAATCCGTGTCCTTGTTCTGAAAAAGCTTCTCTGAACTTTGCGTCCTTTGCGCCTTTGCGGTGAACTGTTAAGTTGTGAAAGAATTTGATCATACCGCGTCCCGACGATTGGGCAAGAACCGGCGAACCGGAAAACTGCCTACCAAGCCACACACTCGGTTTCGCTTTGTCCAATCAACTGGCTTTGGGGTAGGATGAAACTTGCTGGCATCCCACCCGACACCTAGATGGAGACATAGATGAAACGTGTATTACTCACAGGAGCCACCGGACGCATTGGCTTCTCCTTTTTCGAATATGCGCGAGAGCGCTACCAGTTCCGGCTTGCCGCCCGCCGTATTGAAAAGATGGGCGACGTGGGCGATCACGAGAAGATCAGCCTCGACGTGGCCGATCTCGAAGCCTGTCGCGCCGCCTGCGCAGGGATCGACACCATCGTGCACCTGGCGGCGGACCCGTCACCCGCGGCGGGTTTCTACGAATCACTGCTCGACAACAACATCAAAGGCGCGTTCAACATTTTTCAAGCCGCCGTCGATCAGGGCTGCCGCCGTGTCGTGTATGCCAGCACCATCCAGTTGATCGAGGGCTATCCACTTGACGTACAGGCCACGCCCGACATGCCCACCAAAGCCGTTAACATGTACGGCGTCACCAAAGCCTTCGCCGAATCCGCCGCCCACTATTTTTCGGCCAGGCATGGGCTTTCGTCTCTGTGTGTGCGCGTGGGCAACTACGCCGGCAACTCCGACAGCATGGAGGCGGACGGACGCCGCCTTAGCGCCTGGATCAGCGAACGCGACATGAATCAGCTCTTCGCACGCTGCATCGACGTGGAAAACCTACCCTACGCCATCCTCCACGCCGTCTCCGACAATCGCTTCAAACGGCTCGACATCACCTCCACCCGCCAACTCGTCGGCTACACCCCCGAAGACAACGCCTTCGACTACTTCAACAGCGGCATCGACAACGGCGAACGTTGGTATACAGAGGCGGAGGGGAGGAAGAGGAGTGATTAGGGATTGGTGATTGGTGATGGGGATGATCCTTTAGGCAGGATGATGCTGGGATGATGCGATGATGCTTATCGAGACCCATCATCGCATCATCCCATCATCTCGTTTTCAAGCCCAATCACCAAAATATGCACGCCTTCACCGAACTCTACGCCGCCCTAGACGAAACCACGAAGACCAACGCCAAGATCGAGGCGATGGCCCGTTATTTCGCGCAGGCCGATGCCCGGGACGCGGCGTGGGCTGTCTACTTTTTGAGTGGGCGACGGCCCAAGCGGTTGATTGGGGCGGCGAAGCTGCGCGAATGGGCACGAGAACTGGCCGACATTCCCGATTGGCTCTTTGGCGAGTGCTACGACGCTGTGGGCGACTCGGCGGAGACGATTGCACTGCTGCTGCCGTCGCCCGAATTTGAGGAAGTGGCCCCGCTACACGTCTGGGTGGAGGAGCGCCTGCTCCCCCTCGGCGACATGGACGACGACACCCAGCGCACTGCGCTGCAACAGGCGTGGCTCGAACTCAACGGTCGACAACGCTTTGTGTGGAACAAGCTCATCACCGGCGCGCTACGTGTGGGTGTGTCTCAACGGTTGCTGGTACGGGCACTGGCCCAGAGCAGCGGGGTGGACGAAAGCGTCATCGCGCACCGGCTCATGGGCACATGGGACGCCACAGCCGAATTCTACGCCGGCCTCGTCGCCGCGGAGAACGAAGAAACCGACGTCAGCCGCCCCTACCCCTTTTTCCTCGCCTACCCGCTCGAAGACGATCCCAACGTCCTCGGTGAGGTGGACGAGTGGCAACTGGAACGCAAGTGGGACGGCATCCGCGCCCAACTCATCCACCGCCGCGGGCAGACCTTCCTCTGGAGTCGCGGCGAAGAACTCATCGCCGAACGCTTCCCCGAACTCACCGACATGGGCGACCAACTGCCCGACGGCACCGTCCTCGACGGTGAGGTGTTGCCCTGGAAAGAGGGCAGCGTGATGCCTTTTGCCCAACTCCAACGCCGTATCGGGCGCAAAAAGCTGACCAAAAAGCTGCTGGACGAGATCCCCGCCGTGCTGCTCGTCTACGATCTGCTGGAGTGGAACGGCGAGGACGTGCGCGCACAACCCATGTTTTGGCGGCGCGCGCAGTTGGCTGCGCTGGTGGACCAGATGGATCATCCGCGCCTCTTACTTTCAGACCTCGTTGAGCCTGTCACCTGGGCCCAGGCCGCAGAGGAACGGGACAGGGCGCGCGATCTTGGGGTGGAAGGCTTGATGATCAAGCGCAAAAGCGCACCCTACCAGGTTGGCCGCCGCCGCGGGGATTGGTGGAAGTGGAAGATCGACCCCTACACCATCGACGCCGTCCTCATCTACGCCCAACGCGGCAGTGGACGTCGCGCCGGTCTCTACACCGACTATACCTTCGCCGTGTGGGACGGCGACGAGTTGGTGCCCTTTGCCAAAGCCTACACGGGCCTCACCGACGAAGAGATCAGCGAAGTAGATCGCTTTGTGCGTCAAAACACCAAAGAGCGTTTCGGTCCTGTGCGCTCGGTGACGCCCGAACTTGTCTTCGAGTTGGCTTTTGAAAACATCCAGAAATCCACCCGCCACAAGTCAGGCATCGCCGTGCGCTTTCCTCGCATCCTCCGCCGGCGCCGCGACAAAAAACCAGCCGATGCCGACACGTTGGAGATGATTCGGGGGATGGTGGAAGAGGGTGTTGCGTAATCGTTAACGAGAAAACGACGAGCAACACAGCCTCCTCCTCAACCAGGCGTGGCAGTGACGATCCGCTCAGGCTTGAGGACAATGAGCGCCGACGAGGTATGCTCAATGGAGGCGATGTAGCGGTCGGCGGCTTCTTGATGGGTATGGTATTTGCGGACAATCTGGCAGCGCATTTCCAGTTGGAAGGGATCGCCGGCGGCGATGAGTTGCGCCTGCCCACTGGCAACGACGTACTGCGCCGCCTCGCGCCCGGCATCGACACAGATGCTTACCGCCGGGTTGTCGCGCAAATTGCGCACCTTCACCGTTGTCTCCTGCGCGCTGACGTAGAAGGTGTCGTCCTCGTACACAAACCAGACGGGCGTCTGCTGCGGCAGCCCATCCGCGCCCACAGTGGCGATCACGGCGTTACGGTCCACCGCAAGAAACTCGGCCAGTTCATCGGGTGTCATCTTCGGCACAATCATCTCCTTTAAAAAATGAAGAATAGATCCACAGATTTCACGGATTAAAAGGATTTCAGAGCAATTAAGAACAAATCCTCTAGAAATCCGTGAAATCTGTGGATCTCATTCTGCTCTCCTGAAAATCCTGAAATCCGCGCCCAGAAGTTCACCGCAAAGGCGCAAAGAACGCAAAGAAACAGAAGCAAGTCGACGTTTCCTCAATCGAAAATCCTCAATCGAAAATCGTCAATCGTCGCCTAGAGGACGGGCTGAAATACGATTTCGGTTGATTTTCCGCGGGCGTTGACACGCAGGGTGACATCGGCCTGCCCTTTGGGGCCGGTAAAGCGGAAGCCGGCCCATTTTTTGCCATCTCCTCCAGTGACTTCGCCAATGGCGCACGATCCACACAAAATATTGGCCAGCCGTACCTGATCCCAGACGGCGTCGAAGTCGGCCTCTTTGGCGCAAAGACGGCGTAGTCCTTGGCGCGTGGGGTTGGCTGTGAGCGCGGCGAGGGCATCCGCCGCGGCCTGCAAGGCGGAGGACGGCGGCAGTGTTGACTCGATCTCCAACGCCTGCACCCGCGGCGGCACGGTGGGGGTCAGGCTAATGAAGAGGTCGCACCAGCCACGGTCGCCGGTCATGCGCCATGTGCCACGCAGCCAGTTCTCCACTTTGAACTCAGCGGACGGTGTCAGCGCGCCATGTTTGGTGCGCAGATCGGCCAGTTCCTTAAGCCAGTGTTCACGGTCCATATCGAGGAAGAAATTGTCGGCAAAGAGGACGGCGGCGCGTTCGTCGTCCCATTGGTTGAGCAGGGCGATGACCTCTGCGCGGGCGGCCACCAGCGCGGAGGACGGCGTCACCGGCGTCGGTTTGTAGCCGCCCGACTGCACCAAGGTCGCCAGCGCCTGACGGCAGGCCGCGCCGATCCCCGCATAGGTCACATTCGCCAGCCCGATCACGCCGACACGGTGGTTGGGCGCCCAGCACATGTACGAACCGAAGCCGGGCAATCCGCCACCATGACCGACGCTGTGCCACGTGGGATTTTCGAGGATGGCCAGCCCAAAGCCATAGCCGCCGGCCATCATCAGTGGTGGCTTGCCCAGCCCGTTGGGGGTGACGCTAGGGGCATGTGTGCGCCCGATCTGCTGCATCTCGCGCCGGGAACTGCGGCGCAACGGCGCGTTGTCTTCGTCATCGCGCGGGGGGAAGGCGTCCAGAAAGAAGGCGACCCAGCGCGCAAGGTCGTTCAGCGAGGTGAAGATCCCGGCGAAGGCGGCCACGTCGCCACCGGAGGGGAGCATGGGTTCATCCTTCCACTGCTCATCTTCCCAGCGATAGCCCAGGGCAAGGCGATCTGGCGGCACATCCTCGGCCTGCCAGAAGGTGCTGTGCATGCCCAGCGGTTGCAGGAAATGACGGTTGACGTAGTCGATAAACGGCATCGCCGCTACATTGGTAACGATGCGCCCCAGCAGCATGTAGGCGTAGTTCGAGTACTCGAAGACGGTCCCCGGTGCAGTGGACCAGGGCATACCGGCCTCGTAAAACACGTCCATTTCGGCGTCGGTGCGGTGGAGCTGACGGTCGCCCCAGGGGTTGTCTTCGGGAAAGCCTGCCGCCATGTTCAGCAACTGGCGCACGGTGACGGGCACTGCGTCCGCCGTGGGATAGGTCCACGCCGCCAACTCGTGGACATAGTCCGCCGCGGCATTGTCGAGGGCGAGGAGACCGTCATCGCGCAGGCGCAAAATGGCGGCGGCGGCGAAGCTCTTGGTCATCGAGGCGATGCGGAAAATGGAATCGGGGGTCACCGCGGCTTGGGTCGCCACGTTGGCGACGCCCAGCGTCTCCGCGGCTACGAGTTCGCCGTCCACGATCACGCCGTAGGCGAGTCCTGGCACGTGTTTGCGCTCGGCAAGTTTTTGGAAGAAAGCGCGAATGGGTTCGAGGGGGGAGGCGGGTTGGGTCATGGGTGAGTCTCCTACTGTTTCGAGAACGGCAACATCCGATGCAGAAGCCGGTCCTTGTCCACAAGCTGATGTTTGATTACCAGGCCGATGTGCAGGGTGAGGACGACGACGATCACATAGCCGGTGATGATGTGGATCCATTCGCCGAGCAGGGCCAGGCTTTCGTTGCGGGGCAGGAAGCTGGGCAGCCGTCCGCCGCCGAAGAAGTTGACGCCGTAGCCGCCGGCTTCGACGAAGAGGTAGCCGCTGAGTGGCATGACGAAGAGGGCGGTGTAGAGCGCGTTTTCGTACCAGTGGATCAGCTTCTTCTCCCAGGGGGCGAGGGTGGCGGCCCAATCGGGCAGGCGCGTCGTCTTGCGCCAGGTGAATCGGATCAGCGCGATCCCCAGGATAACCAAACCGATGGATTTGTGCCAGTTGAAGAGGTCCCCTTGCGACCAGCCCAGGAAGGACTCATCGAGCGGCACACGGGTCATGATTGTGGCCACCACATATTGGTAGACGAAGAAAATGGCAATCAGCCAATGCAGCATCTTGGTCACCGCGCCGTAGCGGGTGGCCGTGTTTTTCCATTGCATGCGGGTGGTCTCCAGGGTGGTGGGCGGCACGAGAGGGGCAAGAGAGGAGTATACCTGTCGCCGTAGCCGCACGCAACCTGCGTGCGGGTCATGCTTGACGGGACCGGTTGCCAATCACAACGACCATATCGCCCTTTCATTGGTGCGCGACGGGTCAAGTTTGTCCTGCGGCAGGTTGCCGCAGCTACGGTTGGCTTT
>WGMT01000029.1 GCA_016124945.1 bacterium | reverse complement strand
TGCTATGGTTGTTGTGGACATGAAGGGCCTCCTGTTCATGGTTTTGTTTTGTCGCTTAACCACTGTACAGTCCCCTTCATGTCTTCTCTTGTTAACGTGCTTTCATTTCCACCCCAAAGGGGTGTCTAACTCCTCACGCATCACGCATTACGCCGCCTCCATCGCAATCGTCACCTTATCCTCGCCCAATGTGAACGTGCGGTTGGGGTGTTCTTTGGGGTTGGGGATGCCGGCATCGACTTCGACTTGCACAATGTCGACGGCGTTGAGTTGCTTGCGCATGTCTGCCTCGTGTTCATGGAGGATGCCACGTACCAGCGGCGTGTCTGTGATGTAGAGCGAAATGCGTTCATCGCCCAGATCGCTATCACGGCGCAAGCGTTGCGCTTCTTCTAAAATCGTCTGCTTGTATTCCTGGATCTTCTGTTCGCCTTGCATTGTATCTCCTTTCAAGGGGGAATTGAATGGCCTGCATAGCCTTTTTACTCTAGCTACCCGGTGTGAGGAGCAATGGGGGCCTGATTACATTTTGTGCAGAATAAGATCCAGAAGTGTATCCACGCTAGCACCTGTGCTACACTGATCGATGTCGTTTTTTACCCAAGTTTCACCCTCTTTACAGCGGGAGCACATAAGACATGAGCATTCTCGAACGATTTTCGCTGGTTGGGCGCACCGCGCTCGTTACCGGCGCTGCACGCGGCATCGGGCAGGCCCTTGCCACGGCATTGGCCGAAGCCGGCGCCGATGTCGCCATCGTCGATGTCAATGCAGCGCTGGCTGAGTCTACTGCCAACGAAATTCAACAGATTGGCGTCAAAACCCTCGCCCTAAGTGTCGATGTGACTGACGTCGCACAGATTAAGAAGATGGTCACCAGTGTGGTTTCAGCATGGGGACGGCTCGACATTGCCGTGCATAGTGCCGGGATCGCTCGCCGCACTCCTTCTGAGGAGATCGAAGAGGCTGAGTGGGACGCCATCCTTGATGTCAATCTCAAGGGGGCCTTCCTGTGCAGCCAGGCGGCGGGACGGGTGATGCTGGCGCAGAAGCGTGGCTCGATTATCAATGTCGCCTCCATGTCGGGGCAGATCGTCAATCGTCCTCAACGTCATGCGCACTACAACGCCAGCAAAGCCGGTGTCTTGCAGTTTACCCGCACCTTGGCTGCAGAATGGGCGCCACATGGCGTGCGGCTCAACACCATCAGCCCCGGCCACACCGTCACCCCGATGACGGCCCATGCCAGTGATGAAGATCGCTCCACCTGGATCGCCAACACGCCCATGGGCCGCTTGGGGCAACCGGGCGATTTACAAGGCGCCGTCGTCTATCTGGCGTCGGATGCATCGTCCTATGTGACGGGGCACGATCTGGTGATCGATGGAGGCTATACGGTTTGGTGATTGGAGACTGAGGACTGGAGACTGAGGACTGGAGACACTGTGATAAGCAGGCTGATTGGGTGATTGGCTCGCTTTAGCTGGAGATCGACCCCATCGCCGCACCAACATTCTCTGCCCGATCCCCGATCCCCAGCCCTAATCCCCAATCACCTGCCGCGCCAACCACGCTGCACCGATGACGGGAGCAACCGTTGGACATAGGATCTGGGCGAGTGGCGCGAAGATGTGGATGCGACGGCGTACGGCGTCTTGATAGGGGCCAGGGCGCAGCATTCCCCCGGCAAGCACCAACGGGATTGGCTCCGCAGTTAGCTGTAACCCTTCCACCACGGCTTGGACGGCAATCGCCAGCCCTTCAGCGCCTTCGTCGAGGATCGATTGGGCCACGACGTCGCCTTCCACAGCGCATTCAATCGCCAGCGGCGCCAGAGCGGCGAAACGTTCCCAGGCAATGTCCTGATAGGCCCAGGAGACCAACTGTTGCGGCTGTTCCAGTCCGAGGTGAGCCAGCAGTCGATCCGTCAACATTGTCTGAGTCGCGCGTCCGTCCACAGCCCAGGTGACGGCCTTGAGGATGGCAGCACCCAAAGCGTAGCCACTGCCTGGATCGCCCAACAGTGCACCCCATCCCCCGGCGCGGCGACGATTCCCCGCTCGATCGAAGCCGTAGACGATCATGCCGGTGCCGCTGATGAGCACCACGCCGTAGATCTCTCCACCCGTCCCCGCGGCCAAGGCGATTACTGCATCGTTTTGGATCGTCAACTCTGCAGAGGGAAACAGTTCCGTCAGCCACGCCGTCATGCGTGCACGGTCTGGTGGACGATCCACGCCACTGGCGCCAATGCAAACTGATGCAATTGCCACCCTCGTCACCCCTGCCCGATCCAATGCACCATCCACTGCTTGCGCCAAGTTGGCTCGCGCTGTATCCACGCCGACACTGTTCCAATTCGCCGAGCCGGCATAAGCGCGGCCAACTTCCGTGCCGCCCATGCCCATTACCACAGCTTCGGTCTTCGTGCCGCCGCTGTCGATACCAAGGACGAGTTGATCGCTCATAGCATGTTGATCCTAGATGTGTGGGTGATACTACAGAGGGAGAGCAGACGAAGGACGTTCGTATGTGTCTTCCCTTCTTCTTCTTCTTTTGTGAAATTAAGCACTTGACGGTTTCCTGTACTACATCCTATAATAGCTGCCGCAGCCCTTTGGGATAAAAACTTACTTTAATCTGCCCAAACAGCCGTGAAAAGTTGCTTTTCAGGAGGCGCTACGGTATAGTAATCCCGCTCTTGGATTGTTAAGGCAATCACAAACCAGTGTTGCACTCGTTGTGCATATAGCGAGTTAGATCCCCACTTGTTGAGACCGGAAAGACGATTCGTCACGCCGGATAGCCGAGTAAGGACAATAGAATGGCGACTGTTCCCGCAAATTTCCGACAACTTAAAGACGAACAGATCCAGCCCTACCTGCACGATTCTATCGTCGTGCCGGATGAACTCCAGACCAATGTCTTTGTCACCACCTTAGACAAAGTCTATAACTGGAGCCGAAAGTCGAGCATGTGGCCGTTGCTCTTTGGTCTGGCCTGTTGCGCCATTGAGATGATTGCTACTGCTGCCAGCCGTTATGATCTTTCTCGCTTCGGCATGGAAGTCATGCGTCCCAGCCCACGCCAAAGCGATCTGATGATCGTCTCCGGCACGGTAACCAAGAAGATGGTGCCAGCCATTGTACGTATTTATAACCAGATGGCAGAACCGCGTTACGTGCTTAGCATGGGCGCTTGCGCCACTGGCGGCGGCCCATTCAAGGAAGGGTACAACGTAGTCAGCGGGATCGACAAGTATATTCCCGTCGATGTTTACGTTCCCGGCTGCCCGCCTACACCCGAGGCGCTGATCTACGGCATTATGAAGATCCACGAGAAGGTTGAGCGTCAGAGCATCACCACCGTACCGTGGTATCGGAAAGAACAATCAGATTTTGTGCCTGTTCCCCGCCTGGGGCCGGATGTTTTTGACCCGCGCCAGGTGGAGCTGATCAAAGAACATACCATGAAGGTGGCCGAAGTCCCCGGCGCTGCCAAAGCGAATCGTAGCGAAGGTGCAGCCGGCGCCGAAGCCCCTCGTGAGGTTTCCGACAAGGCGAAAGAGCGTATTGAAGAAGCCCGCCGCCGCGCCAAGGCCAAGCAGGCCTAGGGAGAGATCGCATGAGTGATGCAGTGGCAGTAGCCGAAACCACCGAGCAAGGGCTTGCCTTCAACGACGCCGTCCCTGGCGCCGTGGTGGGTACCTGGGCCGAAGACACCGACAAAGCCTACATCGTTGCAGTGGACAAACTCATCGAGTTGTTGACCTATCTGCGCGACGAACAGGGGTACGACTTCCTTTCAAGCGTCACCTGCACAGATTACCTCAACTACAACGGCAAGAACCGCAAGGGCATCAGCGACCGTTTTGAGGTGGTCTATCACCTGTACAGCACCCAAAAGGGTGGTGGGCACATCAATCTGCATGTGCGTGTCCCTGCCAACGACACAGTGCCGTCGGCGACTTCAGTTTACCCCGGCGCAAATTTGCAGGAACGCGAAGTCTTCGACCTTTACGGCATCAAGTTTGCCGGTCACCCCAATCTGCGTCGCATCCTGCTCTGGGAGGGTTTTCACGGTCACCCCATGCGCAAGGATTGGAAGGAAGCCTATTTCGACGAAGAGGCCAAGCCCTTCCGTAGTCGCCACCCTAAAGGCAGCTACAATCTCCACGAAGACGCATTGCCTTGGGGCAAGAACACCAACTACCCAGTAGGTTGGAATCCCGATACCTGGAAAGAACCGGTGGCCTATGTGCCGGTAAGCCAGGTGCCGCCAGATGAGTCCGGCAAAGATTCACTCGATACAGAGAGCATCGTCGTCAATCTGGGGCCGCATCATCCCAGCACCCACGGCGTCTTCCGTATGATCACCCGCATTGAAGGTGAGACGATCCTGGCGCTAGAGCCGGAGATGGGCTACCTGCACCGCAATCATGAAAAAATCGGTGAGCGTAATACATGGCTCATGAACATGCCCTTCACCGACCGGCTTGATTACATCAATTCCATGAGCAACAACTGGGCGTATGCCAAGGCTGTGGAAAAACTGGCCGGCATCGAAGTGCCTGAGCGCGCCGAATACATCCGCGTGATCATGGCCGAGTTGACGCGCGTGGTCAACCACACCTGGTCGATTGGCTTTATTCTCAACGACCTGGGTGCGTTGCAGACGCCGGCGCTTTACGCCATCGAAGAGCGCGAAATGATCCTCGACCTCTTCGAGGAAGTGTCGGGTGCGCGTTTGATGTGCAATTACATGCGCTTCGGCGGCGTTGTGCGCGACCTGCCGCCGGGCTGGCTGGAAAAGGCCCGCTACATCGCCCACGAACGCCTGCCGCGCGCCCTGGACGAACTCGACCGTCTGATCACCGACAACGAGATCCTGCGCGCCCGTGGACGTGGCGTCGGTTACCTGTCTGCTGAGGACCTGCTCTCCCTCAGCGTCTCAGGCCCCATGATTCGCGCCGCCGGTGTGCCGTACGACATTCGCAAAGCTGAACCCTACGGCATCTATGATCGCTTCGATTTCGACATCCCAACGCTGCCCAATAGCGACATTTTTGATCGTTACTACATCCGTCTGCTTGAAGCGCGGGAAAGCGTAAAGATTCTGCACCAGGCGCTGCGCGACATTCCCGGCGGCGAAGTCAACGGCGCCCCGGCCTATGCATCCGCCACCCTGAATCAGGGATTCGGCGTGATCATGGGCGGTAAGGGCGGGTACAACCTGCGCCCGCCGGAAGGCGAAATCTATTCCCGCATCGAAGCCCCCAAGGGTGAACTCGGCTTCTATCTCGTTAGCGACGGCAAGCCCAACGCCTTCCGCTATCACGTGCGCGCCCCTAGCTTCATCAACATCAACGCACTAGGCCCGATGAGTGTCGGCTACAAAGTGGCGGATGCGGTGGTTATCTTAGGTGCCATCGATATTGTGCTGGGCGAAGTGGATCGGTAAAATCGTTGCAGCGACCGGCTGGATCCTACCGATTCACCGTCATCTGTAACCTGACCCCTGGGGAGGAATTCATGTTCGGAACAGGACTAATCAAAGGGTTGGGCGTAACGCTCAAGCACTTTGTTGATACATTCAAAGACGATTCCGATTCGGTGCCCAGCCGCTATGAAGGTAGCAAAACGCTTGGCAACAACCGGCGGATCATCGATCAACCGATCACGCAGGACGGTCTGCTGACGATTCAGTATCCCGAAGAAAAACGTCTGCTGCCCGAAGCCTTCCGCTACATTCCCATGCTGATCTGGGACACAGCGCGCAACGAAGACCGCTGCACCGCTTGCGGTATTTGCGCTAAGGTCTGTCCGCCGCAGTGTATCTGGATCGTGCGCGACAGCGACGAGAACGGCAAGCCGGTCACCCGTCCGTCGGAATTCTATATCGACGCCGCGGTTTGCATGAGTTGTAGTTTCTGCGTCGAATTCTGTCCTTTTGATGCGATCAAGATGAATCACGACTACGAGTTGGCCGTCTATGACCGCTACCCGCAGTTGGTTTATGACCTGGCAGAGCTAACCGTGCCGGTGGAATATTACGCCGCCTTGTGGCCTCGTCAGTATGCCCAGGAAGAAGAGAAGCGTCGTCAGGAAGAGGCTGAAAAGGCGGCGCAAGAAGCAGCCAAGGCCAAGGCTGCCGAAGCCAAAGCCGCTGCCAAAGCTGCGGCCCCAGCCCCTGAACGCGCCCCGCAAGACGCCGAAGCGCTCAAAAAGAAGGCCCAAGAACGTGCTGCTGCCGCCAAGTCCAAGGCTGTGTCGTCTGCTGACGGCGACAGCGAAGACGATGCTGCCGCCCGCCGTGAAGCATTGAAGAAAAAGGCACAGGAGCGCGCAGCCGCCCGCAGTGGCGACACCAATGGCGACCCTGCACCTGCTGAAGCGCCAGTCGCTCAGGCCGCCGAAGCCGGCAGTGCCGAAGCTGCTGAAGTAGATCCGGCCCAGGCTCGCCGCGATGAACTCAAGCGCAAGGCGCAAGAGAAGGCAAAGCAGCGCAAGTCAGAATCTGAAGACTAGCTCGACTTCGGCTCATGCATGATCTGTTGAGCGTTGTTTGACACTTTGTATTTGAAATCGTTATGCTATGAGCCAGGCTTACCCCACGGTAGTCTGGCTTTTTTTTCAACACTAGAGGAGATCACCGATGACTGTCAAGTTAACTTATCTCGGCCACTCCACTTTCACTGTCGACGCCGACGGCGTGAAATTGATCATCGATCCTTTTCTCTCGCCCAACAACCCGCTGGCGCCGAACGCTGTCACCGCCGATAGTGTGAAGGCCGATTTTATGGTCCTCACCCACGGGCATGGTGATCATACCGCCGATGCGGTCGCCGTTGCCAAAAAGACCGGCTGTACAGTAATCTGCAACTTTGAAATCGGCAACTGGTTAATGGCCAAGGGTGTGGAAAATGTGCACCAGATGAACACCGGCGGCGGTTTCGACTTCTCTTTTGGCCGCCTCAAGTGGACGGTTGCCCTGCACAGCAGCCAACTGCCCGACGGCAGCGACGGCGGCAATCCTGGTGGTGTACTCATTCACTTCAACGACGGCACCGACGTTTATTTTGCCGGCGATACGGCATTGACCTATGACATGCGCCTGATCGGTGAATCCGGCGGCGTTGATCTGGCGGCACTCCCCATCGGCGACAACTTCACCATGGGCCCCGAAGACGCTGTCTTGGCGGCCCAGTTTGTAAAAGCCAAGCGCGTCATTCCAATTCACTACAACACCTTTCCCCCGATCAAACAGGATGCCCATGCCTTTGTCCAGTCTTTACAGGACGAAGCCGACATCGAAGGGATTGTCCTCGCGCCTGGGGAGACATACGAACTTTGAACCGTCTATTTTGTCCGTAAGTCTATTTTGTCTGCAATTCGTGGAGGTAAGATATGGGAACTACTATTGCTGTGCTGGCGTTGCTTCTTGCAGGCAGCGCATTTGTCTATGCCTGGATGCTGCAACAAGGGCTCGACCAGGCCACGCGCCGGCTGGATCGCTATAACCGGGCGCTGTTCGATGCCGCCGACGAAATTCGCCGTCTGCGTGAGGACCATTCGCAGCAGTTGGCCGTCCTTCGCGGCGAGACGACGCGCCTTGCCGGTCATGCGGCCTTCTCACCTGAGATGACCGTGCGCGAAGTCCAGGCGCTGCACCCGCAGGCGCAGGATGTGCTCGCCGGTTACCATTTGGGTGGCTGCAACAGTTGCGCTGTCAACCCAGACGACCGACTTGATCACATCGCGCGCGCCAGTGGCATCGACGTCGCCGAAATCGTGCAGACGTTGAATGGTCTTTTCCCCGCCGACGGAGCAGTGAAAACCAACGGCGACGTGCAGCATGTCAAGTTGCCCAATATTCAGCTTAGTTGACGACAGACGACGGACGGTGGCGGGTAATCAGCGTCTTCTGGCGTTGATGGCTGATTCAACTCGCTCGAGTGCGTCCACGCAACATGCTCCAGGAGGAAGTGCGTAAACGCCAGTATGAACGGAGGAACGCATGCAACAGCTTACAGACGAGATGATCAACGACACAGCCGAACTCTTCTTTCCGGCACGGCTGATTCCGATCCTGCGTGATCTGCGCGGAGAACCGTGGCGCCAGTTGGTGGATCGGGTGGCCAAATTGCCCGACACCCATCCCGACACACTGGCCTTTGTGTTGATGATGATCAAACTCAGCCCGTGCTTGAAATGTCACAGCAACAACTATCGCTTCTTGCGCGGCTGTGCACTTTGTTCCACACAGTCGATTCAAGCGTTCAAAGGCACCGATTTGGAACTGATCCATCTCTACCGCGAAGCACAGGACGAAATCCAACAGTATCTGCACGGCGGGGTGGCGCCGCTTTCACTGGCCGCTTGACCCAAAGGATGAATTTCCGAAAAAGCCGGCGCCCGAGGCGCTGGCTTTTCTGTCTCAATCCCTATTCAGACACATGCAACTCAGGACGTTACCGTGACACAAAACGGATCCACGGCGAAACCTCAAATCGCCATCATCGGTGGCGGTGTTGCTGGTTTAACCGCCGCCTACGATCTAGCCCGTACCGGCGCCTATGCCGTCCACATTTTTGAAGCAAGTGAACAGGTGGGTGGGCTTGCCGCAGGCTTCAAAGGACGCTCCGAATGGTCTTGGCCGCTGGAGAAGTTCTACCACCACCTCTTTACCAACGACGACGCCATCCTTGATTTGACACGTGAACTGGACGCAGATCCCTTGCTCACGTTTCATCGCCCGTTGACTGTTATGCACTACCAGGGGGCGGATTATCCGTTCGACTCGCCGACACGGCTGCTGCGCTTCCCCCACCTTTCGCTTCCCGAAAAGCTGCGCATGGGCGCAGTGCTGGCATACCTGAAGTATCATCCGCGGCCGCCTTGGCGCACATTCGATCAGATTGTCGCCGATCCCTGGCTCGAACGCTGGATGGGCAGCCGCGGCTATCGCATGCTCTGGCGTCCGATGCTCGAAGGGAAGTTTGGTCCACATTACCAAGCAATAAACCTGGCGTGGTTCTGGGCGCGTGTCTACAAACGCACACCGCAACTTGGCTATTACGAAGGCGGCTTTCAAACGTTCGTAGACGTATTGGCTACAAAAGTACGGGCGTTGGGGGTGACGGTGGAAACCGGTGTCGCCGTTGAGACGGTTGAGCCGCTCAGCGAAGGGCGCTTTGCATTGCATATTGAGGGCAGACCCCGAGTGACGGCAGATCGGGTGCTCAGCACGGTAAGCCCCGGCCTCATGCAACGCTTGACGCCATCGTTGCCTGCATCTTACCTTTCTCAACTGGGGCAACTGAAGAGCATGGGGGCCGTGGTCATGACAGTGGCGTTGGATCGTCCACTGACTCAGGGGATCTACTGGATCAATGTGCCTAAGGCCGAGGGGCTCCCCTTTTTGGCCCTGGTGGAACACACCAACATGATCGATCCTGCCCACTATGCAGGTGACCATTTGCTCTACCTCGGTGACTATCTCGAACCATCGCATCGCTATTTCGAGATGACCCAAGATGAACTGCTCGCCGAGTTTCTACCTGCGCTTACTCGCTTTAACCCCAACTTCGAGCCAAACTGGGTAACAGGTGCCTGGTTGCACCGAGCCAAGTATGCCCAGCCCGTCCCTGTAACGGGGTACGAGTCTATGATCCCCAGCGTGCGCACACCGGTCGCCGGTCTTTATTTCGCTTCTATGAGCCAGGTCTATCCTTGGGATCGGGGCACCAACTACGCGGTAGAAATGGGGCGGCGCGTTGCCAAAATGATCAACGCCGATCAGCATAATTTATAGTTCTCTACTTTATCCCGTCGGCGATCAATTAGGCGATTAAGGGATTAGGCGATTGAACTTCAGCTCCAATCGCCTAATCCCTTAATCGCCTAATCTCATCCCAACGGCTTAACAAAACGATATTCGCTTAACATTCTGTAGACAATTCAAGTGTATTTAGCGAACAATCGAAGGCAAGAAGATCTGTTGAAGGGTGTCTGAGTTGACTTCCAGCGAAACCGATGTCACATGTGAGTCCACCACATTGTTGTTGGCATCAAGCAACGAAATCGTCACAGTCGTTGAACTGTTCTGAATTCTACTTGCACCGGAGAGTTCAACACGCATCTCAACAGCATCGGCGTTGGTGCTTTCTGCCGGTGTGACAGTAAGCCAGTTCCCCTCGACTGTGATCTCCCAGCGATAACCGTCTACCGCCGCCTCAAGAGGACGGACGCTGTGCGTAGACGGGCTAAACATCTGCTGCTGGCTGTAGTAGGTAAAGGCGAGCTGCTCGGGTAGGAGGTTTAGTTTGGGAGCGACAACGTTGCTCTGCGCAAGGTGGATTGTGTCGCTGCTGGTTGCTGTCTTATCACCGTTGCGCATCTCGGCGTAGACGGTGTACTCCCCAGCGTTGCCCGAAAGCAGCCATGGCATTCCTTGCTGGAAGGAGATCCAATCAGACCACGGACCCTCGTTGGTGCGTAAGCGTACCTGCTGCCAGTCGCCATGCAAATGAAGCGTCACGGCACCGCTCTCGGTGACAGGCGCATCTAGATCGATTACCAGAGGGTAGACATTCCGGCGGCTGCCAAAGTCTTGCACCCAATAATGTCGATACATGCCGGCGCCGTTGTAGTAGCCAACGCCGATTTCAGATAAGTTGCCGGCTAGGATGTTATTACGATGTCCTTCACTCTCCATCCAACCCTCAACCACTGATCCTGCGGTTGGGTAGCCAGCTGCAATATTTTCGGCAAGCGCCGACCAGCCTGTGTAATAAGTTTGGATTCGGCTACTCCATGTGCACGTTTCCACAAACTGACCGTTGACAATGTCTTTTGTGTTGTGGGCAAAGTAGTCGTCTACGGCCATGTCGGTGGCATGATAGCGACTGGCATTTTCCAGCATCAACGTACGTTTAAGTGGCAAGAGCCCATGGTTTACGCGGATTTGATTGGTTAGTACAACGATTTCAGCTTCGTAGTCGGCATTCGATGAGGGCAGGACTGCACCACCACAGCCCGACATCTGAGCCTCCAGCAACGTCTCAGACGTTGTCACTGGTACCGCGTCGCCGAGGATGCCGTCTTGCGCGCTGACAGTGGAGACCGTGGTTGCTAATGTAACAAGCGTAACAATAAGAACAATAATTCGATGCGAATAAGTTTGTGTGAATTTGGAGGAGCGACACGACACCATAGGAGATTCCTTTTCTGCCGTTTACATGAACACCGAAGCATATCTCTGAGACATGTGGAAGGCGTAATGAGGCATGTAAACGATCCTCATGAGAATATCGAACACCTGGTTTCTAGCCACCGCAGCGGGGAACTGTGGTATGGTGGTAACCCTGCCAGGTAAGCGCCACGATAGACAAGTGTGAAAACCCTAGACTAAATGTAACCACGGGTTCTTGACATCCGAAATGGGTTAGAAGTAATGTGTCTGTGCAAATCTTCACCAACTGCATTTGTGTGTCATCCCATAATTTAAGTGTTAACTACAACACAGCATAATACAGGTAATTTATGGGATATCCAGTCTTTTTTCCGATTGGTATCACTTCGTAGGTAAATTAAAGGGAAGGCGTATGTCTGATCTTCAACGCAGTAGCAACTCAACTATCGATGCCGTCCGAACCGCACTGCAGGGTGTAGGCGCGCCTGAACTCGCCGGCAATCTGGTTTCACTGAGGATGGTGCAGAATATTGAGATCGAAAATGATATTGCTCATATTCATCTCCTAACACCCACGCCGAAATATCCATTTCAGGATCAGATCCGCGCTGACTGTGAGCAAGCAGTTGCCGACATTAACGGCATCGCCCGCGTGGACGTCCACTTCGACGCCGAAGGACGGCGTGATCCTCGCGTCGCCGACAAACTCGGCCTCTCCGTCAAGCACATCTTCGCTGTTGCCAGCGGCAAGGGTGGCGTGGGCAAGAGCACGGTCTCTGTCAATCTGGCCGTCAGCCTGGCCCAGGACGGTGCCCGGGTCGGCCTGCTCGACGCCGATATCTACGGCCCCAACATTCCCATGATGATGGGCGTGGATCAGATGCCGCCGGTGCAGCAGAACAAACTGACGCCGGCAACGGCCTACGGCGTCAAGTTCATGAGCATGGGCTTCCTCATGCCCAAAGACAAAGCCCTGATCTGGCGCGGCCCCATGCTGCATAAGGCCATCCAGCAGATGTTTACCGATGTGCGCTGGGGCGATCTCGACTATCTTGTCATCGATCTGCCGCCCGGCACCGGTGACGCCCAACTCTCGCTGGCGCAGACGGTGCCGTTGGCCGGTGGCGTCATCGTGACCATGCCGCAAGAAGTATCGCTCTCCGACGCTATGCGCGGTGCAGCGGCCTTCGTGCAACTCGAAGTGCCTATCATCGGCGTCATCGAAAACATGTCGGGGGAAATTTTCGGCAGCGGCGGTGGGGAGAAGGCGGCTAAATCGTTGGACGTGGGCTTCCTGGGGCGTGTGGAACTTGATCCCAATGTGCGCATTGGCGGCGACAACGGCCAGCCTGTGGTCATGGCCCACCCCGGCAGCAATACGGCGGCGTCTTTCCGTAGATTGGCATGGTTGATTGCGCTGCGGTTGAACACGTACGTAGCGGACCCGCGTCCTCAGTTGAAGATTGTATAGAGCACTTCACCGTGAGAGAACTTCTGAAGACGAAATTGGATCGTGCGTTCGGTCTCACATTCGATCTGGTTGCCCATCTTGCCGAGGACGCGCTGCGTCTTGATCTGCCGGATCTGCCATCCAATCAAATCTCAGGACAGCTCTGGTGTGTGGTCGGCGCACGCGAAAGCTACACCAAAGCCATCGAATCTGGTGGCTGGCAAGGCTTTTCGTGTAGCTTACTTGCGCCGCAGGTCAAAGAGGTTGTGCTGGATGCTTTGCAAACAACACACCGTCGCCTCTGCACCATCGACTTTCTCAGTTTGACAGATGCCCAACTGGAGCTGGCGTTCGACCTTTTGGAACATGAGATCCAACATCACGGGCAACTTATCCGTTTTGTCTATGCCAATCGACTTTCTTTTCCGCAAAGTTGGGCCGAACGGTATACCGTCTGAACTGATCGTAACGGCGGTGGCGTATGACAGATTCACGATTTTGATGCGGAGTAGGCATCCTTAGATGCCGGGGTGCGCGGTCTGAGCCGCATCTGAGTTATTCATGCCCGGCTGTTCGCCACGGTGGATGAAAACCGGGCTACTTTCAGGGCAGGATGCTTTCTCCTCGACATGGGCTAAATAGTGAAGTGCTGAGATTCTTTAAATCGGGATAGGCGGACGGGAAATCCTCTGACTATCCCGATTTTCGCGCCGTGCGTTGAATCGCCGCCCATGCGCGGTGGAGATCCTCGGCGGTAGTTCGCCAGTTGCTGATGGAGGCGCGGATGGCAGGGATACCCGCGTAGATCGTGGGCGTGAGGAACACGCCACCATCTGCGGTGACATGCGCCAGGAAGCGTTGTACATCGTCCAGGGTGACGGGCGCATCGGTTGACGCAAATGTAAAGCAGAGACCATTCATGCGCACCGGCGCCAACAGGATAAATTCCGGCGCGGCGGCGATCTGATTACCAAGCCACTGCGCCAGTTGACAGCAATTTTCTACGATGGCGGCGTAGCCCTGCCGTCCGTAGGCGGTGAGACTGAACCAACTGGCCAGCGCGCGCAGCCGTCGTGAATTCTCCGGCGTGCGGTGGACGAAATTCCCCAATCCAATCTCCTGCCCCAAGTAGACTGCCGCATTCTGGAAAACCTGTGCCTGAAGCGCCGGATGGCGGCTGAACTGCATGGCGGCGTCGTAGGGGACATTCAGCCACTTGTGCGCGTCCACCGTGATGGAGTCGGCCAGATCAAGTCCGTCGATGAGGTGACGGTAGCGCGGGGAACAGGCGGCAAACGCGCCGAATGCGCCGTCCACGTGCAGCCAGAAGGGATGGCGATCGCGCAGCATGGCAATGGCACGTAGATCATCGAAGTCGACGGTGTTGAGCGTCCCTGTGTTGGCGACGACGAGGCATGGACGCCCGTCTTCGGCCTTCAGCGCATCTTCGAGCGCATTGACGTCCACGGCTTCGCGATCAGGCAGGCAGGCGACATCCACGACGGCATTGCGCCCGATGCCGAGCATGGCCAGCGCTTTGTAGACGCTGGAATGGGGTGTCCCGCTGAGGACGCGCAGCGGTGGCATGGCGTGGACGCCGTCACGGGCAATGTCAACGCCATGCTGTTGGCCGATCCACTGGCGGCCAATCGCCAGCCCCACGAAGTTGGCCATGGTCGCTCCGCTCACGAACGAACCGGCGTGGGCGTCGGACAGGCCGAAGAGGTCGCGCAACAGGCTCAGCGTGTCCAGTTCGAGTTGGGCCGCGACGGATTCGGCGGATCCCAGCGCGTTTTGATCGTAGACGCTGGTGAGCCAGTCGCCCATCAGCGCCGCGGGCGTGGCCCCACCGGTGACAAAACCAAAGTAACGTGGACCGGCACTGCCGCTGATCCACGGTTCGTAACGTTCCTTGAAGACGCTGAGCGCTGTGTCTGCGCCGATGCCGTCGTCTGCAAGCGTTGTCTGGGGGAAGGATGGCGGCATCACCGCGCCGGCGGATCGTTCGTCCACACTGGCGAGGAAGGCCAGCGCTTCGTCGAGTGTGCGGTTGAGGAGCCGTTCGAGGTGTTGGGCGTCTTCGAGCAGGTGATTGGGCATGTTGGGTCCTTAAAGAAAAACCTGCCAGGTTACAGAAAACCTGGCAGGTTGGTCGACATAACCCGCCGGGTTTTCTGCAACCCGGCGGGTTTTTATTGTGAGAAAGTTTAAGCAGCAAGAGAATGTGCGTGTTCCACTACCTTTTCTTGCAGCCATAGATTGATTAGCGTTTCCACACTTACACCGCGCTGAAGAGCCTGCTTCTCCAATGCCGAGAGCAACTCCGGCTCAATTGCCACTGTGCAGGAAACAGTGAAATCGACATCGGGTGCATCTGTGTCGTATTCGGTGAAATCATGGGTGTCCCAAAATTCTCCCATTTGTTCATAGCTGTCTGCCTGAGAAATGCTGCTTTTTCTACTTTCTTCCATATCGTCTCCGTTCTACAGAAGTCATGTCGCGTGCGCTGATGATAATGGCAACGGTCCTGATCGGTTTGTAGACAAAGAAAACTACCAAATAGCGACCACCATAGGTCTGTCCAAATGCTGCGTAGACATCTTCACCTGGTACGTCTCCCTTTTCGGCAAAGCGAAATCTTGGTTGGTTGAGCAGTAGCTGCCGAGCCTCACCAACACTTACTCTATGTTTCGACGATAGCTTGTCTGCAATTGCCTCTGTGCACAGGATCCGTTTGATGTTAATCGTCAACCATCCTTTGCTGCTGTGGTTGTATAGGAACATTATACATCAAACACGAATGTTGTCCTTTCGACCGAAAACTTGCCAAGTTCCAGAAAACCCGCCGAGTTTTTGTTACTCGACGACGACTTCCCGCTCAAACGGACGCACCATCGGCACGTCCGTTGCCACGTTGAAGACGGTGACCGTGTACGTGCCCGCCGTCGGGGATTCCGGCGTGAACGCAAAGGTGGTTTCGTCCACCTGCGCCACTGTACCGGGGACATCCCCGCCGTCTGCATTGCGCACAGTGACGACTTCGCCGATCTCCGCCGTGGGGACGACGGCACTGTTGAACGTGACGGTGATCGTCCCCACATTTGCGGCGTCTTCCACCGCAACGCCGGTGACCAGGGGATCACGCCAATTGCGCACCGCTTTGGTGCTGTCTTCGCCTTCGCCCCAGTCAGTGGCGGTGTTGTCGATAAGGGACGTGCCTTCGGGCGTAGCGACGACGGCGGTGGGACGGTTGGCCATGCCTGTCATTGTGTCCCACTGCTCCACCGTTTCCCACGAGCCGCGGGTGTACTTGTATTGGAGCGGTGTGCCCTCTTTCACCGTCACCGTGTAGGACCACAGGTTGTCTTCCACCTGCACCATCGGCTGCACCGGGTTCCACTCGCCGCCGAAGACGTCGCGATCGTCCCCGGCGATGACGATGACATCGTCCGCCGGGGTGAAGTCGGGCACGCGCACGAGGAAGGTGACGTCGACGAAGTTCTCCGCCGCGGTGACCGTCAACACGTCGGACGGTTCGGATGCGTTGAAGCTGGTGTCAACGGTCTGGACGGTGTACTCATAGACATGGTTGATGATTACCGCTGTATCGGTGAGGATCTGTGTATCGCTCGGCACCATGTAGCGGGTGGCGCAGGCGTTGTCCTCGTCGGCGGTGACGTCGCGGCGGCAGACGGCGTAGGCGTGCAGATCGGCGGTGCGGGAGGCACGCCATTCCACTACAATCTGGCTGGGCGAGGCGAAGACCTCGGAGATACGAAAGGGCCGGTTGGGCGCTTCGACGTCGTCGCTGGGCAGGACGGTAAGTGCGCCGGGTTCTGCCCAATCGGCCTCTTCGACGATCCCGCTTGCGTCAGCGTAGACCCATTCCGCGCCGCCGGTGGTGCTGAAGCGCCAGGCGTAAGTGTAGTCGCCGGTGGTTTCAGGCGTGGCCTCGACAGCGTAGACGTCGGCGCCGTCCTCTTCGCCGCTGTACGAGCTTGGAATCCACATCGTCACTTCTACAGGCGGCACCACGCCGGGGAAGATCGTCGTCAGCCCCAGTTCGGCGATGACGCCGTCCGCCGCGCCGTCCGCTTCGGTGACGCCTTCGATGAGGATCATGCCTTGCAGCGGCACGGTGGGGGTGATGGCGCTAATGGTGTGTTCCACGGTCAGCGGTTCGAGGAGTTGAGCGGCGTCGATGGCAAAGCTGGGGATGAGCTGCGTTTCGGCACTGCGCACGCTTTCCATACCGTTGGCCTTGACCGCACTCACCCGGTAGTAGACGGGCTGACCGTTGGGCAGATCCACTTCGCTGTAGGTGACGACGGCGGGCGCTTCGACAAGCAACTGGGTGACCGACTCGTAGCCGCCGTCCACTGCCGAGCGCCAGACGATGACGCTGGTAACGGTGGGATCGGCCACGTCGATTTCCAGCGCGGCGGTTCCTTCACCGGCCATCGCGGAGACGATTTCAGGCGTTTCGGGGACGCTGAGGTCGGTTTCGGGGCCGCTGATCCAGATGGCGAAGTCCATCGGGCCGATTTCGGCGATGATGGGTGTTTTCACCACGTCGCGGGTGACGGCGTCGACCATTTCGGCGTCGAGGGGGACGAAGCCGGTGAGGTTGAGATCGACGGTGGCGGGTGTGTCGCCGCGGTTGACGGCGATGACGGCCGCGCCGCTCTCGTCCTTGCGGCTGTAGACGTAGAGACCATCTGCCGCGCTGAATGTTGTCCACGCGCCGGTGCGCAGGAAGCTGTATTCGCCGCGCAGTTGGCCGAGGAACTGATGGTGTGCCAGCAGGTCGGTCTGCTGCTGCCGCCAGGACGGTAGATCGTCGTAGCCATCCTCGTCGGGCCAGGGGTAGGGCTGGCGATTGTATGGATCATCGCGCGGCACGTCACTGCCGAAGCCGACGAGACCTACCTCGTCCCCGTAGTAGATGGTGGGCGCACCCGGCAAAGTGAATTGCAGGACGGCTGCTAAACGGAGCCGGTTTCGTCCATCTTCAAAAGCCTCATCACTCCCCTCGTCGCGGGGGGAGCCGGAGGGGGGTGTGCCATCGTGATCGAGGACGCGTAACGCTCGATTGACGTCGTGGGAGCTGAGCAGATTCATGGCGCTCTGCCACGCCGCCGGGGGATAGTCCTCTTGCAGGGCGCGCAGGGCGTCGTCGAACTGGGCGGCATCCAGCGCGGGGATGGTGCCGTCACCGTCCTGCCAGTCGCTGTCGCGCAGGAAGCCGAGGACGGCATTGCGGAAGCGGTAGTTCATGGTGCTGTCGAACTCGTCGCCGAGGACACGGGCGCGCACATCCGGCTCGAACCAGGTTTCGGAGTAGAGCATGGCGTCTGGGTGTTCAGCCTTGACCACGTTGCGGAACTGCTCGAAGAAGCGCGGGTTAAGGTTGACCACGTCGGGCACCACATCGATGCGCCAGCCGTCCACGCCGGGGACGCGCAGCCAGCGCACGGCGACGCCGTCTTCGCCCAGCCAGTTGTCCACGACGTCGGGGTTGGTGTTGTCGAGTTGGGGTAGGGTGTGAACGCCCGCCCACTTTTCGTAGGTTGCGCCGCCGGCACATTCGCCGCTGCCAACCGTTGCGTCGCTGAAGAAGAACCAGTCGCGGTAGGGGCTGTCAACGGCTTCGCAGCCCCCTTCGGTGTCGTGACGACCGTAGCGGTCGAAGATGTAGGCGTCGCTGGAGAGGTGATTGGGCACGCCATCGAGGATCAGGTGCATGCCGCGGTCCTCGGCGGCGCGGCCGAGTTCTTCGAGCACGGCCAGCGACGCGTCTGGGTCACCGAGGACGCCCAGGTTATCGTCGACTTCATCAAAGGTTCGGCCATCGTAGCGGTGGTTCGACGGCGACTCGAAGATGGGATTGAAGTAAATGGCGGTGACGCCCAATTCTTGCAGGTAGTCGAGCTTTTCAATAACGCCCTGGAGGTCTCCGCCGTAGAAGGTGCTGTTCCAGGTGGCGTACCAGTCGGGGTTGGCGCCGGGATCGTTGGGCTGCGGATCAGGGACGAGGGTGTTCCACGGCTTGATGGGGAAGACGTGGCCGCGCTCTTCGGGATAGAACCAGTCGTCCGCCGTTTGGTCGTTGTCTGGGTTGCCGTTGCGGAAACGGTCGGGGAAGATCTGGTAGATCACGGCGTTCTTGGCCCAATCGGGCGACTCGAAGCCGGCGACGTAGGTGTAGATGTCCCAGAACCCGCCTCTACCTCCCCCTGCGACAGGTGGCGAACTGTTGACGTTGCCCAGGCCGCCGTCAACGGCACTGTCTGTGTAGTAGAGGACGCTGTCACCGTCTACGATTTCGAAGGCGTAGGTGTGGATGGTAGGCGCTGCGCCGACGTTGATGTTGGTTTGCCACCAGGCGTAGCCGCTTCCTCCTTCGGATGGGGTGACGGCAACCTGTTCCAGCGCAATCGTAGACCGTGCGCCGCTGCTCTCGTTTTGGAGGATGAGGCGCACGGCTTCCACGTCTTCGGCGGCGGTGCGGAAGCGGAGGACGACGTCGGTGGTCTCCGGCACCGCGCCGAAGGGGACGCGGTAGGCGTCGCTGCGGCTGTCGTGGCGAAGGGCGCTACGGGCGATCTGCCCGTCACCGCGGACGGCGGGCGCCTCTTCCACTGCTTCCGGTTCGCCGATTTCAACCGAGATTTCGTTGGTGGTGGCGTCGAACGAGAAGGTGACGGTGCCGCCGTCCTCGGGCACGCTGAGGGGCACATTGGCCCCGCCCGCTTCGCCGTCGACACCGTAGTTGACGTCCCATGTGCCGTTGATGGCGGCTTTGAACTCGTAGTCGCCGCCAGGAAGCTGTACGGTGAGCGTCCACACGCCGTCGCCGTCTTCGTCCATAGCCTGCACCGCACGATCGGCGGGTTCCCACTCCGCGCCGCCAATCTGGGGTGCATAGTTGCCGGGGAAGCCGACACTGTCAATGTTGGTTTCGGCAGGTTCGGTCGGTTCTTCGGGCTGAGCTGCGCCCGCTTCACCGGCGAGGACGGTGCCGTCGCTGTCGGTGACGTAGACGGCGTTGGTAGCCCGATCATAGGCGAAGGTGATTTCTGTCTCCGCCGCCAATGCCAGCGGGATGTTGTCGCCGCCGGGTGCGCCGCCGAGACCGTAGTTCTCGTCCCAGGTGCCGTTGACGGCGGCTTTGAACTCGTAGCTGCCGGCGGGGAGGGTGGCGGTGAGCGTCCACACGCTGTCGCCGTCCTCGTCGGTGGCTTGCACGGCTGCGTCATCAGGGGCCCAGTCCGCGCCGCCGAGGAGCGATCCAATCGTGCCGGGGAAGCTGACGCTTTCCGGCGCGGGGCGGTCGGCGGCGGGTGCTTCGACTGTGTCCTCGGGCAGGGTGGGCGGGTTGGCCAGCAGATCGGCGATCTGGGCGTCCAGCGCGGCCAGGCCGTCGACGAAGTTTTCGGTCACTTCGCTCGTTTCGAAGACGGCGGCCGTGCGGCCAGGGACGGTGAATGTGCCGGTTTCGGGGTTGAACGATGAGCGGCCCAGGTCGCTGGATTGGAGCGCCAGCAGCGGGTGGAGCATCAGATCCTCGCCGACAAGCCAATCCAGACTGAACTCGACGTCGTCGGGACGGGCGTTGATGAGGACGAAGAGCGCCTCACGGTCGGGGTCGATGTCCTCGTTGCCCAGGTCGGCGATGCTCTGCACAATCAGGCCGGGGATCTGGTCGGGGCCAGGGTTGTGGAAACGCACCATGTCCTGTACCTGTGCCGCCGTCTTCAGTCGGAAGAGTGGGCTGCTACGGCGGATTTCGAGCAGGGTGCGGAAGTAGTTGGCTGTGGTCAGGATGTCACCCTGAGACGGTTTAAGCGAAGGGTCGGCCAGGAAGGGCTGCATGATCAGCCAGTCGGCTTCGTTGTAGTCTGCCATGGGCAGGCCGTGGCCGAAGTTGTTGTCGTTGTAGGTCCAGTCGATGGCGTTGAACCAGTCGCCGGAGTTGTAGCTGTTGCGGTCGAAGCTCTTGGATCGCAGCAACTCGCTACCGGCGTGGAAGAAAGGCACACCCTGCCCCAATCCCACCACTGAAAGTGCAAGTTGCTGCATCTTCACCCGCTCGGCCATGGGCATGTCCTGCGGCGCGCCGTAGGTGAGGGCGTCAAAGAGTGTCTGGTTGTCGTGGGCCGAGGCGTAGTTAATCGATTCTTGCGGATCGAGGGTGTAACCGGCGGGCGCGCCGTTGTAGTCGATCTGCGCGCCCGTCACCGCGGCGCCGCGGCTATCAACGAGGACGTAGTCGCGCAGGTTGCCCGCCATGCCGACGCGGATCCAGTCTGTCTCGTGGAGGAGGCGGCGCAGATCGGCGTCAGTGGCTTCGCCCTTGATTTCATTTGGAGCCAGAACCAGACCGGAGACGAAACCCTGCTTGCGCATGTCTTCGCCGCGGTCAAAAGGACCGACACCGCGCACGGCATCGCGCAGTCGGTCGTTGAAGGTGCCGATGCCTGTCCCCGCGGCGTTGATCTGGGTGGCGTTGACGCCGCGGGCGTTCCCGGCCACTTCGCCGAAGTCCCAGCCTTCGCCGTAGACGTAGATCTTCGAGCCGTCGACGCCGTCTTCGTCTTCGGTGAGGCCGTCGAGGGTGGCGCGCACGGCAACCATGTCTTCAAGCATGTGGTGGCCCATGAGATCGAAGCGGAAGCCGTCGATCTTGTACTGCGTGGCCCAGGTGACCAGCGAATCGAGCATGAGCTTGCGCATCATGGCGTGCTCGGTGGCGGTATTGGGGCAGCAGGTGCTGGTTTCCACCATACCGTTGCGGTTGAGTCGGTGGTAGTAGCCGGGCACAATCTTATCGAGGACGGATTTCTCGGCCTGTCCACTGGCGTTGGTGTGATTGTAGACCACGTCGGAAACGACCCGCAGCCCCATCTGGTTAAGCGCCTGCACCATCCGGCGATATTCGAGAATACGCGATGTGCCCTGGGGATCGGTGCTGTAGCTGCCTTCGGGCACGGTGTAGTGGAAGGGATCGTAGCCCCAGTTGAAGCCGTCCTGGTCGCGGATGGGGTTGATCAGCGCTTGCTGCTCCTCAGAATCGGGGGGCAGGGCGGCCAGTTCGGCGGGATCGAGTTCCACCCAGTTGGCTTTGTCTTCGTCGATGGTAGCGATGTCGAAGCTAGGCAGCAGGTGGAGGTGCGTGAGACCGGCGTCGGCCAGGGCGCGCAGATGGGCGACACCGTTGCCGTCCGCTTGGGTGAAGGCGAGATAGGTGCCACGCTGCTCCGCGGGGACGCTCTCGTCGTAGACGCTGAAATCGCGGATGTGCAGCTCGTAGAGCGTAATGTCGGTGAAGGCGTCGAGCGGCGGTTTTTCGAGCGTGGCCCAGCCTTCGGGCATGAGCGTCGGATCGTTGAGATCGACAATCTGGCTCATGGCGCTGTTGGCCGAGAGGCTGAAGCTGTAGGGATCGGTGACGAGGTTGGTCTCAATCGCGCCTGTGCTGGGCACGAAGACGCGTACCTCGTAGCGGTAGTACAGGCTGTCCCACTCTGGCGTGCCTTCCACCGCCCAGACGGAGAGTTCGTCTCCGCGGCCGCGGCGCATGTTGACGATCTCGGTGGGTTCGTCCGCGGCGGGATCTTCGTAGAGGAAGAGGCGCACGTTCTTGGCGGTGGGCGCCCACAGCTTGAGCGTGGGCGTGTCGCCGTCCCAGATCACGCCGAGTTCGCCGTCGAAGTAGAAGAGTTCATCGAGCACGCCTGCGATTTGCAGGCCGGTGGCGTCGAGCAGATCACCGTCTTCGCTCAGCGCGGTGACAGCCAACTGACTGCGCACGAGGACGGCGGGATTGGGTGCGTCTTCGGGCAGGGTGAAGGCGGCGTAACCGGCCAGGTGGGGGAATCGTTCCACAATGGCGGCGCTAGGTCCGTCCTCGGCGCGGGTGAGGACGAGATCGCGGATGCCTTCGCCGCTAACGCCCGCCTGCCCTAGCGTCATCCCCGCGTTGGCGTTGTAATGGAGCGTGAAGACGGCGTCGGCGGGCAGATCAGCGACATCCCACAGGATCGTCTGACTGTCCACCCAATGCGCGGCCTGCTGGCCGATGTTGCCGACGACGATGGCATTGGGATCAGGTGCTTCGGTGTACACGTTGGTGTCTCCAGAGAGGATCCAGGCTTCACGGCCTGTGGTCAGGTCGAGGAACTGATCGGGGCCGGGGTCCTTTTCGTCGCCTTTGTGGACGATGAAGCCGAGGGTTTCGCCGTCCTCAAGGACGCCCACCTCCCAGTAGATGCCGAAATCGTCCTCGCCGGTGGGGGGCAGCGGATCGGCCCAGGTGACCGATTCGGTGGTGTCTTCCCAGACGTGCAAGCCCCAGCCTTCGTAGTCGCCATTGGGGCGGTGGTAGTGGATCACAGCAGTGTCGGCGTCAGCCTGTTGGGGCGGTGCGGCCTGAACGATGGGCTGTGGCAGCATCCCCGCAAAGAGCGCAAGCGCCAGGACAAGCCTGAACAGGGCGGTGACCCGGGCACGCAGGGGAAGCGCGGCAGGTCCTGAAAGTTGATGGGGCATGGTTGGCCTCCAAAATTGAACAAATATTGAGGTTCGTGAGGTTGCTGTAAGTACGTTAGCGCAGAAGCGGGGGTGTCGTCAACTGAATCTGGATCATGATAGAACGCTGATTGAGCGGATTGAGCGGATCTGGGCGGATAGAAACAAAAGAAAATCCGTTTGAATCCGCCAAATCCGCTCGATCCGCGTTCTATTTCTGTTGACAACCCCGCGGCGCACTGCTAAACTCAACAAACATCGTTATCGCAGTTGCGTTGACGGAGACGAGTAGCGGACGAAACGTCGTTCAGCGAATCCGGGATGGTGAGAGCCGGATCGACCCTTCGCCGTCGAAAATCCCTCCTGAGCAGCGGCCCGAAAGGCAAGATTGCCGAGTAGACGCCGCCGGTGTCGTGAACCGTTACCCTCACGGCGATTTTGCGGAAAATGAGTAAGGAGTAATGAGTAGGTTAAGTCTGGCTCGTTGCTCTTGATTGTTTGCTCGTTTGGCAGCATCGCACTAAGGTGCCTGACTTCTGGTCGGGAACCGGGGTGGTACCGCGGACTTTCGAGCCCGTCCCCGTTTTGGGGGCGGGTTTTTTGTTTGCCTACGACATACTCAACTACAGAATTACCGAGGCATCGTGTGGAATCTTTGACACAACAACTGACCAGACTGGTAGGCGATGTCTTTGCATCGCACGCGTTCAATCGGCAATTTGGAGAAGTACTCGTGTCGGGGCGTCCAGACTTGGGCCAATTTCAATGCAATGGCGCGTTGCCTGCGGCCAAACAATCAGACCGTTCACCGCGACAGATCGCCCAGGAGATCGCCGATGTACTGGCACCCATGCCTCTGTTCCAGACGGTGACCGTAGCTGGCCCTGGGTTCATCAACCTGTCCTTGACACCCGACTACCTTGCCTCACACATTCAAGAGATGGCCATCAGTGAGCGGTTGGGCTGCACAGCGACATCCCTCCCCATCAAGATCATCGTAGACTACGGCGGTCCTAATGTGGCCAAGCCGCTGCACGTTGGTCATCTGCGCGCCGCCATTATCGGCGAAAGCCTGAAGCGTGTCGCCCGCTTTCTTGGCCACCATGTCATCGGGGATGTCCACCTGGGGGATTGGGGCCTGCAAATGGGCATGTTGATCAGCGAGATGGAGCGACGCCAGCCCGATCTACCCCATTTTGACGGTGACTATACAGGACCCTATCCTGATAGCTCTCCGGTCACCATTGCCGATCTGGAAGAGATGTATCCGCAGGCAAGCCAGCGTGCGCAGAACGCTCCGGAGGCGATGGAGGCCGCCCGCCAGGCAACCTATGAACTTCAACAGGGACGGCCCGGCTACCAGGCACTTTGGCGGCATTTTGTAGACGTTTCTGTAGCCGATCTGAAATCGGACTACGACAGGTTGAACATCCAGTTTGACCTCTGGCTAGGCGAGAGCGACACACAGGATCGAATTCCGGGGTTGATCGAGCGACTTCTAGCCCAGGGGCACGCCTACGAAAGCCAGGGTGCCACTGTTGTGGATGTCTCAGGTGCAGAGGATGAAGACAATCTGCCGCCGTTGATGCTGGTCAAATCAGATGGAGCCGTTCTCTATGGCACGACGGATCTGGCCACCATCGACCAGCGTGTACAGGATCTGCAAGCGCAGCAGATCCTCTATGTCGTCGATAACCGACAGAGCGATCACTTTCGTCAGGTCTTTCGCGCAGCCTATCGAACAGGCGTTGCACCGACGTCGGTGAGGCTGGAACACGCTGGCTTCGGCACAATGAATGGCGCCGACGGGAAGCCATTTAAGACCCGTGTCGGCGGGGTGATGAAACTGAAGGACCTGATCGAGATGGTCACCCAGAAGGCGCTGGAGAGGATGCACGAGGCGAAGATCGCAGTCGATTACCCAACAGAGGAAAAGGTTGAAGTTGCGCGTATGGTGGGGGTAGCGATGTTGAAATATGGGGATCTGATGAATCACCGTACGAAGAACTACGTCTTTGACCTGGATCGCTTCTCTACATTCGAAGGTAAAACGGGACCGTACCTGCTCTTCACGGCTGTACGTTGTAAATCGATTCTGCGCAAGGCCCAGGAGCAGAATCTGCACCCGGGTGAATTTCGACCATCTGCCAGCGAGATCGAACAGGCGCTCATGCTGAAGATCGATGAATTGCAAGACAGGTTGGCGTCCACCTACACAGAACGGGCCCCAAACCATCTCTGTGATTACGTCTACACACTGGCCGTAGCGTTCAACCGCTTTTATGAGCGGCATCATATTCTGCGTGAAGCTGACTCCGCCCAGCAGGCGTCCTGGCTCGCTCTGGTCAAGTTAACTGGGGACGTTTTCGAGCAAACGCTAGATCTACTGGGAATTGAAATTCCAGAACGTATGTAGAAAGAGAGCCACCATGACAGAATTGCTCTATTACAACGACGCGTACACGCGAGACTTCGACGCCACCGTCACCGCGGTGGACGAAGCCGACGGCAAGACACGCGTGGCGCTGGATCGCACCGCCTTCTATCCTGGCGGCGGGGGGCAGCCCAACGACGAGGGCTGGTTGACGGTGGATGGTCAACGCCTGCGCGTGGCCCAAGTCAAGAAAGAGGGCGAACTGGTCTGGCATACGCTGGAAAACACTGATGGTGGACTGTCGTCGATTACCACCGGCCAATCCGTGCAGGGGACGTTGGACTGGGATCGGCGGCATTTGCTCATGCGCACGCACACGGCGATGCATGTCCTGTGCGGCGTGGTCTGGCGCGACTACGGCGCACAGGTTACGGGAGGCAACATGGATCCTGGCGCGGGGCGCATGGACTTCGAGTTTGCGTCCATGAGCAAGGAACTGGTGGGCGAAATCGAGGAACGTTGCAACGCCGAGATCAGGGCCGCCCACCCGGTGAAGGCCCAGATCCTGCCGCGCGAGGACGCCTTTCAGATCCCCGATCTGATCCGCACCAAGATCAACCTGCTGCCACTGGGCATCACCGAAATCCGCACCATCGAACTCGAAGGTCTCGATCTGCAGGCCGACGGTGGCACCCACGTGCGCAACACCAGCGAAGTGGGGCGGATGCAGGTGGTGGATTACAAGAGCAAGGGCGCGATCAATAAGCGGATCTATGTGGAGATTGGTTGAGCGTATTTGGCAAGGGATCGCGCAGAGAAGTGCGTAGTCCGTTGCAGAGATGAGCCTCCATTGGAAACCAGATCCGTCAACGAGCTACGCACTACGAACTACGCACTACGAACTACGAGGCATCATGAACCCCATCCCCGACCCCGCTACCGCCGCCTACGTCCCCTTCTTCGCAGACGGGTTGACGCTGGTGACGTGCTGGACGGCGAACGGGGAGGCGATCCTGAAGCAGCGGGCGACGGCGCACTTGGTGCTGTCGGTGTTGGCGAAGTTGCAGCGGGAGAAGCGGTTCGAGTTGACGGCGTATGTGATCCTGCCTGATCACGTGCACTTGTTGCTCCAAGCTGCGCCGGGGAAGGGCATGGCGTCTGTTGTGGAAACCTTCCTCCACCGTTATCAACGCGATTACGCGCAGTTGATGGGGATCCCCGAGGCGCTGGAAGTGTGGGTGCATCGGCGCAAAGTGGAACGGTTGGCGGATGTGGACGCCTTCGCCGCCGCGTTGGACATGATCCACTACGATCCTGTGCTGCATGGACATGTGGAGCGTCCTGAAGCGTGGGCCTTCAGCAGCTACGAGCAGTGGATCGACCGCGAACTCTACAAACTGGGCTGGGGATGGCGCAAACCGGCACGCCTGCAAGGAGGATGACATGTCCGTTCGTCTCTTGACCGGCGAAGATGCGACACAGTTTCAAGCGATATGGCTGCGGGCGCTGCAAGATCACCCCGAAGCCTTCGGGCGCGACTATTATGACGAACGTCACATCGCTGTCGAGGACGTTGCCGCACAGTTGAACGTCGATCCGGCGGACAGGGCTGTCTTCGGGGTTTTCACAGGTGACACGATGAACGGCATTGCCGGGTGGAGCCGCTACCCAGGACGCAAGACCCGTCATCGCGCCATTGTGGGCAGCATGTACGTCGTCCCCGAAGCGCGGGGACGCGGCTACGGGCGAGCGCTGATGGACGCGATCCTCGATCATGCCCGGTCACAGCGCGGATTGGAGCGGCTGATCATCGCCGTCACCGTGGGCAACGAAGCGGCCCGTCAACTTTATCTGGCGGCGGGATTTGTTCCAACTTATGTGGAGGATGGATACATCAAGTGGGATGGGCGCTACTACGATATTGAGTGGATGCGGATGGATTTGTGAGTTTGTGGTGCGGTATCGTCGTAGGTGCTTGTGCCTTTGTTACTCGTCGAGATATTGAACGAGAATGCGCAGTACGTCGACAATGTCCATGGATGCGGAAGGTTCGATCTGCCCTGACGCGAGGTGTTGATGGTGGGGAAAGGTCGGTACTTGTGGATGGTGGGGAACGTTGTCCCAGCGACAGATCAACTGACCGTCGGTTTTTTGTAAATGGTAGCGATACTTCGTCCGCTGCACTGATGGCTCCGTAATGACATATTCGGCAATGTGCAGTTCGATTGAATTGACAATTGTCAAGCGTCCGCGGATGTAGCACTCGTTGCTATCGATTTCACGAAACTGCAGATCGGTGGCAACGACGTAAGGGCTTTCGTGAATCGCACTTAGTACGGACTGGTAGTATTCACGTGCGTTCACACAGAAACTCCGCGAAGGATTTGATAACGACGTTCCCAGAGATGAAGACCACGGACAGCGGCGTACCAATCAAACAAATGCTCGTCATCGCCGAGTTCGCCTTCTTCAAAACGTTCAAGGAACATGTCCGAAGAGAAACCATAGCGAGTTTCAAACGCAGTGCAGATACCGGCAAAGTAATCGCGGCGCGACTTTGCCTGTTCCGCTTCATTGCGCAACGCATAGGATAGCGTGTCCTGGATCTCTTCTTGCGTGAACTTAGAAAGTTTCGTGTGAAGTGCAATCGTCATAACCGGCTCTTTTCATATGAATACAACAATTCACTTATTGCTCCTGCGAATTTCAATTTACTGACGACAGTTTACCCGATATCGATACAGACTGACAAGTATTTTTCATACAACAGAGGCAACCATGACAACACGTACAACCAGCAAAGAAACCTTTAGGGAGGTCAAGTCCTCCGTAGCGTACCCGGAGATGGAGGAGCAACTCCTGCATCTCTGGCGTGAACGCAACGTCTTCAAACGGTCCATGGACGAGCGCAAGGACGGCCCGCGCTTCGTCTTCTTCGAGGGGCCGCCCACCGCCAACGGGCGACCCGGCATCCACCATGTGCTGGCCCGCGCCTTCAAGGACATGTTCCCCCGCTACAAGACGATGCAGGGCCACTACGTCCTGCGCAAAGGCGGCTGGGACACCCACGGCCTGCCCGTGGAACTGGAAGTGGAGAAGCAACTGGGCCTTACCGGCAAAGAGCAGATCGAGCAGTACGGCGTGGCCGCCTTCAACCAGCGCAGCAAGGAATCGGTGTGGAATTACCTGGAAGATTGGTCGGCCCTCACCGAGCGCATGGCCTTCTGGGTCGATCTCGAAGACGCCTACGTCACCATGAAGAACGACTACATCGAGTCGCTCTGGTGGATCCTCAAACAGTTTTGGGACAAGAACCTGCTCTATCAGGGCTACAAAGTCGTCCCCTACTGCCCGCGCTGCGGCACACCGTTGAGCAGTCACGAGTTGTCCCTTGGCTACAAGGAAGGCACCGTCGACCCCAGCGTCTACGTCAAATTCGCTGTGCAGGGCGAGGAGAACACCTTCCTCCTGGCCTGGACCACCACGCCGTGGACGCTGCCCGGCAATGTGGCCCTGGCTGTGGGCAAAGAGATCGACTACGTCAAGGTGCGCGACGAATCGGGCGCGATGCTCTATCTGGCCAAAGCGCGGCTCGAAGCGGTGTTGCGTCCTGGCTACGAGGTGCTGGGCGAGGTGAAGGGCAAGGATCTGGCGGGCAAGCACTACACGCCGCTCTTCACCTTCTACCCCGTCGAACAGGACTACGCCTACGTCGTCACCGCCGACTTCGTCTCCACCGAGGACGGCACCGGCATCGTCCACATCGCGCCTGCCTTCGGCGCCGACGACATGGAAGTCGGGCGCAAAAACAACCTGCCCGTCCTCCAAACCGTGGACGCCACCGGTTCGTTCAAACCCGAGGTAACGCCGTGGGCCGGCGTCTTCGTCAAAGAGGCCGACCCCGCCATCACCGAGGAATTAAAGGGCCGCGGTCTACTCTACAAAGCGGGGACCTACGAACACAGCTATCCCTTCTGCTGGCGCTGTGACACGCCGCTGATCTACTGGGCCAAGACCACCTGGTACGTGCGCACCAGCGAGTACAAGGATCGTCTGGTGGCGCTCAACGAAGAGATCAACTGGGTGCCCAACCACATCAAAAACGGTCGCTTCGGCAACTGGCTGGAGAACAATGTCGACTGGGCCATGGGCCGCGACCGCTTCTGGGCCACGCCGCTGCCCATCTGGAAGAGCGACGCGCCTGGCAGTGATTACACTGTCTGTGTGGGGAGCCGCGCCGAGCTTTCGGAACACAGCGGCATCGACCTGAGCGATCTCGAACTGCACCGCCCCTACGTCGACGACGTCACCTGGCCTGCGCCTGACGGCGGCACCATGCGCCGTGTCATCGAGGTCTGCGACGTCTGGTTTGACAGCGGATCGATGCCGGTGGCGCAGTGGCACTACCCATTCGAGAACCAGGAACTCTGGGAAGAACAGCAACAGGCCGACTACATCTGCGAGGCCATCGACCAGACCCGCGGCTGGTTCTACACACTCCATGCCGTGAGCACACTGCTCTTCGACCGGCCCGCCTTCAAGAATGTCATCTGCCTGGGCCACATCCTGGCCGAAGACGGCTCGAAGATGAGCAAATCCAAGGGCAACATCGTCAGCCCGTGGGAAGTCTTCAACGAACACGGCGTCGACGCCACCCGCTGGTACATGTACACCGCCGGCCCGCCTGGCAACTCTCGCCGCTTCAGCGTCAACCTGGTGGGCGAAGTGGTGCGTAAGTTCATGAATACGCTGTGGAATACGTATAGTTTCCTTGTCACCTATGCCAACTTAAGTGACTGGGGACAGGGGACAGGGGACTGGGGCTCGGGGCAGTCGGAGAATCTACTTGATCGGTGGCTGCTTTCGGACCTGAACCGGCTGGTAAGAGACGTGACAGCGTCTTTCGAGAATTACGATGTGCTAGGGGCGACGCGACCGATCGAGGGGTTTGTGGACAATCTGAGCAATTGGTATGTGCGCCTGAACCGCCGTCGCTTCTGGGAAGGGGACCCCGCCGCGCTCTCGACGCTGCACACGGCGCTGGTGACGGTATCCAAGCTACTCGCACCTACCATGCCCTACATCAGCGAAGAACTCTACCAGAACCTCGTCGCGCGCGTAGACAAGTCCGCGCCGGATTCGGTGCACTTGGCGTCCTGGCCTGTTGTGGATGCAGCGCTTATCGATGAGCAACTGCACGCCGATATGGAACTGGCACAGAAGGTGACCACGCTGGGCCGCGCCGCCCGTGAAGCCGCCGGCCTCAAAGTACGCCAGCCGCTGCAACAGGTGGTTGTGCGCACCCGTACCGCCGAAGAGGAAAACGGCCTGCGCCGCATGGAAGAGTACGTCCTCGGCGAGTTGAACATCCGCGAATTGGCCTTCGCCGGCGCCGCCGGTGACCTGGTCGACGTGCAGGTCTTCCCACTGCCCAAGCAGTTGGGGCAGAAATACGGCTCCGGCTATCCCAAGATCCGCAAAGCCTTTGGCGCGCTGGAGCAGATGGATCTGGCTGCCCGCTTCCGCAACGGCGAAAGTGTGGATGTGACCGTCGAAAGTGGCGAGACATACGCCATCGCACCCGGCGATGTGGAAGTGCGTACGTCCCCGCGCGAGGGTTACAGCGTGGCCGAGGACGGCGGCTACCTCGTCGCCGTCACCACGGAGCTGACGCCGGAACTGGAACTGGAAGGACACGCCCGCGAACTCGTGCGTCGCGTGCAGCAACTGCGCAAAGATGCCGGGCTGGAGATCAGCGACCGCATCGTTCTCTACGTTAGCGACACGGCGTTGGTGGCGCAAGTCCTGGCGGCACATGGTGACTATGTTAAGGAGGAGACGCTCACCACGCGTCTCGTGCAGGAGGGCGCGACACCGTCGTCCACCGAAACGTTCGCGCTAGGCAGCGACAACGTGACAATCGGCGTCGAACGGGCCTAAGATGACAAGGTGAAGGGGTGATACGGTAATCGGCTTATTGGAGGAGCGCCGTGTCGCCCCGTCAGTGCCTGACACGGGTCAGCATCAGATCTCGGTCAGAGAGATCTCCTGACCCGTGCCAGGCACTGACTTGCGAGCCGTCGCCTGTGTCTTTAAAAGTGAAGTTGACCGCCGCTCCATCTTGCGGCTTGCGTGGACGAACCGAAGTGAGTGTGGCTAATCATCAATGTCGAATGTTTTCAAGGTGTTCAGCAACCCCGCGGCATCATGGGAGTCATCAAATGAGTCGAGCCACCCCTGTACTGCTGCGGTGGACGGTTTCATTTCTCCGAAGGTCACCTTCAACGCGTACAGGTCTGTGTTTCGATCGAATAAGATTGGCTTCATCTTGATTTTCACAGGATGCTGATAACCCTGTGTACCTGCTCTGTCAGCTGATTCAAATTTATGCTCATGATCCATCTGGACTGCTTCACCGAAGTCGATCAACTTGGGGACACCATTTTTGTCCAGCATAATGTTTTCGGGTTTGATATCGCGATGGATTAACCCTTTGCCGTGAACGTGGGCCAGGCCGGCCAAAACGCCTTTCATTATCTCTATCTTGGTATGCTCATCCCATTCATCTTTTTCGATCATCTTCTTTATGTCACTCTGCATCATGTCCATCACCATATAGGCTGTTGGCATATTGTCAGAGCCGACGCCTACAGATCCCCCGTGGGTTTTGATTACATTTTCGTGATCTAGGATGTTGGTTGTGTAGTTCAACTCGTTTCTGAATTTGGTCATCTCCTGTTCGATCCATGACAGATACAGATCCTGCGAGTCCTTATCCAATGCATACACCTGTTTGTGTGCGCCGGCCTGGATCGAGGCTTCATTCTTTTTCAGTTTCTGCTTTTTGACGAATTTTTCTGAGCCATCTAATTTACCAAATCGTCCATATCCCATTCCACCCTTTCCTAGCGCCACTTCTTGATTGGTTGTGGGATTGATCTTGTTAAAAAGTTCCAGTTTTCCTTTTCCTGGACCAGCTTTTTGTGGTAGTGAGAGTACCGTGCGTTTCTTTCTGCTGAAGATGCTTTTACTTTTTTTGGATCCCTCTCCCTCACCTCTGTATGCCATTAAGAATTTGTCTTGAATCTGTTGAATCTTGCTTGAAAGCTCGTTAATGCGAGTAACAATTCCTTTGAAAATCTGTGGCTGTCCTGAGATGGTAGGCGATTTTAAATGTTTCTCCCAAGTAGCCAATTTGGGAACCATCTGCTGTAAGATATGACTGGCTTCTCTTCTTGCCTGGGGATCGGTCCAGTTTCGCTGATCTTGCAACATTCTGTCTGCTTCTGTAATCAGTTCATGATGGTGTGTAAAGACAACGGTACTCTTTTTGATATAGGCATCGGCAATCCTGGACCAATTGGTAACGATTACTGCTACGTTACTTTCTCGCGCCGTCGTTAAGTCACCCCAAGTTTGATACTTTTTTGCGTTCGGATTTTGGGCTGGATCTAGTTGATTTGCGAGAGATACAGCATCCGCCTCAGATCGTTGGATGAGCGTTTGACCTGGTGCTCTTCCAAATGTACGAGTAGGATTTGTGGTAACGGCTGTCTGCCGCTGTACCCCCGCTGCACCCTGCTGCACGGTATGGGTTAACTCGTGGGCAATCAACTCCTGTCCGCCGCTGCTGCCTGGGTTGTACTGCCCCTTGCCAAAGAAGATGTCCTTGCCGGTGGTGAAGGCTTTGGCGTTCAATGACCGATTAAGCGCATCGGCCTGCCCCCCTGTATGCACGCGCACACCACTGAAATCCGCACCAAAACCCTGCTCCATAGACGAGCGCACACCATCGTGCAGGGGCTGGCCGCCCCCCTTGGCGTTCTGGATAGAACGGGCCACGTCCGCGTCCACATCGCCACCCTCCAGGCCATGAGTGGGCGACGCCTGGAGTTCCTCGTCTTCCATCCCCTCCCGCTGCAACTCTGAAACCTGCGGCCGTGCCACAAATCCTCGTTGCACCCGACTGATTCCAGCAGCCACGGGCGTGACACTTCGCTGGGAATCGGCCATCGAATTGGCGTAGCGTCTGGTTTGGATAGCGCCGTCGTCGCCCTTATCCCGTTGCACCTCTGGCTGGCGGCTGGCCCGCACCACCTGCTGGGCGACTCTGTCCGCCTCCTGCTCGTACTGATCTCCCGCGGGGCCAAGTTTGAGCTTGGCCTGCAAGAGACGCCCCGTTGCCCGGTTGCCGATGGTGCGCTGCAATGCCAACACATCGGTGGGGCGGATGCTGTCTGGTTCGCTTTCCAGCCGCTGCAAAATCTGGGTGGAGTATGGACCGCGTTGGGGCGTATGCTCTTTGGCGTGGGTAGATGTATTGGGATGAGCCCTGTCGCTACCTTGATGTGTGGACATTCATTTTTCCAGTTATCGATAAACAAAAGCTATGCACAGGAAGACTGTTTTTGGCGGTGTGAAATATTATAATTGATTCCGCATTGTTTTCAAGCTAGGTTTCCCCAGTAGGCACTTTGTTCAGGTATGCCTCGCCTGATCCGCTGTCATTGGCTGTTGCTTCTTAATTGGCCCAGCTCGTGCCCGCCGGCAGTGAAGCCGCTGGCCTTGAAGTATACCAGCCGCTGCAACAGGTAGCGCACTCGCACAACCTTGTCACCGTCACCATTACGCTCACGCCGGAAGTGGAACTGGAAGGAGACGCTCGCGCATATCGAGACCTTTGTGCTGGGCAACGAAGACGTGACAATCGACGTCGAACAGGTGTAGCATAAAGGTGCAGCAGTGACTCGCGAATCGTCGCTGGCGTCCTCTGCACTTTTGCCTTCTGCGCTTTGCCTTTTGACTTTTGCCTTATTCTGAAAGCGTCTATCTATGACAACCCATCCCTCCGTCAACCTCTTCAGCCCCCACTTCCGCACTGACCCGTACGGCGGCTTCGCCTCCCTGCGCCAACAAGGACCCGTCGCCTATAGCTGGGACGGCACAACCAACCGACTCTACATCGACGGCAAAGAAGTACAGTCCACCACAACTGCCCCCACCGGTGGCAGCCAAGGACTGGGCATCGGCCTGGAAGGCAACGGCGCCAGCCCGTGGAACGGCTTCCTTTGTCAGCCCGGCTGGACTTAACATTCCCGGCGCCCGCGCCAAAGCTGAAGAAATGGCCGACAGCAACCAGTTGGTTTCGGCATTCGGCGACGTGGATCAGGAGGCTTCGCTCATCCTCGACGTAGATCTGGGGACAGCCTACAACCTTACTGTAGACGAGACCACACCCTTCTCACTACTATCTACGTAGACGACACGCTGGACGAACTGCAAGTCGCCGTCCTCTTCGAGGGTGGCAGCAGCGGCGCCGAACTCTTCCTCTATGATCCGTCTGATCAGGAAAGCGATGCACCCACCTGCAACTTCGACGGCAGCGACACGCTCTGTTTCTACTCCGTCAGCGAACCTGTCACCGGCACGTGGATCTTTGAGTTCAATTCGCTGGCCGGTCCGCTGACTGTGGATTACGAAGCCACCGGCTACGCACTGGACGGCTTCACCTACCAGGCGACCCTGTCCAGCCTGGGCGGCCCCTACGTGAGCTACCCCGAAGAGGTAGTGTTGCAGGCGGAACTCAGCCAGATCGACGGCATCGCCGGGGCCGGTGTCAGCGCATGGGTGGAAAAACCCGACGGCACCTTCTCCGATCTGTCTCTGCTCGACGACGATGTCGCCCCCGACGAAACTGCGGACGACAGCCTCTACACCGGCTTCATGTCCTACGATCAGGCGGGCGACTACTACGCCACCGTCGTCTTCGACAATATCGACGGCATCGCCTTCTTCACCCAGGCCGGCTTGGCCGACGTGACCGAAGTGATCACCTCCACCGTACCCGATGACTTCGACCGCTTCGCCTCAGTTGAGATCCTGATCGACGACTACGCCGAGGACGACCACGGCGCTGACGGCAGCGCTACAGACGTCCCCACGGACAACAGCGACGTCCCCGGCCGTATCGACAGCGCCGGCGACGGAGACAGCTTCCGCCTCACGGCATCGCAGCCGGTTTCCGGCGATCCCAAAGCGCAAGGTGTCTCTGTCGCCAGTGTCAGCGCTTCCACACAACGGCACATCCTGCGTCTGAGCCGCTTCACACAAGGGTTGAACGCCACCGTACGCGTCACCACCAACGCCGGTACGCAGGAATACCAGGTCGGTGCGCTGGCCTACGATCAGTATTGGGCGCTGCCACTGAATCTGGCACCCGGTGAAATTGTGCAGGTGCAAGTTCTCCATAACAACGCCCTGGCCGCTGCCGGTTCCTACGAAATCAGCTTCGGCACACCGCTCGCTGGTGAAGCTCTGATACCTCTGTATCTGCCGTCAGTGTTGAAGTGATGCGTAACGCGTAACTGTACAGGCCCGTCCTGTACGTCACGATACACCGGACCTTCTGGGAAGGGGTCTAGAATGGAACGCATACCTGAATAGGGTGCGGCCTCTTCCCGGAAGGTCAATCTCAACCCCAAATTACGTTACCCTGGGTACGCAAACCCGTTGACATTCACACGAAACCTCTAGTATGCTGTCTTTAGCATGAATGCCTCCTCGATACCGGTTATCCAAGTAATTTGAGAAAAGAATCCTCTATGTCTGTGTCTGCACGTTCCACGCACACAACGGAAAATACCAAGCCCAAAGATTCTGGAGCGGCATCTCCCGAACGTATCAGCCAGGCCGCAGTGTTACAGCGAGCCCAGGCTGCGCCTGAGGCGCTGACGCCTGCTGGTGTGCTGTCGTTGCAGCGCAGCATCGGCAACCGTGCCACCATTGGCGTCCTCTCGAGGATGGCAGGTATACAGGCCAAACTTCAGCTAGGCCCAGCCGGTGACAAGTATGAGCAGGAAGCGGATCGTGTGGCCGCACAGGTGGTGCGCCAAATGGATCATACGCCACCAGTGCAGCGCTCGACAGAGGAAGAAGAACTGGCCCAAGCAAAAGCGCTACCCGGCAACAGTTTGGATCTTCAACGGCATTTTGAGCCCAATGCCAAAACGCTCTTCTCGCAGCCGCCGATCTCTCCTGCGGCAGCGCATATTAGCCGGTTGCAGCGTGCCGCCAGGGTGCAGTTCACCAAAGAACGCTTTGTGCAGCGTCACGAGGAAAAAGAAGACGTTGCGCAGATGAACCCGCTGCATGGCGCCGAAGGCGGCGAAGTGGAAAGCAGCGTGGCCCAGCAAATCCAATCGGCGCGTGGCGGCGGCCAATCGCTCAATGACGGTATCCGCGCCAAGATGGAGCAGGGCTTCGGCGCAGACTTCAGCCGGGTGCGTGTCCATACCGGCGGGCAGGCGGACACGCTCAACCGCAGCCTCAACGCCCGCGCCTTCACCGTGGGCAAGGATGTCTTCTTTGGCAAGGGGCAGTACAACCCAAGCAGCAGCAATGGCCAGAAACTCCTCGCCCACGAATTGACGCATACCGTGCAACAGGGCGCAGTGGGTGTGCAGCGAAAAGTTTTCCTTACCACCGTTCAACGCCAATCTGGAAATGTGGCGCTGATCCAACGCGCCCCCAACACGAAGTCTCTTGAACAAAAACTGGGTAAAAACAAGTATCAAAAAGTGGTCGCGGCGGGTCAGGTCAAATTTTTTGAGAAATTGACCGACAATCAGCTAGATCTCTACAAGCAGATGCAGAATACGAAGTTTGAGGAGCTGATCAAGAACCTTCAAGAAGGCCTGCTTGGTACAGTAGGTGGCAAGGTAGCCAATACCGCTCAGGTGGTCGATCTCTTGGGGGCTGTGGTTGAAACAGGGGAAGAAGCCGCTCAAATCATTCCGAATATACCACAGCTTTTAGGCTCAATGTCTGGCATGGTTTCATCTGGGATTGATTCGGGCATGGAAGGTTTTGGTGGCTTTACTGGGGGCGCCAAAGACACCTACGAAGGCGGCTCAAGCATTTTAGGCCAACAGAAGTATGTCGAAGGTGGCCTGACGACGCTCGGCGGTATTTCGGGGCTGTTGTCGGTGGTGCCCGGGATCCCAGACTTTGTGGGCATGGCCGGTGCCGGTGCCAAGAGCCTGGCCGGTGTTACAAAGATCGTCAACATCCGCATTAACCAGAATGCGATCAACACGCTGCGCGTCGACGGCAGTGGCAATCCTGCACTGTTAGACGCCTTGGATGTCCTCGAAGCCAGGCTCGACTATTGGTCCTATCTTGAGGGCGGCATGCAGACAGGCCTGGGCGCGATGGAAGGCGTCGGCGCTTTCTATGGCGGATTGGGTAAATGGATGACAGGCGCAATCAGCAAAGGGACAGAGACCGCCTACAACTGGCTGCCCTACCTGGGGCGGGCTGTGGGCAGCTACACCGGTCTTGTAGACAGCAACGGCACGGTCAAAGACAATGAAAAGCAAGAAAAGCTAGGTGGAAACGCAAAGATGTGGGATGCTGTAGAGAGTGTTAAGTCGAACGGCAATCCCGAACACATAGGTCGACTTCACCGGTTAGCCGTGCTCATCGAGAAAGATTATGCCGAGGTCATCGACAACGCAGTCAACTCACTGCCACGTCAACTACAAACGACGGTGAAAGACGCCATCAAGAAGAAAGCCACCTGGAATCCTAGCTAGGGCATATCGGCATGACAGAACCCATTTCGGCGCAATCTCAGGCCAAACAATATGAAATCCTGGCCCATTTTCAGCAAGCCATCCGCAGTTTGGGCTATGAAACCCGCCTCTTTGATGCCGAGGAAGCGCAAGTGCTTTTCCCGGGGCCTTTGCTCCTGGTTGGCTTGGAGAAGGATCCACTTGGGCGAGATCGGACCATGCGATTCGGCTTTCTGCCGTTGCCCGATGGCGAAGATTTAGACTATGTCAGCCTGATTCAGTGCTACACCCCGCTCCCCTTTGTCGTGGAAGTAGAACACCGTGCCGCTGTGGAGCGGCAACTGGCCGACGTCAACCGGCAGACGGGCGTGGGCTATTTTGGTCTCACCCCCGATGGAAAGATTTACTACCGCTACGTCCTCGCCGGCGCCAAATGGTCGCTGCTTGAAGCCGAAATGATCCAGCAACTGTTGCTGATCTTCACCCACATGCAGAATCAGTTCTCCCCTATCCTCGAAGCAGCAGCGCACGGGCAAAATTAGTCTCTATCCTGAAATTACAGCACGCAGCAACACGTCTGCGCTACATTGAATACCCGCTTGGTGCCTAAGTAACGATAAAATAACGGTGCCTTGGTATGATTGCTTTCGCCCACACTTGTCCTCATATTTCATCAGATTGTTGTAACGTCAACTGATCGGCGGAAATGGGTGCATTGTCGGCTTGGCATGACAATTGATTCAGGTTATACACCCGTAGTAAGTAGTTTTCGCAACCTGCTGTTCCCCGTGTTGGGTTCGCCTACAACGCACATTGAGGAATCGCCGTATGTCTACTGCTGCTCGATTGCCCCGTTCATCAGGAAGTACCAAGTCAAAAACCTCGTCCTTGGCCTCTGTCAATCACACCAGCCGGCCTGCGGTACTACAACGAGCGCAGATAGCGCCGGAGACACTCACGTCTACAGATGTGCTCTCCTTACAGCGCACGATTGGCAATCGCGCTACGGTGGGGCTGCTTTCACGGAGCAGCGGTCTGCAAGCCAAGCTGAAACTAGGCCCTGCGGGCGACAAGCACGAGCAGGAAGCCGACCGGGTGGCCGATCAAGTGGTGCGGCAGATAGACCCTTCTCAGCCGGTGCAGCGTATGGACGAAGAAGAGGAAATGGTGCAGCCAGAGCGGGTGTCGTACGACAAGTCCAATCTTCAGCGGCAGGCAGAGCCACAGCCGAAGATCGGCTTAACGAAAGCCGGTGAAAGCAGCGCCTCCCAGCCCAAGTCGCCCGCTACGCAGATCAGCCGTCTACAGCGGGCGCCTCAGATGAAGTTCACCCAAGAGCGTTTTGTGCAGCGCCAGGACGAAGAAGAATTGGCGCAGATGAAGCCGCTACACGGCGCCGAAGGTGGCGAAGTGGAAAGCAGCGTGGCGCAGCAGATTCAGTCGGCGCGTGGCGGCGGTCAGCCGCTCAACGACGGCATCCGCGCCAAGATGGAGCGGGGCTTTGGCGCGAACTTCAGCGGGGTGCGCGTCCACACCGGTGGGCAGGCGGACACGCTTAACCGCAGCCTCAACGCCCGCGCCTTCACCGTGGGCAACGACGTCTTCTTTGGCAAGGGGCAGTACAACCCAAGCAGCAGCGGCGGGCAGAAACTCCTCGCCCACGAGTTGACGCATACCGTGCAGCAGGGTAGAAACTCAATCCATACTCTTCAGCGCAAGGGGAAACTGAAAAGTCTTATAAACAAAATTCGCAAAAAAAAATCCAGCTTTCATCTAAAGCATGCAGTGTTGGACGATTTCCGTCGGTACACTGGTTTTCTTCATTTTGACCAGGTACGGAATTTTGACCCGAACAGTGAAGTTTATAGCAAATTCATAGAGTGGGTGACAGATATGTTTAGACCTGTGTTGGGAGGTCGCAGCCCTGGCACTAAGACTCCAGGTGAACTTTTCAATTCGATACGAAGTGGTTTAGCAAAGTTACACCCTACACTTTTAGCCCAGAACAATAGAGACACAAGACGAATTCAGAAAGCAAAAGGTCTGAATTTTGTGATACCTGAGCAGTTTGACGATGAGGATGATCATGAGGAGGCAGAGAATACTCGTCGTGCCTTAGAGAGAAATCTTGAGAGATTTGGCCAATTTGAGGAGTGGCTTGCCAGGCGAGGTGAACCTGAGGATAGCGTGAATTGAAGACTGGGCGAATGTTGATCTGTCGCCGGGTTGATACACTTCGCCCAAACCTGATTTGAGGCACTTACCAGCTATGCTTGTTGCCTGCGTTTGACACACTTCTGTCGAACCGGTAGGATCGGATCTTACGCTTAAACGGTTTAGTTCCGATCCTACCCACAAGGACAACCCTGTGTCTTTCGACAAACTCCTCACCCCGCGCCGTATTTTCTGGTTCTGGCTGCCGCTGGCGACCATGTGGATCATGATGGCGATTGAACAGCCTGCCATCTCTGCCACACTGGCCCGCCTGCCCAATCCCGAATTCAACCTAGCGGCGTTCGGCGTCACCTGGTCGTTGGCGTTGATGGTGGAAGGGCCGGTGATCATGCTCCTCACCGCGGGGACGGCGTTGCCACATGATCGACAGTCCTATCAGCGGCTGCTCAACTTCACCCACATGATGACCATCAGCCTGACCGCTTTACACCTGCTGGTCGGCCTGACACCGCTTTACGGCTTCATTGTGGGGCGGCTGATCGGCGCGCCGGAAGACGTGGTGGAATTGAGCCGGCATGGCTTCCTGCTGCTGACGCCGTGGACAGCCGCCATCGCCTATCGTCGCCTCTGGCAGGGCGTGCTGATCCGCCATGACCGCACGCGGGTGGTGCCAATCACAATTGCGGCGCGCCTCGTTGTGACGACATCAATTTTATTGATCGGCATGTTCTGGGTTCACGTCGATGGGGTTTACATTGCAGCGACGGCGCTGAGTGTGGGGGTGGTGGCAGCGGCGTTGGCAGCCTACTACTTCGCCCGCACCACCATTCGCGAGAGATTGAGCAGCGACGCCAGCGACGGCGAACTGTTGACGTGGCCCAATCTGCTTTCGTTCTACGTGCCCCTGGCGTTGACGTCGTTGATCACGTTGGCCAATCAGCCGCTCTTTACCACGACGATGTCTCGTGCGCCAGAGCCATTGCTCTCGCTGGCCGTGTGGCCGGTGATCATGAGTGTCCTCTTCTTGGGCCGCTCCATCGCCATCTCCTACCAAGAGGCAGTGATTGCATTGTTGAGGGATACGCAGAGCTATCATCAACTGCGCCGCTACGCGTGGACATTGACCGCGATCCTGGGGAGTCTTTTCCTGCTCTTTGCCTTGACGCCGCTGGCACGCTGGTGGTATGCCGTTGTCGCCGGGCTGTCGCCGCAATTGGTCGATTCGGCCATCCTGCCCACAATGTTGGTGGCGCCGTTGCCGGCCATCGCTACGCTTATCTCCTGGCAGCGCGGCATCCTGGTTCATCTCAAACAGACCAAGTACATCACCCACTCGGTGGCGATTAGTGTGGGCGTGCTTGTGCTTTCACTTTTCGGTGCTACCGCATTCACCACCTGGTCCGGTGTTACCATCTCGGCTGTGGCCCTCACCAGTTCGCTGACGGCGGAGTGGCTCTACGTGTGGTGGCGCAGCCGCAACGCGGCAGAGGACGCGGGGTACACGGCGGCAGAGGTGCGCGAGGACGTTGTTTCCGCGGCGAAGTCTAGTGCGTAGTGCGTGGGTGGCGGACATTTAGCCTATCTCCGTAGCTGCACGCTACCAGCGTGCGGTTTGTGCTTGACGAAATCACGTACATTGGAAAGTGAAATCGTCCACAGTGGACCGCACGCTAATAGCGTGCAGCTACGACTTGCGCACGCACTACGCACTACGCACCACGCACTACGTCTTTACATCCGCTCAATCACCGCCAAACAGCGAACAATCTCGTCCACCGTGTTGTAGTGGGCCAACCCGATGCGCAAGAAGCCGCCGCTCTCTTCCACGCCCATGCGTTCGCTGATCCCCAAAGCGTAGAAATTGCCGTTCCAGCAGAAGATATTCTCGGCGGCCAGGGCTTCGGCCAGTTGTTGGGGCGTGGTGCCGCTTTTGCGTAGCACCACGGTCGCCACGCGCTGTCCCCAATCGCGGCGGTCGGTGAGGCCGTAGATGCGCACGCCGGGAATGCCCTGCAACCCCGTGATCAGCCGTTCGATCAACTGCTGCTCGTAGTCGTGGAGCACCTGCCACGCCGATACGAGGCGGGCGCGGCGGCTGTCATCTGCCCGCGCCCCGCCATATTGAACCCCCAACCCGGCCAAATAATCGACGGCGGCGCTGACGCCCGCCATCGCCTCGAAGTTCTGCGTGCCTGTTTCCCACTTGCCAGGCGGTTGATCGTCTGCCGGGCGCACTTTGTAGGCGTGCAGCCGCTGCAAATGCTCGCGCTTGCCGAAAAGCTGCCCACTGTGTGGCCCAAAAAACTTGTACGACGAACAGGCCAGGAAATCGCAGCCCAGTGCCCGCACGTCGATCAGCCCGTGTGGCGCGTATTGGACGGCGTCGATGTAGGTCAGCGCTCCCACCTCACGCGCCCAACCGACGATGGTGGCCACGTCGTTGATTGTCCCTGTGGCGTTGCTAGCATAGCCGAAAGCCACCAATTTGGTGCGCGGTGTGATCTTCTGGCGCAGATCGTCCATGTCCAGCGTGCCGGTTTCCACGTCTGCGTCGGCCCACTGTACAGTGGCGCCGGCGTCCTGTGCCGCGGTGACCCACGGCATCACGTTGGCGTCGTGATCGAGGCGAGTCACCACGATTTCGTCGCCGGGGCGGAATTCGCGGCCCAAGGAACGGCTCATGGCGAAAGTGAGGCTTGTCATGTTGTTGCCGAAGACCACCTCGTCGATGTCGCAGTTGAAGAGATCGGCCATGGCCTGGTGCGCGCCCTCGATTATCTGGTCGCTGCGGCGGCTCGTCTCGAAGACGCCGTGGGTGTTGGCATTGCTGCGCACCAGGTAGCCCACCATCGCCTCAATCACACTGACGTGGACCTGTGTGCCGCCGGGATTGTCGAAGAAGATGGCGGTTCGCCCGTTGAATTCCTCTTGCAGCGCGGGGAATTGACGGCGGATCTCGCGTGGATCTAGCATGTTGGCTCCTTTGTTGGGGACTGGTGACTGGTGATTGGGGGATTAAGCGATTAATCTCTATATTTTTGGCAGTCCGTCTGTCATAAACCAGATTCGCTCGCCGCTAAACAGCGCTTTCCAATCGCGGCGCAGGACCAGCCGCGCGAGTTCCTGCGCGTCCTGTAACTGGCGTTGGGTGACGGGCAATAGTGGACGATTGGCCTGGATGTCGACAACATCGAGGTGACCGTCTTTTGGCAGATCGGCCAGTTGAGCGGCGGCATTGACGGCGGCGCGGAAGTCGCCGATTTCGTCGATCAGGCCATTTTCAAGGGCCTGCGCGCCGGTCCACACTTTGCCGCTGCAAATGGAATCAAGATCGTCGAAGGGCAGATTGCGTCCGTCGGCCACACGGCGTTTAAAGGCGGCGTACGAATGACGGACCTGCGCCTCGATCTGCTCGCGCTGTTGTCCTGCCCAGGGTGCCTGATCGCTGAAGATATCGGCATTGTCGCCGCGCGTGATGCTATAGCGATTCACCCGCGCTTTGTCGTAAGCGCCGCCGGTGACAGGCTTGCCGATGATCACGCCGATGCTGCCTGTCATCGTGGCCGACTGCGCCACGATGCGCTGCGCCGGGGTGGCGATGTAGTAGCCACCGCTGGCCGCTACATTCCCCATGTAAACCACCAGCGGTTTTTGCGACGCCAACAACGTGATCTCACGCCACATCAAATCGCTGGCCAACGCCGACCCGCCCCCGGAGTCAACATAGAGGACGACAGCGTCGAGGCTGTCGTCTTTCAGGGCCGCGCGCACTTCTTGCTGAACGGTGCTGCTGCCGATGGTTCTGTCGCCAAGCAGCGGTAGTTCCACGGGGAAGCGACGGCTTTTGCCGGGCATGATCGTGCCCGTGAGGCTGAGGACGCCGATGCGCCCAGCCGTCTTCCGTCGCGGACGGCGCAATAGATGCGCTTTGGCCTGGCGGAAGGTAGTAAAACGCGCCTCTCGCTCGCTGGAACCATGGGTTTTGCCCGCGCTTTCTTCCACACGCAGCAGCCAGGGGAGTTCGTCTTCGTAGGCGAGGGCGTCGACCAGATTGGCGGCGAGGGCGGCTTCGGCATTGTGCGGCGCACTGTCAATGAGACGGGTCACTTCGTCTTCGGGCAGGTTACGTCCTTGGGCGATGGCGATGACAAGATCGTGGTAGAGGCTGTCGAGCAGCCAGTTCAGTTGATCTGCCGCCTCGTCGCTCATTTCGGTGCGGCTGAAGCGGTCGAAGGCCGTCTTCCACGGCGCAATCTTCACCACGTCGAAGTCGACACCGAGCAGGGCCAGGGCGTCGGCCAGGTAAGTTGGTTCGCTGTGCAGGCCGGTGGCGTTCCAGTCGGCCTGTGGCGGCAGGATCAGCCGATCCGCGGCCGCGCCCAGCGCGCAGAGGGCGTTGCTCGTTTGCTCCAAAAAGACGACGACTTCTTTGGCCTGGTAGCCAGGACGATCCCCGTTTTCTGCCCGATCCCAGGCGCGGAAGCGCTCGAAGAGGCGGGTAAGGCTCTGTGCCTGCGACAGCGTCAGCGCCGGGCCTAATCCCTTTAGCAAAAAGACGACGCCGTGCAGATCCGGGTCCTCGGCAATGTGACCCAGCGCCTCGCTCAAATTGTCCAATGAGGCGGGCGGCTGAAACATGGGGATCTGCCGATAGATCCACGGCTGCGGTGGTGTGCGCTCCGCCAGTTCACCGTCCAATGTAAAGACGATGTAATCGGGGCGGCGGCGACGTATCCACCCGCGCCGCAGGTTGAAGACGGAGCAGATCAACCGCTGCCAACCCTGACCGATCCATTCGAATAGGCGCGAAAGTGCTTTCCCCAACTGGCGTAGCAACTGCATGGATATGTCCTTTGGAATATTGTCCAGGAAGGTGATTGACGACTGCCACTTGAAGCATTTGAGAGAAATCAGGCCGCCGTGCAGTCGGCAGGATTATGGCTTGAGCTTTCACTGGTGTATCGGACAAACCCAGTCTCCCAGAAGGCCCTCACCCCCCCGCCCCTCTCCCACAAGACCGAGGTGCCGACGTGACGAAGAAAACTGAGAAGAAAACTGACAAGATGCCACAAGTTTCACGTCTTTCGCAACTGGGTGGGAGAGGGGAGCCAGAAACGTGTCGACGCTCTGGCTCCCCTCTCCCACCCAGTTACTCTGACGGCGAAACTGCGGATGCAACAGTGCATGTCAGTCGTCAATTTGGCCTTCACTCGGTGGGAGAGGGGCTGGGGGTGAGGGCCTCACGGCGTCAACGCTTAGTTCAGCACCAATCACAAATCACTATACCCACTATACCCACGATCGGCGAAAGTGTCAGAAATCACTTTCGTGTTGTTTCATCAACGGCTATGCTATAATGCCCCCCAATCTCCTAATCACCCAATCGCCTAACCTCCAGTCTGACAGGAGTAGCACCGATGCAGATTTCAGACTTTCCACGACCGCCCGAAGACAATGGACGCGGTGTCCACTGGTCGGCGCGTGTCTACCATCCGTCGGGGCGCGATCTCGATTTTTGGATCAACGAACTCACCGCTATGCACATCAAGTGGGTAAAACTGCTCGACGACGGCGATGGATCGTCCCTCGAACTCTGCCGCCGCCTGCTCGATGCCGGCATCATGCCTGTGGTGCGCCTTTTCCGTGAGCAGCCCAACCCCGATCGCATGGGTGGACGCGAGGTCAGCGGCGTGCGCAAGCTGGTGGCCGCTGGTGTGCACTATTTTGAGACCAACAACGAACCCGATCTGCCTGCTGAGTGGAAAGACAACCACAAGCCCGACAACTGGCTCGACATCGTCACCGACAACTTCATCTACGATGCCGACATTGTCTTCGGCGAAGGCGGATTGCTCGCCGTCCCCGCGATGGGCCCCGGCGGCAGGGACAATATCATCCGCCGCGTCGTAGACAAGGGGCGCGCCGATCTCTTCGACCGCGGCGCATGGCTGGCCATCCACAACTACACGCTCAACCACCCGCCCGACTACCCCAGCGATCCTGTGAACCAGGAAGGCCGTCCTCTCACGCGCCAGGAATTTGAACGCTTCCCCGCCTGGGCCTGGGACAACCGCTCCATGGAGATGATCAACGAGCGCCGCGCCCGCGACAAAAACCCCGGCCAAACCCTGGCCGACGACGCCAACTGCTTCCGCGGTTGGGAGTGGGCAGGCAAAATGGTGCACGACGTGTTGGGGCGCTACATTCCGGCCATCAGCACCGAAGGCGGGCCGGTGGTGGGTTGGGGCGACGATCTTCGCTACCCCAAGGTGATCCCCAGCCAGCAGGCCGAATGGCAGGTGGAAATTGTGCGCTTTATGCAAGAGAAAGCGCCCGCCTGGTACTTTAGTTGCTGCACCTGGCTGCTGGCCAGCCGCCCGTTGGGCGATTGGAGCCCCACCTGGGATCAGATGAGCTGGTACACCGACGCCTGGAACGAACGCTTCGGTCTGGCCGGTCGGCTGCCTGTGATCCAGGCGCTCAAGGATCTGCCGCCCCGTGTGCGCGCCGAACGACGCCAGGGGACGGCGTCGCTGACGTTGATCGTGCAGCGCGCCGATCGCAACGAAACTGTCGCCGGCGTCACCGTGGAAGTGGAAGCCACCGCCGCCGGGGGTGCGACTGCCCGCCGCTTTGAGGCCGTCACCGACGCTCAAGGACGGCTCACGCTGGATCGCCTGCCTGCCGCCGCCTACCGGCTGATCGTCTTCGGCGCCGAAGCGGGGCAGGTGACACTGGCCCAGGACGACCGCAAGACGTTGACGCTACGCCCGCAGATGGGCCGCCGCAGTCGCGTCCTCGGGCGGATTGTGGACAGCGACGGCGCGCCGCAGGCAGGCGTGCCCGTCATTTTGCAACAGGCGTCACCGCTGCAGATGCTGGCCGAAAGCCGCACCGACGGCGATGGACGTTACGCCTTTACGACACTGCCTGCGGGCAAACTACGCCTGCGTGTAGCCCCCGGCACGCCCCAATCCACCGAGCGGCGCAACATCGCCGTAGACGGCTGGACCGACACCACCGTCGATCTCACGGTGCCGCCGCCCGCGGTGCAGCACTACGCCATCACCCAGAAGCGGCTGCTTTCTGCTGCCGAAACCGCCAACGACAACCTCATCTTTGGCCGCGTCCTCGATGAACAGGGCAACGCGCTGGATGGTGTCACCGTGCGGCTGCGCTGGACCGGGGCCGCGCCCGACACCAACTTCCCCACCGTCAAAAGTGGACAGGATCAATTTAAGCCACGCGGCTACTTCCAGTTTATCCACACGCCCGGCGTCTTCATGGTGGACATCCTTGATGCCGCGTACCCGAGCCAGAACGCCGACAACCTCATCACCGCCGACATGCCGGATCGCCCCCGCCCCCTTGCCTACGAGGTGACCTTCCAACGCAAAGCGGCGGCGACCGGCGGCAACCAGAGCAGCGTCCGTGGCCGCATCGTGGGTGCGCCGTCCACCGCCTCGGTGACGTTGAGCGGCGCCGGCATTGATCCGCGGCTGGCGCGACTTGCCACCGATGGCAGCTTTCGTTTCGGTGATCTGCCGGCAGGCGTCTACCAACTTGGCCTGGAGGGCGTGGGCATCATTGCCGCCGATATCACACTCGACGGCATCGGCAGCAGCGTGGTTGACTTCCCCATGCTGGGGCAGATTGTGGGGCGCGTCTTGCCTGCCAACCAGCCTGCTACCGTCGTCCTCACCTGTGAGACGTACAGCATCCGCCAGGAAGACGAAACCGACGCCAACGGTGAGTATGTCTTCGCCGGGCTGCCTGCCGATACCTACACCCTGCGCCTCAAAGAGAGCGCCCTGCCCGCGCAAGAATTGATCGTTGACGGGCGCACGCTGGTCGCTGGGCCGACGTTTGACCGCGATTTAGGCGCAGACAGCGCGCTTTCGGGCCGCATCACCGAACACCAGGGGCGGGCTGTCACCAATGCCATTGTCTGGTTGCGGGCGCTAGGACAGCGTGTGGCCGAAGGACAGACTGACGGCGATGGCCGCTACCGTTTCGATGGCTTGCGCGCCGGTGTCTACGGCCTGGAACTGGTGAGCGTGGGTCTCGTCGCCCAGAACCTCAACGTGGACGGTTCCAGCGACGTGACCCAGGACGTGCAACTCTCTGCACCGGCGCAATCTTCGATTGTGGGCAAATTGGTAGATGCCGACGGTCAACCGCTTTCCGGGCGCACGCTGCTCCTCTCCGGCGCGGGGACGGCGCAGACGGTCAGCGCGGCCGACGGTACATTCCGCTTCGAGAAACTGGGCAGCGGTGACTACACCGTGCGGCTGGCCGAGCAGACCGGCGTCAAGGCGACGTCGACGCTGGGTGTCAATGCCCAGGCCGAGGTGACGCTCAAGTTGCCCGCGGCAGGAGCAAAGCCCTCTTCGCGCTTCGGCCACTATCTCTTTGTGGCTACCCTCGACACCGGCACCGCCGACGCACAGCTTGCCCAGGCCGTCGACTACATTTTGCGCAAAGGCCCCACTGTGGGCTTCAACCCCGACATCTGCGCCAAATCCGAACGGGTGACCATCATCGGCACGCCGTCGGACGCGCTCCTGGCGTCGCTCACCGAAAAGAAGATCCCGGTGACACGGGTGAGCGGCAATCTGGACACACTACGTAACGAATTGGAGGCGCTGCCATGAGTCCACAAAGCCGTTTGATCCGCTGGTTGTCGGGCGGAGGCGACGACGCCTCAACCGAAGAAGAAACAGGTGGGGCGCAACGTTCGCTCCGGTCCACCACCCTCGCGCCGGTGGAAAGCAATGCCACCCCCTATGGCGTCACCATTGAGGAAGCCAAAGTCGCGCCCGGTGCCGACTATTGGCGGGTGACGCGGGTCTATCACCTGGCACCGCAGGAAAACAATGGACGCCATCATATTTTCCTGGATGGGCTTTCGCCTGACGGTATGCGCATCAAGAGCAGCCAGGCCCGCATCACTTGGGACGGCGGTGAACAGGTGGTGACGTTGGACAAACCCGACAACGAGCCGGGTGCGAACTTTCCTATGTGGAAGTGGCAGGTGTGCAGCGTCGAGATGACCGGCCTGCCCAGTGATCGCGTCCACGGGCTGCGCACCAATCACCCCGACGAACCCAATCCTGGCGGCGGCGGCAGCGGCAATACGCTCTTTCACCATTCGTTTTTGATCGTCTACCAGCAGGCCAAAGCGCCCGAACGCGCGGGGACAATCCTGGGGCGCGTCGAGAATATGCGAGCGGGCCTGGTGGTGGCGCTGCTGCGCGGCGACGACGCCATCGACAACGCCACCGTTGACGCGTCGGGTGGCTTTACCTTCACCGCCGTGAAAGCCGGCGCGTACTCGCTGCGCCTGGAAGGGGTGACGCAGCCGGTGCAGGTGACAGCCGGGCAGACGGCGCAGGTGACCGTCACGCTGCCGCCGCGCAACAGCGTCATCGAAGGCACGGTGACCAATGGCACCGGTCTGCTGCTGCGGCTGGTGAGCCAGGGCGAAGTGTTGGCGCAAGGGGCATTGGGGCAGAGCGGCACCTTCCGTCTGCGCAACCTTGGCGCAGCCACCTACTTTGTGCAGGTGGTACGTCCAGGCGAAGTCGATCCTGTGGTGCAGTCCGAAGTGCTGGCGTTGGACGGCAACAACCAACGCCGCATTGATCTCGCCGTGCCCGAAGAGAAGCCCGCCGCCGACGGGGTGATCAAGCGTTATGTCCTTTTGGGTGCAGTGGACAAGGCGACGACGAAGGCACACCTGACGGTGCTTGTCCCCGCGCTGGCCGCAAAGCGCGTGGCCTTTGGCTTTGACGTCCACGAAGCGGCCAATGCGCAAGAAGTCATCGTCATCGGCGACGGCGAGGCCGTGCCCGAAGGATCGCTGATCTACCTGTCCATGCGCGGGGTCAAAGTGCAGCGCCTCAACGGCACGCCTGAGGAGATCCGCTCACAGCTAGAGGCTGGTTCTTAGGACTTTTTGTGGACACGGATTGGAGAGAACACGGATTTCATAGCAGAGGGATGAAAAATCCGTGTTTCCTCCAATCTGTGTCCACAAACCTCTGTATCTTCTCGCCGTAGGAGCTAAATGTGACGGCGCTTCTGTCTGTTAACGGATTGACCAAATTATATGGATCGACACGAGCCCTGGATGACCTGTCCTTGACGGTGACATCCGGGGCTGTTTTTGGCCTGCTGGGGCCAAATGGATCGGGGAAGTCAACTTTTATCCGCCTGGTGCTGGGCTTTCTGCGTCCCGATGCTGGGCGCATCGACTTCGCCGAGGGCGAGCGCTCCGTTGGCTATCTGCCGGATCGCCCAGCCTTTCCGTTCGGGGCGCGGTTGCTCGAATACCTTGAACTCATGGGCAAACTGGCCGGCTTGGACCGATCCAGATTGCGGCAGCGGGCGCGGCAGCAGTTGGCTGACGTGGGCTTGATCCATGCGGCGGATTGGCGTATCGGTGCTTGTTCGCGCGGTATGTTGCAGCGACTGGCATTGGCAGCGGCGTTGATCCACAATCCGGTGTTGGTGATTCTCGACGAGCCGCTCAACGGCCTCGACCCGGCTGGTCAGCACGCGATGCGCGCGCAGATCCAGCGCATCCACGCGGCAGGGCACACGTTGCTGATCAGCACGCACCGTCTCAACGACATCGCACCGTTGTGCACACACCTGGCCATCCTCCACCGCGGGCGGCTGGTGCGATCCGGCGCGCAGGCGGAACTGTTGCCCATGCAGGAACGCGTATCTATCCGCACACAGGACATGGACACGTCATTGGTTTCTCGTCTACAAGGCCGCTTCCCCGCGGTGGACGTGTCCATCGCCGCGATCCACCTGATGGGGACGGCGTGTGTCCACAAAAACGACGTGCTACGCGTCCTACTTGATGCCGGGGTTGACATCCTGAGCCTCGACCAGGCCCGCACCACGCCCGAGGAACTCTATCTCGAAGCGATCCAAGCGGAAGCAAAGAAGAGATGATCCACGCAAACAGGAAAGTTCACCGCAAAGGCGCCTTTGCGGTAATTCTCTCTCTTCAACAGCAGGTGGACCGATGCCCGTGAATCCTGTGCGACAGATTGGAACATTGACCGCTTTTCTATTGCGCGATCTAGCGCGATCCTTGTCGGGGGCTGCGCCGCCGGCGTTGACATTGATCCTATATTCGTTCACCTTCACCTATCCGGCAGGGATCGATTATTTTGCGGCTGTAGCGGGTGCATGTCTGCTCACCGTAGCCTACGTGACGATGCTGCTCCTGGCATGGCGTATTAACCGGGGGATCAGCTACCCGTGGCTTGTGTTGCTACGTCGACGGGGATCGTTGCTGGCCGCGTTGGGCTTTTCCACGTTGGTGGTGAGCGCGGCGATGACTGTCCTTTTCACCGGGCTGGCGCTTGTACAGCGCAAGATCGAATTGTCCCCTGAGTTGGCGGTGCAAATCGGCCTGCGCTGGCTGCCGCTCTTTGTGCTGGTCATTGCGGCGGGGCTGCTCACCAGCAAACTCGTCAGCCGCGGCGGATCCTATCTTGTCGTGCCCCTGGTGTTGGCTGTCCTCTTTACGGTGGATGAATGGCGGGGTGTCCTCGAGCGCAGCCAGTTGGGAATCGCCGTGCAGACGGTCAACGCTATCGGCTGGCCGGTGCGCTCCCTTCTCCTTACCGACCCAGCCACCGTCACCGCGTCCACGGTGGCGCCGTTGGTGGGTGCTGGTCTCCTGGTTTTGAGCCTGGCGGCGCTCCTCTCCTGGATCGCCATCCAATCCTTTGCCAACAAGGATCTGATCTGGGTAGAGTGACGGAGGACGACCGACGACCGACGTTATCGCCGAAACGACAACAAACTATACGAGCAACAACAACCTCAACGAATTACGCATTACTCTTTGCTCATTACTCTTTGCTCACTACGAAAGGCAAACCCGTGACAACATCACTCCCCCGAATCGTCAGTTGTAACGGCGCGCTGATCCCACCGTCCGAAGCGACGGTGTCGGTGCTGGGGAATGTCCTGTACGGCGCGTGGGGGGTCTACGAAAGCATCCAATTGTGGGATGGGGTCATCTTCCACTTTGAGGATCATCTGAACCGGCTGCTGGATTCGGCGGCGCAGATTGAGCTGCCCCTGGCTGGGGATCTGACGGACCATCGGGCGTGGGTCCACGCGCTGATCGCAGCGGAAAACGAGCTTCAGGACGAACCAATCCGCCGCGCCACGATCCGTCTCTTCGCCGTGGGGCCGGACGAGGGCCTCGGGCCGCACTCTTTCACCTGGCTGGTGCCGCTGACAGCGCCGGACCTGACGATGGTCTCCACCGGCGTGGGCGCGGTGACCTATGCGGCTGAGCGTGCATTGCCCAATGCCAAGTCACTCAACACGTTGGTCAACACCATGGCCCGCCGCAAAGCCGCGGCGGACGGCGAGCATGAGGGGCTACTCCTCGACGCGCTGGGGAACGTGCGCGAAGGCGCAACCAGTAACTTCTACGCCATCCGCGACGGCGTGCTCATGATCCCCCCCGCTGCGGACATCCTCGACGGCGTCACGTTGCAGATTGTCCTGCGGTTGGCGGTTGAAGCCGGCATCCCTGTCGAGCGGCGCAAACTGCCCCTGGTCGAGCTACAAACCTGGGACGAAGCCTTCCTCACCAGCACCAGCCGCCACGTCCTCCCGCTGGTGCGGCTCAACGGCCGGCCTATCGGCAACGGCGCGCCTGGTCCTATGACGATGGACTTGCACGCGCGGTTTGAGCAATATTTTGAGCGATATGTGGCAGGAAATAACGAGTAATGAGTAGGTTAAGCACGATGCCCAGTGACCTTGAACGAATTCTCGTACACAAGAAACGGAAGCAAACTTAACCTACTCATTACTCGTTACTCATTTTCAATCTGCCCTCTCTCCTGCAACCTTCGCGCCCCAAACCAGCACAAGATCGCCCACGCCGCGCCCACCGTCCAGCCGCCGAGGACGTCGGTGGGCCAATGGACGCCGAGATAGACGCGGCTGAAGCCGACCAGTACAGTGAGCACAACGGCAACGATGAGGAAGAAGGCCTTGATCCGTCGTGCTGCGTGGATACGCGCCAGCAGCGCGCCCAGCGTCAAATAGGTGACGGCGGCCAGCATCGAGTGGCCGCTGGGGAAACTACTGGTGGTGACGTAGCTAAGATGTGTCACCAGATCGGGGCGTGGGCGGCCGAAGAGTTCCTTGAGGATCAGACTCATCACCGCGCCGCCGACGACGGCCGCGATGACGAAGGTCATCGCACCGAGTCGGCGTTGCAGCATCAGATAGATCACGATCGAGAAACTGAGCAGAAAAAGGATGGTGGCGCCGCCCAGCGCCGTCAGATCGCGCATGACTTCGCCCAGCCACAACGGCCCGATGGGTTCTGCTGGATCCTCGGCGGAGCGTAGCGACAGCAGGATTGTCTGGTCGATAGATTGGGTTGATCCTTCAAGTACCTCATCAGCCAGTTCGACGAATCCGAAAATGGCGCCGAATAGGAGTAACATGGCGATTAGAACGGGGAGTTCGCGCTGTCCCAACCACTGAAATAGACGAACCACAGGCTCCCACCATCGAGAGGAACCGCTAGACTGGGTGTGGGTTGGTGATTCACTTCTCACGGGAAATGCCTTATTCCAAATAAGAAAAACAGGTTCAGATTCGCAGATGAAAAAAGGCGCAGATTCTGCGCCTCTTCATCTTGGTTGGTTGTGCCACTTTGCGAAAGGGACCGCGACACAATCAGCCGGTATGCTTTTCGATACAAAGGCGGCATCGTTAGCCGGCATAGACCTGCGGACGCCGGTTGCGTAGCGACGGTACCTGGTCGCGAATCCGATCTTGCTGCGCGTAGTCGATGTCGGCGAAGACGATGCATTCGCGTTCCGGCGCACGTGCAATCACCGTGCCCCATGGGTCGACGATCATGGCATTGCCGAAACACTGTTTGTTGGGCGGGTGGCTGCCGAACTGAGCCGGGCAGACCATGTAGACCTGATTCTCGATGGCGCGGGCGCGGATCAACGCTTCCCAGTGGTCTTTGCCGGTGTAGAGGGTGAAGGCGGCGGGTTGGAAGATGACGCGTGCACCGGCCAGGGTCAAGGCGCGGTAGAGTTCGGGGAAGCGGATGTCGTAGCAGATGGTCAGCCCAAACTGTCCATGCTCCGTCTCAAACGTCACCATCTTTTTGCCTGCCTCGAAACGGGACGATTCATTGTCGGCCACATGCCCGGTGACGTCGATATCGAAGAGGTGGATCTTGTTGTAGCGGGCGATGAGTTCGCCCTGCGGATCGAAGACCAATGTCGTGTTCCACGCCTTGTCGCTATCGTCTACCATCACAGGAATGCTGCCGCCGTGGACGTAGATGGCGTGTTCCCTGGCCTTGCTACGCAGGAATTCGGCGGTGGGGCCATCGGCGGGTTCACGGGCGGCGCGCACCACCTCGTTCGGCCCCAGGACATTGAACATTTCGGGCAGCGCCACCAGGTTGGCCCCGGCGTGGGCGGCCTCGTCGATGAGCGCGCCGGCTTTGCGCAGATTCTCGTTCTTGTCGTCCTGGGTGTTCATCTGCACGGCAGCGATGCGAAAGCCCATGTTGTCTCCTCTGGGAGGTGGTTCGTAGGATGGGTTACGACTGTATCAGCCTAAGCTGGTGTTCCTGCCAAGTTGGGTGGTCGTAACCCCCCATCTTACTCGGTTGGCTTTGGTGTACGCGTTGCGCCAGCGCGGCGCAGTTCGTCGTCTATGCGCAGGCGTAGTAGTTCCATGCTGGCGACGGGGAGGATCAGATTGATGTCGAGGATGCGCCGGTTTAGGGCGACGATACGCTCTTCCCATTCGGCGATGGCGCGGGCCCACTCGCGTTCAGCGGCGGGCCAGGCTTGGCGTGTCCACTGCCAGGTGCGCATGATGTCGGCGCGTAATACGTCCACGTCGGCGAGGATGGCTTTGCGGTCTGCGATCCAGGACGGTGTGAGATCGTTGTTCTTGAGCAGCTTGTTGGCCATGCGCAGGTCGACGGGTTCGTTGGGGTTGTCTTTCCAGACCAGCGGCTTGCCCTTGCCGGGCAGGTTGTCGAACGCGCCGTCTTTCATGGCGTTTTCGATGCGCTCGGAGATCAGATCGCGCCATCTTTCCAGCGGATCGGCTCCTTTGTCCTTGTTGGTGGGGCGGCGGGAGGATGGGTCCTGTTGCGTGTTTTGAGTGGGATTTTCCATATGTCAGCTTCTTTGGGAATCCAACAAAGAGCAGTGAAACCAAAAATTAGATCAGTTCGTTTATGCGGATACTTCAATCGTTTGCTTAGGGCCTGCAAGGTAGACATGACCCAAATTGAGGACATTTCTACCCACAATGACGCTGTCTCCTCGAGGATCACCTACTACATCGATACTGGGCAAGAGTATGCTGCCGAACAACACAATATCAACTGTGAAAACTGGCATTCGCTGCGGTGAACTACTCAAATGCGAGCGAACGTGTAGGCTATATGCGACGGGTACTTCTAGCGCTTCCAGGATTGAAATCGGAACGAATGTACCATCCGCGCCAGTATCGACCAGTGCATCAAACGGCCCCATTCTTCCCGAACTGTCAGCGGTTCCAATGTGAACTGGAATGATCGGGGCTGGTGGAAAGTATTGGCTGCTATAGACTGCTTTGTTCACGAGCGATCCAGTTGTGGACTGTAAATAAGGATGTCTCTTGGGCCTTCCGCAGGGATGATCAGAACCGCTGTTTGTCCATACTTAGCACGAATGCGTCGATGTAGAGCAACTTTGTCCTGATCGTGGTCGACGACCTCATGTTCATGGACAGCGATAAACTCGCCTTCATAGCGGGCGCGCTGAACCATCGGTTGGGCAAACCACCAGGCCATTTCATCTTCCACCTTGCGCTGTTGGGCGAGGGTTCGTTCTCTGCGTACAACCTGGAGCAGGTACTCTTCTACACTCATGTGCTGCTGGCTTGCAGCTGTCTGAATGGTAGATGCTAACTCGTCAGATACTTGGAGTGTTACCATAATATCCTACTCCTCCACTACAACATCCACGTTGAAATACTTCTGCAACTCGTTCAACAGCCGATCACTGACATTGCAATAGTCGTTGGGGAAGGTCAGTTGATGGCGTCGCCCGTCGGATTCCATGACGATGACGAATTGATCACGCCCCCGAGGATCGCGTACCGCATCCACGATTTCGCGCAGTCGCCACTTGTCGCGATCCAACTGCCCGCAGCGCGAGAAGACGATCTTCAGCGTGCGGTGGTGGCGGGGAGAGGCGTTGCGTGGATCGGATTGCGAATTGCGGATTGCGGATTGCGAATTGCGGATTGCGGATTGCGTGTCGGCGTCTACCGGCGCATCATCGGCAGTCGCTTCCTCAGAGATCGCAGGCGGTTCTCCAGTCCCCAATTCCTTGTCCCCAGGCCCTTGTGCCTGCTCCCCACTCACCGCTGCTTTCACCGCGCCACCGACCTCATCTACTTTTGCCTTTTGCGTTTTGACTTTTGCCTTCTCTTCCGTCGCTCCCGGCATCCAATCAAAGTTGTTTGCAAAAGGACTTTCTTCGTCCATCACCGGGGCATTGTCGGCGTCGTAGCCGTCCATGCCGGGATCCCACGCCGGCGCGGACGCTTTGCGCGGTGTGGGGCTGTTGGTTTCGCCTGTGTTGGCATGTCCATTGGCGTGGCCGTTGCTACTGCCATTAGTGGCCTTGTGACCGTTCCCATTGGCAGTGCCATTGCCGTTGGGCACAGCCTTCACACTCGGTGTATTGCTCGGGTTACCACTTGGTATGTCATTGGGTGCGCTAACCGGCGCGCCATTGCCAGGGTGTCCGGTGCCGGAACGACCGTTGAAAGTGGGCGCTTCGATGAGTTTGTCCTGGTAGCGGTTGTCTTCGTCGCTGACGACGGCGCGGGCGATTTCGAGGCTGGTTTTGATTTCCTCGCCGAGGACGCTGGTGCGCCCGTTGCGCGTCTGCGCCTTGCCGATGACGAGGAGTACCCGATCCGGCACCAATTCATCCTTGTACTGCTCGTACGTGCGCGGGAAGAGGACCACCTCACACTGGCCGACCATGTCCTCGATGCGCAGGAAGGCCATCTTGTCACCTTTTTTGGTGATGGTGGTGCGCACGTCGGCCAGCATACCGCCCACGGTGACGACCTTGTCGTGGTGTTTTTCGCCCAGTTCGGCGCACGAACAGGTGACAATCTGCATCAGGTCTACTTTCAGTTGTTGGATCGGGTGGCTGCTGGCGAAGACGCCCAGCAGTTCCTTTTCCCATTGCAGACGCTCTTTGCTGCTGGTCTCTTCGATCTTTGGCAGCACAATGGGCACTTCTTGGGGTTCGCCGGCATCGCCCATGAGATCGAACATGGAGATCTGGCCGCTGTCTTTGGCGCTGTGGGTGGCGCCGGAGCGGGCCATCATCTGATCGAGGACGGCCAACAATTGGCTGCGGTTGCCGAAGCGATCCAGCGCGCCGACTTTGATCAAACATTCCAGCGCCCGCTTGTTGACGTGGCGCAGGTCGACGCGATCACACAGATCTTCCAGACTCTTGAACGGCCCATTGGCGGCGCGCTCTGCCAGGATCACGCTCACCGGCCCTTCGCCCACATTCTTCACCGCGGCCATGCCGAAGCGAATGGCTGCGCCCTCCGGCACCGGGAAGTGATAGGCGATGGTGGGATCGCGGTTGATGGCCTGGTAGGCCGAATCCTTAGGCACTGCCTGCGTCTCGAAGTCCATGCCGCTGTAGTTGACGTCGGGGGGCAGCACCTGAATGCCCATGCGGCGGCATTCGTTGATGAAGTTGACCACCTTTTCCGTCTTGTCGCGCTCCACCAGCAGCAGCGCTGCCATGTATTCCACAGGGTAGTGGGCCTTGAGGTAGGCCGTCTGCACGGTGATGACGGCGTAGTCGGCGGCGTGGCTGTTGTGGACAAGAATGTCGTTGGCCACGAAGTTGTGTGTGCCGGGGACTTCTAGATCGTAGGTCTGCTTTTCGCCCACATACTCGATAGACTCGATCTCGTCCCAGTAGACGTCGTTGTCGGCATAGCGATGCAGGTCGGCCTCAGCAAAGTAACCGGCCAGACGTTCAATGGTCTGACGGGTGAAACCGTTCTTGTTGGCGGCGTTGGTGGGGTAGAACTCACGCTGGGCCACACCGCAATCCAGGTTGATCTGCGTCCACGTACGCCCAGAACGGTCCTTGGCGGCGCGGACCAGATCTTTCACACCCAACGGGACGACGTCGCGGGTGCTGGAAGCTTGCGGTGTCGCAATCTGAAGCTGATTCAACATTGCCCGTCGCTCTTCGCTAACAAAGTGACAGCCGATGTGGGCGGCAAAGCGTTGGATGTTGTCGTTGCCGGTGACGAAAAGCTGATAGCCGATGCGCCCGTCTTTGTAGGGGAATTCGACGGTGCGCAGACGGCTGACGATGCCTAAGCGCAGGAGTAGATGCTGCATCTGCCGCGCCATGCGTTCCGATGCCGTGGCATAGTAGAGACTGCGTCCCTGCACGTTGATGTGGCCGTCACCTTCCCACATGCGGCTGAGGAGCAGGCCGATCTGGCGATTGGTCAACGTGAAGACATCCGCCGGGATCTCTTTGGTGTGGGCGTTTTTGCCCCAGATGCCGATTTCCTGCGCCCAGGTGACGATGCCGGGCGGGCGAGATCGGTCCACGCGGCGGGCGTAGACGGAGTAGGTGCCCTTGTGGTTGCTGACGCTGCAATCGACGTTGTCGAAGCGTTCGGCTGCGGTGACGTAATCCTCGACTTGCGCCCAATCCTGGCTGTAGAAGTAGACCGAATGTGGATGGCAGAGGTTGCCTTCGGCAAGCAAGTGTCCCAGCGCGATAACCGTATGATCGGGCCAGATCTCCGTCCCTTCCACGAACAGGCGACGCGGGGTAGCGATCTGTGCGCCAGGCCGCAGCTCTTCGAGCAGACGCCAGCCGTCGAAGGTATAAAATGGGTGATTGGCCGTGGCTTCGATCTGCCGTCCCAGGCGGGTGGTCAGGCGGTAAACCGGCTTGACACCGTTGTCCATGACGGCGGAGACGCGTCCTGCGCCGAAACGCAGCGTGAACGTGTCACAGGTGACGGTCTGCTCGATGGCGGTGCGGCCGTGGTAGAGATCTTCGACGCGCACCAACCGCCCCGTGGCGGCATCGATGACTTCCACATCGCCCGGCAAACACTTGTTGAAGCCGTAGCGGGCGAAGAACTCAATGTCTTCGTAAATCGCGGTGGCGGCGGCGGCAGGGATCTCTTTGGTGGCGCAGCCCTGGACAAAAAGCTGCTTGTGCCGTTCAATGTCCGACGCTTTTTTCTTGCTGATGGCACGGCGTACCAGATCCGCTTCGCCGGGGGTGTAGCCCGCCAACTGGCTGAGCACCTGAATGATCTGCTCCTGGTAGACGATGATGCCGTAAGTCTCCGCCAGAATCGACTCCAGCGCTGGGTGCTTGTACTCTACCTCTTCCTCACCGTGCAGGCGGCGGATGAACTGAGGAATGTACTCGATCGGGCCGGGCCGGTAGAGCGAAATCGTAGCGATGATGTGCTCGAAGAGGGTTGGCTGCATTTCGGTGAGCACACGACGCATGCCTTGAGACTCCACCTGGAAGACGCCGCTCACTTCGCCGCTAGAGAGAAGCTTGAACGCTTCCACCGCGGCTTCGCCCTCAAAGGGAATGTTGTCGAGCCGCCACTCGACGCCGTGGACTTCTTTGATCAGCCGACCGGCCTCGCGCATGACAGTCAACGTGCTCAGGCCCAAAAAGTCGACTTTGAGCAGGCCGATGGATTCCAAGATTGGGAACTCGTACTGCGTCACCGTTGAGGTGACGGTGGACTTGGTGCCGCGCATGAGCGGCGTGTAGTGTTCCAGTTCGCGATCCGCCACGATGACGGCGGCGGCGTGGATCCCGGCGTGGCGAGCTACGCCTTCAAGCTGCATAGAGGTGTCCACGAGATCGCGTACCCAGGCTTCTTTTTTGTAGAATTCCACCAGCTCGGGGTTGTAGAACTCGTGGCCTTCGGTGAGCACGTCTTGAATGGTGACGGGCTTGCCGGGGATGGCCGGGATCAGCTTGGCGATGCGGTCCACCTGATCCAGGGGCACGTCCTTGGCGCGGCCTACGTCGCGGATGGCGGCGCGCGCCTTCATGCGCCCAAAGGTGACGATCTGCGCCACCTGTTCGCTGCCGTATTTCTCGACGGTGTAGCGGATCATCTCTTCACGCTGGTCGTCGGGGTAGTCGAGATCGAAGTCGGGCATGGTGACGCGGCCCGGATTGAGGAAACGCTCGAAAATCAAATTGTTCTTGAGCGGATCCAGCCCGGTGATGCCGGTGCAGTAAGCCACCAGCGACCCGGCACCTGATCCACGTACGTTCCACCAGATATTGCGGCTGCGCGCGAACTCGCACAGATCCGCTACGATCAAGAAGTAGACGTCGAAGCCCATCTCGCCGATGATGCGCAGTTCGCGTTCCTTGCGTTCCTGCACTTCGGGATGGTTGGCGCGTGCCCCGTATAGCCGTTCCAACCCCAGTTCAGTGAGGTGACGCAAATAGGTGGCGTAGGTAAACCCTTCGGGAATGGGCAGATCGGGCAGGTGATAGGTGGGATCTTCCAGGTCGACTTCGCACATTTCGGCGATTTGCACCGAACTGTCGAAGGCGCTGGGCGGCAGATCGATGAGCGGACGGAAGGTATCTTCCATCTGCGTCCGGCTCTTGAGGAAGTAGCTCTGATCGCTTAAACGCATGCGTTTCTCATCTTGCATACGCACACCAGTCTGCACGCAGAGCAGCACTTCGTGGGGCGTGCTGTCGCCTTCACGCACGTAGTGGACATCGTTGGTCACCAGCAACTGAATGCCGAACTTCTCGGCCCAGGGGACCAAAATTTTGTTGACTTCCTTGAGTTCATCGATGGAGTGTTCTTGCAGTTCGATGAAGTAGTTCTCTTTGCCGAAGAGATCGACATACCAGCCCAGCCGCTCGTAGGCTTCTTTTTCGCGGCCCAGCATCAGCAGTTGCGGCACTTCTGCGCCCAGGCAGCCGGTGGTGCAGACGAGCCCTTGGGCGTGTTTTTCGAGCAGGGCATGGTCGATGCGAGGCTTGTAGTAGTAGCCGTTAACATAACTCTGGCTCACCAACTTGAGCAGGTTGCGGTAGCCGGTCATGTCCTTGGCAATGAGGAGTTGGTGGTAATTCTCGCGATCGAGTTGATGATCACGGCCCTCTTTAGGGCGTCCCCACACGGTTTGATAGCTTTCCACGCCGATGAGGGGCTTGATGTCCGCGCTTTTGCAGGCGCGGAAGAATTCCACTGCGCCGTGCATCGCGCCGTGATCGGTCAAGGCCAAGGCCTTCTGGCCCAGCTTCTTGGCTTCTTTGACCAGGTCCTTTACCCGGCCCAGCCCGTCGAGCAGCGAATATTCGGAATGGGTGTGGATGTGGACAAAATCGTCGGACATGGAATGATCCTATTGGAATTAGGGACTGGTGATTCGTGATTGGTGATTAGGCTTGTTGATTGGCAAATGAGCGGACAAGCCACGGTCTGTTCAAAACCGAATCGCCTGAAGTCATGCAATTTAGAAGCTAGGAAAACTTGAGGAAAGAGCGCGCTGACCGATACAGACATGATACTATAGCGGGTGTGGTCCGGTAAAACGCAGAGAGGCACTTCGGGGGTGTCTGCAACAGCAGGGTGGCACGAGAAAAAGAGAATACCAGGGGAATTTTCATGAAAGACTGCGGAGACCAACGACCAATCCCCAATCCCTAATCCTCAATCCCTTTCTCCACCGCCGCCTCGTCAAAGGTTGCCATCTCGTTCAACGTGCGCACAGATGCTTGCAGCAAAGGCAGGGCAAGCAGTGCACCGGTGCCTTCGCCCAGGCGCAGGTCGAGATCAAGGAGCGGCAACATGCCCAGATGTTCGAGAAAGGCACGATGGCCCGGTTCTTGTGAGTGATGGCCGGACACGAGGAAGGGAATGCAGAGTGGGGCGAGGCGTGCTGCAATCGACGCACCCGCTGTCGCAATCACACCGTCGAGGAGGATAGGGACTCGCGCTGCTGCGCCGGCCAGGACAATCCCAGTGATGGCTGCAATCTCCAGGCCGCCGACACAGCGTAGTAGATCAATGGGATCGGTGGAAGAAGGCTTGTGTAAGGCGAGTGCTTTGCGGATCACCTCGCACTTGTGTCGCCAGCCGGCGAAGGCCAATCCTGTCCCTGTGCCGGTGACCATTTCCACTGCCTGCCCGGTGAGCACGGCTGCAATGGCCGCGCTGGGTGTTGTGTTGCCGATGCCCATTTCACCTGGGATCACGATACGCGCCCCGTCTGCAATCACCTGATTGGCCGTACGGATCCCGACTTCGATAGCTGCCAAGACCTCTTCGGCCTGCATCGCCGCTTCTACCGCAAAATTGGCTGTGCCGCGGCGGATTTTGTGCTCAATAAGATTGGGGTGTGAGGGGAGATCGGCATCTACGCCCACATCCAATACGGTTACGGATGCACCCATCTGCCGCGCCAGTACGTTGGCTGCGGCGCCGCCGGCCAGAAAGTTGAGCACCATCTGCGCCGTCACTGCAGATGGAAACGCGCTGACGCCTTCTGCTGTAATGCCATGATCAGCGGCGCAGATAATCACGGCGCAGGGGCTGGTGGGCGTCTGTAGCCGGCCACTGATGCCGGCCAGTTGAATGCTCAACGCTTCCAGCCGTCCGAGTGCACCGGAAGGTTTTGTCAATTGTTCTTGGCGATCGCGTGCGGCTGCCATGGCCTTTTCGTCGGGCAGTCCGAGGGCGCTGATCGTGGCGGCAAGCAGAGATTCCGACATGATGCATCCTTTGTGTGTTACTGCTCTACTGCACCACGCGCGCCATCGAGCCTGGTCTGTGCGCCGTCGACCAGTGTGTTGTAATGAGGGCCAAGGCCGACCACAGTGGGGACATGCCAGATCCGTGCTGCAGCCACAATGGGATCCAATGGTGTGCCGGCTGCGGCCAGGAGGCCGCCTGCAACGGGGAGCGTAGGCGCCCAACCGCTGTCTAGTTGACGTGCGCCTACTACCGCACGTTCACAGAGGAGCGGTTGCAGCCCTTTCTGTCGGCGTAGGGGGCCGGTAGCATTGCCCACCACACCGGGTAAGCCGCTGTGTGTGGGGTAGGCTTCGGCCTCGTTGAAGAGGAGATCGCCTGGTTGCGCTTTCTGCCACTCGCTATAGCTTGTTTTGCGTGTGCCGGCAGTGGACTGAATTTCATCCATGTTGCTGATGTTCCATTCGCCGGTCATCATGCGCTTTAGCTCTTCTAACTCAAAGTAAAAGGCATCGGCACTCTCTAGCAAGCGGCCATCTTCGGTGGCTTCGTGGCCGGCTGCCTTCGCCCATAGACGTGTGCCGGCGAGGATGTAGCTGAAGGCGTTCATGGCCTTGCTCTGTAATACCGACAGGGCACGAATCTGTGGTAGAAGTTGTGATGCCTCTTTACGGGTTGCGGGTGCAAGGCTTTCAATCAACTGTTGGATGGCCGCTGTCGATGGAATGCGCGCTGGTTGGTGCGCATTGCACTCTACGCAAGCCAGAATGCCTTTAAATAGAAAATCAGGCGATTCGGACCAGCGCGGGTTGGCCATTTCGCCTTCGCCTGTGGCCCAATGCCCGAATTGAGCCATCAGTTGATGTAACTTGCGTCCGAATGGGTGATCACTCCAATGTGTTTCCCATCCGTCGAATTGGTCGTCGGCCAGCCACTTGAGCACAGCGGGGGCCTCACGGGCAATGTTTGCTAGATCGAGAAGTGCATCAGTGAGTCTTAGCTCCACCAAGTCGTCCAGATCGCAGAGCGTGTTGTTGATCATCTGAATGCGGACGGCGGGTTTGCTCTGTCCTTCCATTTGGAGCAGTGTGTTGTATGCTCGCTCCAGGTTATGGCGCGCCGCATAGAAAATCGCGAGTGGGCCGGCGCCGTATTTTTCGATCTCTTCCATAATCTGGAGGATCTCGGCTTGCGTCCAGCGCAGGCCGCTGACCTTCTCGTACCATGCCCGTGCCTGCGCGGTGACTTCTTCGATCTGGTTCGTCATCTGGTTGAGTTCATTGGACAGCCGCCGTTGATTGCGGCTGTTGCGCATGCCGGCGATCAGGCTGGGTTTTGTCCACGTGCAGACAATCACCTTTTCGCCGTTGACCAGAAACGCCATGGGTTGAATACCGGCGGCTTCTACATCGCGTTCGCAGATCCACTTTATATCTATGTAGAATCGCCCATAGTGCTGTTTGCACAGATGGCGAGGGGCAAAGGGTAGCCTCAGCCCCATTCGTTCGTAGTAGCGGAACCAGGCGCGACGGCTCACCTCGGCCAGCACACTGTAGCTGAAAGGTGTCAAAATATCGGAGAAGGGCTGAAGCGGCATACGGCTCCAGATCTGCTTGCTCTGTGCCGGAGATGCGGCGTCGCAGGTGTACTCGTACAAACTATCCTCGCTTTCAGGGAGTAAAGGCACATCCACTTTGTTCACGTTCCTTAAACCATCGGTTATTCTCATTGCAAAGCGCAGCGCTGTCAATTTCTAAAGGCTGTTTGCCTTTTTTATAATTGTACGGTTCAATACACAGAACAAAGATGTGTAAAGTTTGAAGTGTCAAGGCTGGAACAAGACAGTAGAAACGTATTGCCTCACACTTTTCGCTTCATACTCAAATTTCACATGTTTTCCTTCACACTTCTTCCTTTACACGTCAATCCGATGCCACGTCAATCCTATGCCACCGAAATCCTATGCCACCGAAACGAACGCGACGTAATCATCCGAGCCCATCCAGCCCCATGCTGGCTTTTGTTGACGCCGAAATTGCCAGCGGGCGAGACGAAATTGCCCGCGAGCAATTGTTGAACAACCTGCGTGCCTATCAATCCAACGGTGTCGCCCCGCTATGGGTAAACTGGTTACGTCAGCGCGCCGACTTGCGCTTTGCCTGTTTTGTGCGTGATGTGCGCGAGTTTAACAGTTTCATGTTGGACGTAGTACGCAGTGTCGAAGGGGTGCGGCAGACGCGAACCACCCTCAGTTTTGGTGGCCGCGCCAATATTGATGCGCTCCTTGAACTGGAGATGGAAGTCAGCCCCAACAGCCAGACTGCCGCTGCTACTGTTACGATTGACGTGGAACCTGGCCTGGACCGGCGCTGTTTCCAATCACTCATTGATCTGCCGGTTCATCCCGATGTGCAGCGAGTTTGGCTCTTGAATAGTTATCACAGTGATCACTCCGACCTCATGCTGCTGTTGCTGGGCAAGAATGTTTCTTCGCTGACAGGCTATGTCATGAGTTGGGTGCGAACCACAGAAGGCGTAATTGACACTGAGATGAGCATGATGCTTGACTGGCGTTGGTTGGCCGGCCCCGATGACATTGTTGATGTCTGCGAACACTTTTTCATCCAAGAGCGACATCGCACCGCCTTTCGGTAGTGTGCCCTCTGGCAAATCCAGTCTAACCGGCGTGCATGCTGGGTGTAATTCAAGTTAGTGGAATACGTGTTTTTGTTTGATAGGACGAATGGGGGACTACGCCACTGCGTAGTCCCCTTTTTTGATCATCGAGATTTTAACTGTTAGTGAGCAGGCTGCCGCTTATGTGTAAGCGGATTGTTTGACTGCTTCTCGCGTGTACGGCAGTAGCTTGAGCTGCGGCGGCATTGCGGCATTGGGCAGGAGCATGGCGGCGTGACGATGAACGATAGCAATCTCGTGCGGGGTGCCTACCTGCGCAATCCAGCCGATAGCCTCTATGTGTAAGGATTCAACGGGGGCCGTTCGGTTTGCTTTGGTATTGAGTATGCCGATGAAAAATGCTGTTTGGGCCGCCAGGTGCTGCTGTGACGTTGTCATTAGTGAGGCGGCGGGCAGGTGATCAAGTATCAATTGTAACAGATCAATGCCTTCGGCGTACTGTTTCGTAATTTCGACGTAGTGCCCCATGCTGATAATGGCTGCTCGGAGCAGATCCCATGCTCGACAACCTACTGCCTGGCGCCACGCATTAAATACATCGCTTTGTTGTCTCTGTAGGACGTTAAGTGTCTCTGGCGCGATGATCGACACCGGTTCGAGAAGGTGCTCGCCCAGGTTGAGCAGCCCTAAATAGTAGGTGATATACTGTTTTGTCATCTCGGCCGGGTACTGTCCGCTCAAGTGGGACAGCACAAAGCGTTTCACCAATGGGTGTAGCGAAAACCACCCTGAATATTTGGAATCTAAGATCGACGTACTCACCAACTTCATGTAGATTGCTCGTGGCGTTGATACAATGGCTTGTAACGCATCATGATGCCAATCGCCTTGAAAGAGGGCTGCCGCTTTGATGGCGCTGCGTTCCTCTTCGCCGAGATGGGTCCACATATTTTTGAGTATTTCGTTGATACTCTGATGTGTCTCTCTGCTATCGCTGAATTCCGAAGCGAGCAGGTTGTTATCGTGAAAAACGATTTCGGCCACTTCTTCTAGCTCATAGTAGTTGCTCTGTTCTGCGGCGAGCTTGATCGCCAGCGGGAGCCCCCCGACCTGTTGGCAAATGGAATCGATACAGTGTCGATCCCTTTCGGTTAGGTCAAAGCCCAGCCTGGTATTCTGCATGTGTTCGACAAAGAGACGTGCTGCCTCGCTCATCTCCGGCTGCTCGTCATCTGTGGCTGTTGTCCTCACCGACAGGCCCGGCACCACGATGTTCTGTTCACTGCGTAGATGAAGGCTTACACGTGACGTGGCAATGATGTGCAATTGTGGTGAATTTTGCAGAAGCACTTCGACGATTCTAGTTGTAGCCGGTGTGACTTCCAGGTTGTCTAGAACAAGGCAGTGTACACCTTCACTAAATGTAGAAGTAACCTGCTCGAACAAAGGCTGCTCTGTCTTTAGTGTCAACTTTTGTTCCATTGCGATTGCGCGTAGGAGTTGATCAGCTAGATTTAGGTGGAGAGCGTCAACCGGCTCTAGATCGACAAAGTGTAGCTTTGCCCCAAAACGATCCTGTAAGAAAGGAAGCATACTGCGAATAATATGGCTTTTGCCGATACCACCCATGCCGACTACAGAAATCAACCGATGTTGTTTATGTAATAATTGTTTTATCACTTCTACTTCAGTTTTGCGCCCGATGAGCGGCGTAGTTAGGTAGGGGAGAAGCGCGTTGACTGGTGTCTTGTCGACTTGATGGATTGCCGGTTCTTTTGGCATAGAAGATGGCAACGGACGAGCCGTCGTCTCTACCAATGCCCGCTGTGGTGACATTAAGTAGCTTACTGTAGAAGCTAGTTTGGGATCGATTTCGCTGATCCCAATATCTTCTTGCAGTCGGCGCTTGTACTCATGAAATTCTTGTAAGGCTTCTGCAAGCTGATTTGTGCCCACCATAATCTGCAACAAAAGACACTGTGCATCGCTACTATAGGGCGCAATTGTGCTGAGTCTACGGGCGTGGGGTAATATCGCCTCAAATTCATGCAACTCAATGCCGCGCTTTAGCAGGACGGAGAGCGCGCTCGCTGCCTGCACCTCGATTTCGGTACGGAGCGACACTACCCATTCATCAAGTAGTGGATAGCTATCCAGCGCGTCGATAACCAAGAAATCGCCCTGATAGAGTTCGGCTGCGGTCAGCAAATCGGTAAATGATGCCTGTTCAAGAGGGGTGGTGAGCTGCCGCCAGCGGGCCACATCATAGTCGATGGCTGCATGGTTGCGTATAGAAATGGTGGTGCGATCTACTTGGAGATAGTCGTCGATTCCATCACGTCGCATTCGTAACAGCAAAGAACGTAAGTTGCCAAGAGTCGCTGCGTCGTCGGAATCGGGCCATAGCAAACGAGCAACTTCGGCGCGGCTTTGGGGTATGCCTTTTTCGAGTAAGTAGATCAGGAGTAGCCCTCGTTTGAAATCTGCACTTTCTAAGAGGGAAACGCCGCCGATCTGGATATCGAATCTACCAAGCGTGCGCACAGCCAACATAATCTATGCCTCGTGTGTAATGAAATGCAAGTGTTACCTGCCCTTAAATTACACCGTATATGCGGCTGCGTGTATGGACAATTTTGGCTAGTGAGTAAGTGTTTTTATGATTCTTGTAAGTTATTTGTGGTGGCTTGGTGAGTTGTTGCTGGCTTTGTCTGCTTTTTTATATGGCTTTTAAGTTTTTGCAATGAGAAAGCCAACGTAGGCTAGCTAGATTGTCTCTGAATTGCCAAGAGGTGCCTTGGCTATTACATCCACCTTTGTCATGAGTGTCATCAGTTCTTTTGCTGCCGTAAGATCGGTCCTGTAGAGATCGAGACGCTCCTCTTCTGTGAGGACAATCCCTTCGGTGTGCAAGAACGCTCGCGTAATTGGGTGCATTTCGTGGTACATGGCCGGGCTAGCCACCCCAATTTTCAAAATGCGTTCGTAAAGATCACGTGGCAGGGTATCCTTGTGAAGCAGGGCGATCCCATAAAGCGAGGAAAAAACGAGGGTGGTTTCTCCAATCTCAAAGCCAACAGACAGTGCAGCCTGCAGGTGCGGGATTGCCTCGTTGCCTTTTCCTGAGAGGGTCAACACTTCGGCCAATCGTAATTTGGCGTAGCCGATGAAATAGCGTCCTCCTAAGGTTTCGCTGTGCTTTAAGCCGGTTCGTGCGGTCTCAATCGCAACGGGCAAATCACCTAAGCGTGCCTGACAGAGCGCTAGAAAGCCATAAGCAAGAGATGCTTGCCCAACGTAGTAGTCAAGATAAAGTGGTAGCGTCTCGATCATTTGGTCTGCTGCGGCATGAAGGGCGCCACGATCTGCAAGCAAGGTTGCATGTAAGTAGCGGCTCAATATCGTACCTGTATCGTAATACTGTACTGGTTCGTTTTTAGGTTCCGATAAGATGAGCTCTGACGAATTGTCAAGTAAGAGCGCGGCATCTCTCATGTAAAGGCAGGAGCAAAAGATACTGGCTGCGTTTACCAGAATATCTTTGATAAAGGGTGGGGCTTCGACTATCGCCGTCAATGCTTCGCGCGCGTTTGCCTCAGCTTTTGCCCATTCTCCTGCGGGCATGTGTTGGATCAGTGCTGTCATGAGCAGAATTCGACTCTTGAGCAGGACATACCCATGCTCCGTGGTCAATTCGAGGGCCTTAGGCACCATGCTAAAGGCAAAATCCATCTCCTCGGCGAACTGCAGTGCCCGCCATAAAAAATGAAAGCGCACAACTGCCTGATCATAGGCTGTGCCTGCCGCATCAAGCCATGCCAGGGCCGGTTCTGCCCAAGGCTTCGATGCGTTGATGTCCCCTTGTAAAATTCCTAGATAGCTGAGGAAAAGAGCTGCACGGCCGGCCAACTGGATTTGCTGCGGTGTCCGCTCTGATTCGGCAGGCAATCCGTTTAGCAATTCAGAGAGCAACCGTCTGCCACTTTGAGAGTGGCCGGATAAAATGTGCAGGTGTGTAAAGCTAACAATCGCCTTGGTCAGCAAAGACCATTCATTGTGCACAATCGCCCACTGCCATGATATTTCCAGATCGTAAATGCGCTGTTGCAACATCTTGAGCACGCTGGGGTTGTGACACTTGGCCCAATCAAGAGGCTGTTCACCCAGATCAAGCAGATTTAAAAAGTGAAAGGCATGTCGGCGCGATGCCTCCTCGGCGTTGAAGTCGCTGTGCAGGCGTTTGGCTGCATATTGCTTAATCAGTGGGTGCATCGAAAACCAAGATGGCTCGTCCACTTGTAACATTGCTGTGTTGAGGAGTGAGTTGAATACGGACCGGGGCGTTGCCGCTACATCTTGCATGGCGTCGCGATGCCAACTGTTTGCAAAGACACTGAGCATGGCCAGCGTCTGTTGTTCTTGATTATTGAGCGACTGCCACATGCCATCAAGCAGGGCCTTCATGCTATGGTGATTGCCGGGGAGATTGTCTGTGCCGCTGGTAAGGAAACCAATGTCTTGTCCAAGGCGGGCACGTAATTCTGGTAGGCTGAAAACGTCCATCTGAAGCGTTGCCAGTTCGATGGCGAGGGGTACACCTGCAACCAAGCGGCAAATGGCACGAATATCTTGCATATTCATGGCGTCAGGCGTGAAATCCGGTCGAAAACGTCGTACACAGTAGACGAAAAAACCCATTGCTTCGCTGTCTACACCATCAGCGCCTCTGGGTCTAAGTCGTCTGTCTTCAACGGCAAGGCCGGCCAGGTGGAGCCGACTTTCATTGGAAAGGTAAAGCGCCGTTCGCGTGGTGACAATGATGGTTAGGTGCGGAACTGCCTGGATGAAGTGAATCAGCAACATTGCTGCATCGATGACAGTTTCGAAATTGTCGAGGATAAGGCAGTGGGGAGTAACTTGTAACTTGTGTACAATCTGGCTGAAGATGGTCTCTTTTGCCGGCAAAGGGAGGGCCAAGGAAGCCCTTACTGCGCGCAGAACAGCATCTTCCGCCAACTCAACACTGCTTTCTGCGCTGCGCAAGTCAACGAAATAGACGTTGTTGTTAAAGCGCTCCTTTAGCGTCTTCATGTGGCTACGCACGAAGAAGGTCTTGCCGGTGCCGCCCAACCCGATCACTGAGATCAGGCGGTGACCTTCGTCGAGATATTGATTAAGCTGTTCAGTTTCAGATTGTCTCCCGAACAGGATTTGAGGTGTATGGAGCGGCTGTTCTTGCTGAAGGGAATAGAGTTTTTTCACTCTTGTGCCAAATTCGCTGTCGCTCTTCGGTGTGTAGTTTTGATTTGTACAATAATCTTCATCAGGCGCTGCGCTGTGCTGCTCTGTATTCACAAGTGATTCAATTTGGGAAATGAGCTCACTTAGCAACGGGTCGACACGGGTGATCCCTCTGTCTTCGCGCAAGTGGCGTCGATAATTTTGATAATGATTCAGTGCTGCTTGTGGATGCTCGGCTGTGACCAGAGAGAAAATATAAATGCTCTGGCTGGCATCGTCGTATGGGTGGAGCGTTGCAAGATGAGCCGCTTGATCCAGGCCACCGTCAACACTGCCTTCTGCCATCATCTGCTGCACCAAGAGGGCAAATGCCGCTGTGGCCCGTTGCCTTAATTCGGTTGTAATCTCGTGCGCCCATGCAGCCAGTGATAGGTAGTCGTCCAGCGGTGTACGCTGTAAAAATGGCCCTACATACAGGTTCGCTGCCATCATCAGGGTATCGGGATCAGCGTGTTCCAGATCTTCAGTCAACCGGCGTAGACGATCTGCGTCGTAATCAATACCTGTCGGCGTGGGTCGAACATGCACCCCTGTAAAATCGAGGTAGCGTTCAAAACCTTCTTTGCGCATACGCGTAAGGAGAGAACGTAGCCTTAAATTTGCTACATCTGGATCAATTGTCGGCCAGAGGAGATGGGCGAGGTATGGAATCTCTTTGTGTGTCTTTTCTTCGACCAGGTAGATCAGTAGGAGTGCGCCTTTGATGCCGATGCGATCAAAGTGAGATTCGCCGTCGAGAAGGATATCTAGTTGGCCTAGTGTTTTGATAGTTAGCATACGAAAGTAAAAATAGAATTATGGTGACTACACAGGTGCGACGCACTGACCAGGAGGATACTTGGCATTCGTATCGGGTTTCAACCAGTGCGTCACACCGGTGACCGTATAGTTACAACTGATTTACGCAGACAGTATACAGTCTCGCTTGTATTGAGACAATGGGCAATTTAAATCGATATTTTGGGTTCGTTTGGCTTATGTGTACTAAGAATCAAGTTGATTTGAGTCAAAATGTGAGAGGCGCGTACCTACTCCTGATGAGTTTCCTCAATCACTGAGGCATTCCATTACCTCTTTTACCAACAATTCCACCACGGTCAGGTTTGTTGCCCACAAATCGTCCCATTCTTCGGCTATGATCTCAATATTCTGTTGGTCTACATAGCTTCGTGCCGGTGGACGCAACACAAAGTGCATGGCCGGTGACACCGCGCCGATCTTGAGAATGCGCTGGACAAGCTCGGCGGGGATCTGGTCGGCGTGGATCAGGGTAAGATAATAAAGTGGGCTAAAGATCATGGTTGTGTGATGGAGCTGTTGACCAGTCGCCAAGACGTCATGCAACAGCGGGCCGGCCTTGGTAATGTCTCCACTGAGATAGTGGAACGCAGCCACAAAAAGCTGCCCGAAGGCGGTGGCCAGGCTATTTTGCTTCTGGCCGGCGTGCAAAAGCGCTCCCTGGGCAGCGTTCTGTGCGGCAGTGAGATCGCCGGTACTGTACTGCCACAACGCCAACTCGCCATACACCATTGGCAACATAAACTGGATGCTAACCTTGTTATAACCACTCAAGACGGACTGTCGCTGTTGAATTGCGCATGGTATGTCGCCCGATTGGGCGATGGCGCTGCCTTGATAGTGTGCTGCCCACTGTTTTGCGTCTGCCAGTGCCAATGTATCTTTGTTGTCAATCTCACTACGATCAATCAACCACCCAATCAACTGCCAATTGTCTACGAAAGCGGCAAACAGCATATGTCCTGATTGGGCAAACAAAAAGGTGGGGCGTACCATGCGCTCCAGAAGTGCCTTGTGCCTTTCACGTAGGTTTGCCCAGTCTCCCTTGTGAAGGAAGTACGCGCACGCCACGAAATCAAGTGCAACTTGCAAGGGTTTCAACTGGTGTTTTTCGATCAACTCGCCGGCTAGCGACAACAGAGGTTCAACCTGTATCCAATTCGTTATTCGGTTTCCCCCTAGTATTTGCCCCACATAACCCAGCGCTGTGGCAGCAATATCCCAGGGATCGCCGGCTGCTTTAAGCGAGGCGAGACTACCCTCAAACCAGAGATTTACGCCGCTGGGCTGTCTTGACGCAAGCCTGTAAGCTGCGCGGCCGGCGAGGCGATGTAATCGTTGGTCGCGCTCTTCCACGATAGGGAGTTTGGCCAACAACTCGTTCATCTGGTGAATCAACTCTTCGTTTTGACGAGATAAATTCAAATACTGTGTAAAACTCAACAGGGCGTGGTCCAACAGATCCCAGGCTGCATGGTTGATAGCCCAGGTCCACGCCGACATAACATCCGCTTGATATCGCATAACCAGGGGGGGCGTCGAAAGCTCTTGCTCAACCAACTCCTGACGTATACGCAATCCGCCATCGAACAAGTTGAGGAAGTAACGAGCGTGACGTTCGTGTACAGTGTCGGATGTCAACCGATGGGCTGCATATTGCTTGACCAACGGATGCAGCGAGAACCAGGCAGGTTCTTCCATGCGTAAGAGCGACGAGTTGATCAAGCGGACGTAGACTTTACGTGGTGCGGATGCCACGGTCATCATCACCTCTCGGTGGAAGGGGCCGGCAAAGACACTTAATTCGGCCAGTACACGCTGCTCATCGTCGTCCAACGTCTGCCACATGCTTTCGAGCACGGCCCAGACGCTGTAGTGATCGCCAGGAAGCTCCCCAATATCGCTTGTCAAAACGGCTTGATTGAGGCCAATCTGCTTAGCCAACTCTTGCAGGCTGTGGAAGGGCAATTGCATGGCTGTTAATTCAATGGCCAGCGGCAGCGCCTCTACCTGACGGCAGATCGTCTCTATCCACAAGCGCTTTTCATCGTCGATCGTGTAACGGATGTCTTGCCGCTGTGCACATTGCAGAAAATAGCGCACCGCGGCACTTTCGCCGCCCGAAACGGTTTCAACTTCTGATGCTTGTGCTGTGTCGGTCGCGCCTGTCTGCCGACTTAAGCCACCCAGCCCAATCACTGATTCTATCGACACGCCAAGCCGCTCACGGCTCGTCACTAGGATAGTCGACTGCGCCGCCGCCGTAAGCAGATCCAATACAAGCTGTGACGCCGACTGCACGGTTTCGAAGTTGTCGAGAATCAGGCAGCATTTTGACTGTTTTAGCACAGCCGCCACCTGTTTAAAGAGGGGGATGCCGGGCTGTATTTTCAGGTGCAAGCTGTTGGAAATGGCCAGAAGCAGCATTTGGGTTGTCTGCTGCGCCTGGGTTGTAGCGCTACGTAGATCCACATAGTAGATGGCGTTGCCAAAGCGCGTATGCAATTGCTGGTACTGACTGCGCACAAAAAAAGTCTTGCCTGTTCCACCAATGCCCACGACTGTGATGAGGCGGTGCTCCCTGTCCAACAACGACAGTAAGTGATTTGTTTCCACTTCACGGCCAATCATCGGGTGTTCGATGTGGGGGAAGTAAGAGGTGTCACCGCTTACTTCTTGTGCTGTCCGATCCTCGTCGTCTTTGGTCAGAACGTTTGCGATTTGGGTTGCCAACGGATGGATCTGCGGTGCCTTCAGCCGTTCCACCAGATCGATCAGTTTCTGCCCGGGCTGATCAACATTCATCTCCTCTCTTAAAATGCGCTTGTAGTGATGAAAGTGGTTGAGCATCTTCGAAACGTGCCCGGCTTTGGCCAGTGTAAGTAGATAAAGCTCCTGGCTATCGTCTTCGTAGGGTGTCAATGCCGCCAATTTTTCTGCATAGCCCAGGATCTTCTCTGCACGTTCTGAATTAAGGCCCCGCATCACAAGAACCGAAAGTATCTGCACGATGCGGATCTCTATCTCTGCACGTATGGTGCCTACCCATTCGTCTAACTCTGGATATTCATCCAGCACCACATTTTCAAGGAAGGTGCCGCGATGGCGATCTGCCGCAGCGATCAGGTCAGACAATTCAAACTGGTCCAGTTTGACGGTGAGGGAGCGCACGTGGGCAGCGTCATAGTCGATCTTGTCGCAATTGACCAACGTTACCGTGTTGCGTTCGGCATCGAGATAATCGCCCAGCCCCTCTCGGCGCAAGCGCAGCAGAAAGGCCCGCAAGTTGACGAGTGCAGTGTTGTGATCGCTCCATGGCCAGAGCAGGTGGGCGATTTCGTGACGTGGCTGCGGCGTCTGCTTTTCCCACAAGTAGACGAAAAGCAACCCCCGTCTGACGTCTGTGCTGCTTAGTTGAGAGACGCCGTTCAGCAGTATGTCAAAGTCACCAAGGGTTTTGATGGTTAGCATAGAATCTGTGGAGGGAGTGGGAGAGGTTGACAAAGTTAGGGCACCACCTTCATGACGTCTTGTGTTAGTGATTGAACCGTCGTCATGTCGGTTGCCCAAAGGGATTCGCGTTCCGCATCCGCAAGGACGATTCCTTGCGCGGCAAGGTGCCGGCGCGCAAGAGGACGTAACACAAAGTGCATGGCCGGCGATACGGCGCCGATCTTGAGGATGCGCTGCACAAGCTCGGCGGGGAGTTTGTCGGCGTGGATCTGGGCCAGGTAATAGAGTGGGCTAAAGATCATGGTGGTGTGATGGAGCTCTTGTCCAAGCGCCAAGACGTTGTGCAACAGCGGGCCGACCTTGGCCGTATCCCCACTGAGATAGTGGAACGCAGCTACAAAAAGCTGCCCGAAGGCGGTGGCCAGGCTATTTAGCTTCTGGCCGGCATGCAAAAGTGCTTCCTGTGCGGTTTCCTGTGCTGCAACAAGGTCTCCTACTCTATAGTGCCACAACGTCAGTTCGCCGTAGGCCATTGGCAGCATAAACTGGGTGTTTACTTTTGCATAGTCACTCAAGATAGATTGCCGCTGCTGAATTGCCGCCGTTATCTCTCCGGATTGGGCCATGGCGTTCGCCTGATAATGGGCCGCCCAATGCTTTGTATGCGGCATTGCCAGTGTATCACTGTTGTCGGTCTCGGTACGTGTAATCAGTTGAGCAAGCTGTTGCCAATTGTCTAGGAAAACCGAATACAGCATATTGTGTGAAATGACAAACATAAAGCTGGGGCGCGCCATGCGCTTTAGAACGGCCTTATGCATCTCATCTAACTTCGCCCACTCTCCCTCGCGAAGGAAGTACGCGCACGCCACGAAATCAAGTGCAAATTGTAACGGTTCCAACTGGTGTTGTTCGATCAACTCGCCCGCTAGCGCCAAGAGAGATTCAACCTGCCCCCAATTCGTTATTCGGTTTCCCCCGAGTACTTGTTCTGCATAAGCCAGGGCTGTGGCTGCAATATCCCAAGGATCGCCGGCTGCCTTGAGCGAGGCAAGGCTAGACTCAAACCAGAACGTTACGTTGCTGGGCTGGCTTGAAGCGAGCCTGAACGCTGCACGGCCGGCGAGACGCTGTAATTGTTGGTCGCGCTCTTCGGCTTCGGGGAGTTTGGCCAACAACTCGCTCATCTGGCGAATCGACTCTTCTCGTTGACGAGATAAAGATAAATACTCGGTGAAAGCCAACAGGGCGTGGTCGAGCAGATTCCAGGCAGTATGGTTCATCGCCCAATTCCACGCCGACATGACATCTGCTTGGTATCGCAGAACCAGAGGGGGGATCGAAAGCTCCTGTGCAACCAATTCCTGGAGTATACGCAACCCGCCATTGAACAAATTGAGGAAGTAGCGAGCGTGACGTTCGTACACAGTTCCGGACTTTAACTGGCGCGCCGCATATTGCTTAACCAATGGATGCAGTGAGAACCATGCAGGTTCTTCTGTACGAAGGAGCGATGCGTTGATTAAACGTGTATATGTGCTACGTTCAGCCGGGCTTACGCCCATCATGGCATCGCGATGGAAGGCGCCGGCAAAGACACTTAACTCAGCAAGCACGCGGCGTTCATCACCGTTTAACGTCTGCCACATGCTTTCGAGCACCGCCCAAACACTATAGTGATCGTCTGGGAGATCGCCGATATCAGTTGTTAACAGCGACTGATTCACGCTGACCTGTGCAGCCAGTTCTTGTAAACTGTAGAAAAGCAACTGCATGGCCGTTAACTCAATGGCCAGCGGCAGTGCCCCCACTTGGCGGCAAATCTGTTCAATCCACCGGCGCTTTTCGTCATCAATCGTGTAGTGGATATCCTGGCGCTGCGCACACTGCAAAAAGTAACGTACCGCTGCGTTCTCTGTTTCAGAAGAGGAGATGCCCGGTGTTTCTGGGGTGGCGGTTTGTTCAGTGCTTGCCTGTTGGCCTTGCTGGCTTAACCCACCTAAGCTGATGATCGATTCCATCGACAAATTCAATCGTTCGCGGCTCGTCACCAGGACGGTCAACTTCGGCGCTGATTTGAGCAGTTCCAGCACCAGCAGCGCGGCCGACTGCACAGTTTCGAAGTTGTCGAGGATGAGACAGCACTTTGACTGTCGTAGTATGGCTGCCACCTGCTCGAAGATCGGTATACCTGGCTGTATCGTCAAATTTAAGGCATCGGAAATGGCCAACAGCAGCATGTTTGCTGCCTGCTCGGTATGCGCCGCAGCACTACGCAGGTCCACATGGTAGATAGCGTTGTCGAAGCGCACCTGCAATTGTTTGTGTTGACATCGTACAAAGAATGTTTTGCCGGTGCCGCCAATACCGACAATGGAAAGCAGGCGATTTCTCCCGTCCAACTTTGACAGCAATTGCCTTGTTTCTTCTTCGCGGCCAATCACCGGGTGTTCGATGTGTGGGAAGAAACGGCCACTGCCAATTGCGTCTTCTGCGCTTAACACCTCTTCGGCTCTGGCCAAACCATCGGCGATTTGGCTTGCTGCCGGGTGAACTTGGGGAGCCTTCAGCCGCTCCACCAGATCGATCAGCTTCTGCCCGGGCTGATCATTCACCTCCTCTTTCAAGCGCCGCCTGTAATGGTGGAAATGGTCGAGCATCTCTGAAATTCGCCCGGATTTGGCCAACCCAAGCAGATACAGCTCCTGGCTGTCGTCTTCGTACGGCGTCAGAGCCACCAACTTCTCCGCATAACCCAGGATCATCTCTGCATAGCCGGACGCAATGCCCTGCGCTACAAGCACCGAAAGTGCTTGAACGATGCGGACTTCGATCTCTGCGCGCACTGTACCGACCCACTCGTCTAACTCTGGATACTCGTCCAGTATCACACTTTCGAGGAAAGCGCCGTGATGGAGATCGGCTGCAGTGGCCAGTTCGGATATCTCAGCCTGAGCAGGCTTTTGAGTAAGGGCGCGCACTTTGGCTGCGTCATATTCGATGTTCTCCCGGTTGATCAACATCACCGTGTTCCGGTCGGCATCGAGATAGTTGTCCAGCCCTTCTTTGCGTAAGCGTAGCAGAAACGCCCGCAGGTTGACCAGTGCTCCATTGTGATCCCCCCAGGGCCACAACAGCCGTGCGACTTCATAGCGCGGCTGCGGCGTCTGCTTTTCCCACAGGTAGATGAGAAACAGGCCCCGTCTGATGTCTGTGCCGTTGAGCAGAGATGTGCCGTTCAGCAGAATATCAAATTTACCCAGTGTTTTAATGGTTAGCATGGCATGTGTGAAGTTGTGGAAATCGGCAACGTTATGTGGCAACAGGAGTTACAGCCCATTCCATTTCATACTAATGGTACGGGTTAATAGTGGTCAAGAACAGGGCCGGTTACTGTAACTTCTCCTTGTTTTCCTTGAAAAAACGACTGCATTCAGCAAACTGACAGCATGTCGTCACGGTATTGCGTCTTTATTTTCACGGTTTTGCTCCCTGCGTGTAACGTTGGTCGCTTAGAATCTTGAGAAATTCAGTAGAAGCCGAATCAATTCAGGGTGGTATCGGCAAGTTTTGGGGTTGAAGTATCGAGGATTTCTTCAGTTCGTTCAATAGTCTGTGTGGATGCAACCTGCTTCTGCGCTCTGAAGTTTCAGGATCAACAGTAAGGAGTGCCATCGTGTGAGGGATTCAGTCTCTTGTCTTGCTTCTCGCTATGCTTCTATCGCTTTGTGTACAAATAATACTCTGTACAAAGAACACACTGTGTGAAAAGGTGTCAAACATGTCAAAATTAGATTTTCTTGGCCACACTCATTGGGCCTATCGTAACGCAATCAAACGAATGCTGCTTTGGCTACTGGCTCTACTAATGATTGTAGGGGTTATGAACGTGGCCTTCGTCTCTACAGCGTTTGCATCGACGCCACCATCGTCCTGCGCCAATGTCGCCATTATTAGCGGCAATGACCATGGTAACTTTGCTCGAGCGTGGATATCGAACGGAGACGGGACGTTCCACCTGGCGCCTGTGACAACCACCGGCTTCTCCCGCAACGGTACCGGCACACAGGTTTTCGGCACAAACAACATTCAATTCACCACCTACGCCGACGTCACCCGCGACGGATTGAGCGACCTGGTCCATGTCACGGAAGACGGCCACAGTATCTTTGTCTACCCCAATTTGGGGAACGGCAGCTTCCAAATCACGCCGATTAGCACCACCAATATGCAAACCAGCACCGACCCCACCGCCGGTTTTGCCGGTGTGACCAACGGCGAGCAAAGCTGGTTTGCCGATACGAATGGCGACGGCAACCTCGATTACATCTTCTCAGGCAGCGACAACAAGGTTCATGTCTACTTCGGCAATGGCAACGGTACATTTGCCACCACCCGAATCACATCGACCTTGAACGATCCGGTGGGGTACTTTACCAGTGGTCGAGCGCTCATTGAGTATTTCATGATGGGCGATGTCACCGGCGACGGTGTTGCTGATCTCGTAGGTACTGGAGACAGTGAGGGTACCAGTCGCATCTACATCTGGAGCGGCGTCGGCGACGGTACATTTGAGGCGAATGTCTACTTCAATGCACTTCTGCAGCAGAGCAACGGCGGGTCCTCTTCAAATGGTGTTGGCGATGATGAATATTCGCAATTGGTCGATGCAGATGGCGACGGCGATCTCGACTATGTCCACGCCACGGGGCTGAACGGCCACAAGCAGATCCTCGTCTTCAAAAACAACGGCAACGGCACTTTCGGCCCCATCGGCGGAGATGGAAGACTTGTGGCCCAATCGACCACCGGTTTTGTTGCGCCAGGCAACAATGCCTTTTTCTTCGCCGACATCAACATCAATGAACACTCCTTCTTCCAGGATCTAAATGGAGACGGTGCCGCCGACTACATCTGGACCGGCTCAACGCCTGCACAAAGTGGTTTCTTCGTCTGGTTGAACAACGGCACAGGCAGCTTCGCAACCTCGTTCATCCATAGCAACGTGTCGAATCTTCTCACGGGTGAAACCAACGCGATCACCACCGGCATCGGCTGCGTCACTGCACGGGACACAGACGGCGACGGCGTACCCGATGGGATCGATCTCGACAGCGACGGCGACGGCATCCTCGACAGTGTGGAAATCGGGCCGAACCGGAACAACCCCATCGATACCGACGCCGACGGCTTCCCCGACTATCTGGATCTAGACAGCGACAACGATGGCATCAACGATGTTGTCGAAGCTGGGGGAACCGATGCCGATGGCGATGCATTCCCAGATGCGAACGAGCGCATCCTGCACTTTACCTCTGGTGGCACGCTCATTGAGTGGGCGTCGTTAAGCGGCTACGCCACTGGAAGTGGAACAAGCACTACCCTCGGCCAGTTCGGTAGCTATGGGACGGACCGAGCCTTGTTTGGCTACCAGGGCAAGTATTACCGGGTTACCGGCACAGGCGACGTCGTCGAGTACGCATCGTTGAACAATTTGGTTACAAACACCCATGGCCATATCCTTGGGCACCAACCGGGTTTCGTCAACGACGTAGGTGTCTTTGTATTCAACAACGTCATCTACCTGATCGCAGATGACGGCACGATTTTCAGTGCCACCAGCATCTCCCGCTTTGTTAGTGGTACGCTCAGCCAGGTAGGTCAAGTTGCTGCGTATAGCAACGACCGAGACGTCTTCACCCACAATCGCAAGATTGTTGTCACCAACGAACTCGGGCAGACGTCCGAATACCCGACCCTGCAAGACTTTATCAACAATACCAATGCAGTTGTGCTGGGCACCCATGCGCCCAATGCCAACGCTGTCGGCATCACCGAAATACTGTCAGATGCCAATTTCAATGGCCGCCTGGACAGCCTCGAACCCGCCCTGAGCGGTACGCCCCTGCCTGTACCGGACAGCGACGGGGACGGCCTGCGCAACTACCGCGACGTGGACAGCGACAACGACGGTGTCTTCGACCTTGTGGAAGCCGACAGCGGTTGTATAGACGCAAACAGCGATGGCCGTTGCGATGGCACCGTCGGCCTTGACGGTATCCCTGATTCTGTCGATGGTCTCAACGGCTTTGGTGATGCCAACAAGCCTGCCCCCACCGACACCGACGGCGACGGCATCCCCGACTATCTCGATCTAGACAGCGACAACGACGGCATCAACGATGTGATCGAAGCCGGCGGCGTCGATGCCAATCGCGACGGCCGGGCCGACGGCACCCCCGACAGCAGTGGACGCCCAGTGCCTGCCGGGCTGACACCAGTCGACACCGACGGTGACGGCATCCCCAACTACCGCGACCTCGACAGCGACAACGACAGCGTTTCCGACCTGTTTGAGAACGGGTATGGAGGCTACGACACTAATAATGATGGGTTCCTGAGTATCGCCGACAACAGCGTCACCGATACCGACGGCGACGGCATCATGTCTGTGGTGGATGGCAGCCAATCCTGGGGAGATGCCAATGACCTGGCGCCCCTTGACACCGACGCTGACGCCACGCCTAACTACATCGACACGGATAGCGATGGCGATAACATCCTCGATATCGACGAAGTCGGCAGGGGCGATCTGGACACCAACAACGACGGACGCATCGACAACAGCAGCGACGCCGATCTCGATGGTATCGCCGACAGTGTCGACAACGATGATGCACGCTTTGGCGGGCTGCCGGCGCCAATCACACCGTTGGGTGAATTTGTTGCTTGCACAATGGATATCGTTACCCCTGGAACCAACGGCGGAACGTTTGGATCGGGTGCGGCCGCCTTTGGCCCTGCATTATCAAGCGCCCAAACGAGCTACCCCTATCGGGCGGGTACATCACTGGGTGGCACCTATGCCCTGATCAAGAACACCGATTCTGTAGATTTTGCGGTCAAAGTCTTCAGCTCTCTTCAAGAACGGACGGATCCAGGCAACGGCTACTTTGCCTACTTTGATATAGGAATACCCGACCGTGGCACACCGATGTTCACCGATACCTTCGCCCTAACCCCCAATGTTCAACACGAATTCTCGTTCTGGTGGGCAGGTCCCTTCATCGGCACAGCCGATTCGGTAGGGCGCTTGGGCATCCGCATCAATGGCGTGGTGGTAGACACCTTAACCATCACCAATAACACCACCTGGCAAAACTACACCATCAGCTTCACTTCAAATTCATCCGGGGTCACAACGCTTGAGTTGATCAACAACTCAACAGGCGGTGGCAACGGTTCCGATGTGGCGCTAGACGACTTCATGGTGCTCACGCCCTGCGACTTTGACGGCGATGGGGTACCCAACGTCGACGACCTGGACAACGACGGCGACGGCATCCCTGACGCCATCGAAGACAGCGTCGGCGGCGGTGACACTGACGGCGACGGCATCCCCAACCGCTTCGACCTCGACAGCGACAACGACGGCATCAACGACGTCATCGAAGCGGGCGGCCTCACCGACGCCAACGGCGACGGTCGCGCCGACGGCGTCGACGCCAACAACGACGGCATCATCGACAACCCGGCCACTGCGCTCATGGACAGCGACCGCGATGGCACGCCCGATCACAGCGACCTCGACAGCGACAACGACGGTATTCCCGATGTGGTCGAAGGCGGCAACGGTGCAGCAGACACCAACGGCGACGGCGTTATCAACGTCAACGACACCAATGGCGGCGACAGCGACGGTGACGGTATCGCCGACAGCGTCGATGGTCTCAACGGCTTCGGCGACGCCAACAGCCCCGCTTTGAACGACAGCGACGGCGACGGTCTGCCCGACATGTTAGAACCCAACAACCGCGACACCGACGGCGACGGCATTCCCGATCACCTGGACGCCGACGACGACGGCGACGGCATCCCGACGCTTGACGAAGGCGGCGCAGACGGTATCGTGAACGATGACGACGCCGACGGCGACGGTATCCCCGACCATCTGGACAGCAGCAACGGCGACGGCTCCGGCAGTGACATTACCGGCTCCGGCGACAGCGACGGCGACGGCATCAGCGACG
>WGMT01000058.1 GCA_016124945.1 bacterium | reverse complement strand
GATGTGTGTGAGCCGCTTCGTCTGTCGTAGCTGCGGTTACCAACCGCAGGGCGTTGGATGCGAGATCGCGTTCTCGTGTACGCGGTTTCGTTGAGCATGCTTGTCACGCTGGTAGCGTGACCTACGATGTGTGTGAGCCGCTTCGTCTGTCGTAGCTGCGGTTACCAACCGCAGGCCGTTGGATGCGAGATCGCGTTCTCGTGTACGCGGTTTCGTCGAGCATGCTTGTCACGCTGGTAGCGTGACCTACGATGTGTGTGAGCCGCTTCGTCTGTCGTAGCTGCGGTTACCAACCGCAGGGCGTTGGATGCGAAATCGCGTTCTCGTGTACGCGGTTCCGTCGAGCATGCTTGTCACGCTGGTAGCGTGACCTACGGTTTTGGCATTATCTCGTCATCTTCATCATCTCATCATCTTCATCATCATTGAGCCTAGCACAGATGTCACAACGCCCGCGTGGTTTTCTCTTCCGTGTCCCCGCGCTACGGCGCTGACGGTACGGGCGGCGCAGCCGTGATCCCGTCCGTCGGGTAGATGGTTTCTGGCGAGGACGAAGGTGGCGCGGGCGAGATCGAGTGCGTGGACGGCGACGTCTTCGCTTTCCCCAATTTCAGCGGCTACGGCCAAGGTGACGGGGTGGTGGCGACGCGGCGCGCCGTCTTCGAGCCAGTGGAGCATGTCGGAGCGTTTGCCTACGCCGACGGGGCGTCCGTTGGGGCGGGCGTCGGTGTCGAGCGAGAGTGTCTGCACGGGGCGGATGGGGTCCGATTCCAGCACGTGCAGGACGGCAGCGTCGTAGCGAGGATCGGCTGTCCAGCGGCGGTAGTCGCGTACGGCGGCGGCGACGACGCCGGCGTCGGGGTCGGTGATCTGGGTGATGAGCGGGTCGAGCAGGCGTTCGGCGGCGCGGCGGAAGCGGACGTCGCCGGTCTCGTGCCAGAGGCGCAGGAAGGTATTGACACCGTCGGAGGCGAGGAAGTTTTCGGCGCGGTCGATGTCGGTGAGCGGCTGTGAGGCTTCGCCCACGAATTTGCGGTAGACGGCTTCGGGCGCGTCAGCCATGTGGTAGAGCGCGCCGTGGGGCGTGAGGCCGATGGGCAACCGCGGCGCGTCGACGATGGCATCGGCCCATGCGCCGGCGTAACGGACGGCGAAATCGAGGTAGCGGCGATCTGCGGACGCGTCGTAGGCGAGCAGGCAGATGTTGACGCAGCGCAGGTGATCGGTGCGGTTGAAGTCGTCACCGGGGTTGGTCTGCACGGCGTCTGTGCCGAAGAAAAAGGAGTGGAAGCGGTTGGTTCTGTCGTTGAACCAAGGCGGCGCGGTGGCGGACCAGTTGCCCATGTGCTCGGCGGCATCGATCAACTGGCGGCGCGTCTCGGCGTCGGCAGGGTCCAAACGCAGGAGCATGCCGAGGAAGAGTTCATAGTGCTCGGTGCCGTGGTGCGCCTCTTGCATCCTCCAATAGCCGTGTCGCCACAGGCCGGTGGAGACGTAGTGATCGCGCATTCTGTCGCGTGCCGTCTTGAGGAAGGCGAGGATCTCGGCGTCACCCGTCCTACGTACGATGGGTTCCCAGGCGGTGGTGTAGGTCCCCTGATCGTGGACGGCGGTGGCGGGTGCATCGGCGTAGCGATCCATGCAGACGCGGATCCAGGTGATCACCTCGTCCTCGAAGCGAGAAGCGGCGGTAGAGATTGAATCGGAAGGTGTGACGGATTGGGTGTAGATTGGCATGTCTTCTCCGAGAGTGGTGATTGGGGCAGAGGGTTGTCTCCAGGACGATGATGTGATGATGTGATGATGGCTCAAGACTAGAGCCATCATCACATCATCTCGTTACCAAGCCTAATCACCAATCACCAGTCACCAATCATCTCTTTCAACGCGTCTTCGTCCGGCATCACCCCAATCCCCGCATCATCGTTCAGGTGGACGGCGCCGCCGTGTTCGATTTCGGCTTTGCGGGGGAAGATCATGGATTCGTCGGTAAATTGGCTGCCGTTGAGGGCGGCGGGGCCGCTGAAGCCGAAAGCGAGGGCGGTCTGGCAGACGGCAACTTTGGTGAGGAAGCCGTCGGTGAGGCCGCTGACAAGCAGGGGCAGGCCGGCGGCTTCGGCAATGGCGATCTGTTGCAGCGTGGGCCAGATGCCGCCGCTGCGCGTGACTTTGATGACGAGGAAGTCGACCAACCCAGCGGCAGCGTAGTGGAAGAAGTCGGCGGAGCCGACAGTGGCTTCGTCTACGGCCAGGGGGATGGCCGTACTCTGGCGCAATGATTGCATCTGGTGGAACTGATCGGCGGGGAGCGGCTGCTCCAACACGTCGACGCCGATGGACTCAAAGGCGCGGGCCACTTTACGGGCGGCGTGGAGTTGGAAGCCCTGGTTGGCGTCGGCCCACACAAAGCCGCCTGCCGGGATCTCGGCCTTGACGGTTTCGGCCACTTCGATGTCGGTTTCGGGGGCGACGGCGGCTTTGAAGTTGAAGTGGATGAACCCCTGTGGCTTGGCTTCGTTCATCTCGGCGAGGATCGAGGAGCGGTCATGGCCGGTGAGGGTGTAGCTGAGTTGCATGGTGCGGCGTTCGTCGCTGCCGCCGAGGAAGGCGCGCAGGCTCATGGCGGCGGAACGGGCGCATAGATCGTGGATCGCCATGTCCAGTGCGGCGCGGGCGATGGGCTGTCCTGTGCTGGGGTTGCGCCCGAGGACACGCTGCATGCGCCGGTGCAGTTCCCAACGATCCAGAAGCGGCGCGCCGATGAGCGCCGGGGCCAGGTAGCGGCGCAACGTCTCGGTGATCGTCTCAAAGGTCTCCGACGACCAGCCGGTGACAGGACGTCCTTCGCCCCAACCCACAGCGCCGTCGTCTGCGGTCACCTTGACGAAGACATGCGGCGCGGTGCCGCCCGCCTTCCCCGCCGATCCAGAGGCAAAGCTGAAAGAACGGATCATGGGCAGGCGCACGGGGAAGATGTCGATGGATGCGATGGTGGGGGTCATGGGATTGTTCTCCGGTGTCGGGTCTGAATTTGGTGAAGAGACGACGGACCACAGACGACGGACGACGATTGTCGCGGCTGTCGTCCGCGGTCCTCAGCGTCGGCGTCGGTCATCCGTCGTCCGGCGTCGGTCGTCGTTTCACGCACCATTCATCGCCCGGTAAAACGGATCCCCTGCCACGATCTCGCCGCGGCGGACAGGCTGCCCGGTGATGGCGGATTTGTAGAGGCTGGCCAGGAATTCGATCATGGGGCGCACGTCGGGTCCGCTGACAGGCGGGCGCTCGCCTCGCTGCATGGCGTCGACGTAGTGGGTCAACTGAGCGGCGTGGGAGGACGGGATTTCGGCGGGCAGCGCTTGCCACTGGGCCACGTCGGCAGAAACGTCTGTGCCGGGCAGGCCGCTGAAGCGCCAGCTTTCGTTGCGGTAGCTGTAGAGGTGGGTCAACTCGACGGTGGCGCCGGCAAAGTCCATGCGCAGGTACGATTCCTCGCGGGGGGAGAGAACACTGTTGGTGATGTTGCCCATTGCGCCGTTGGCGAAGCGCACCATACACATGGAGACGTCTTCGACTTCGATGTTGCGATCAAGAGTGCCCATCATAGCGCGCACCTCTTCCCATTGACCGTAGAGCCAGAGGAAGAAGTCCATGGCGTGGATGCCGTGTCCCATTGTGCAGCCGCCCAGTTCGGTAGCCCACTTGCCGCGCCAGGGGACGGCGTAGTATTCGTGGGTGCGATACCAGGTGGTGTTGCAGGTGCCAACGAGGGGGCGTCCTAGCGCGCCGGATTCGATGAGTTGCTTGAGGTGCTGCCCACCGCTGCCGAAGCGCCACTGGAAGACGCTGCTACAATAGTTGCCGGTGCGCCGTTCGGCATCCTCGATGCGATCCATTTCGGCCAGGGACGCGCACAGCGGCTTTTCGCACAGCACCCAGGCGCCTGCTTCCAGGCTCTGCACAATGAGATCGCAGTGTGTCCCCGGCGGCGTGGCGATCATGACGAGACGGGGCGTTTCGGTTGCCAGCATCTCGGCCACATCGGTATAGGTGTGGGGGATGGCGTGGGCGTCGGCGAAGGCTTTGACGCGGTCGGCGTCGATGTCTACGGCGGCGGCCAGGTGAACACGGTCCTGTTCGTGCTGGGTGGCGGCGACGTGCGAGCGGGCAATGCCGCCCGTGCCGATAATCGCGACTTTGATCCATTGATCTGTCATGTTTGATGCCTTTGATCTGGATGGGAAAGAGAAAATGTTTGGCTGTTAAGCCTACCGGCGCGCGAGAGGATTGTCAAGGTAATGGGTACAACAGGGTGTACTTCAAGTTGGGGGCAGATCATGCCTGGCCCGTGCCAGGCACTGTCACCGCGTGTCCCGGATTTGAACCCAAAAACAATTGACCGGCAGCTTGGGGGCGGCCGGTCAACGAGGAGGGAAAGAGGCAGATATCGGTAGGTTAATTGCAGCAGTTGAGAGCAAGGATGCCAACTGTCGTCTGAGGCGAATGAGAATTAGAAAGCAACCAGCCAGGTGGCAATCCACAACATGACGCCGAATGCAGCGCCTACGCCGGCTCCCTTCATGAAGAGGTGAAAAGTGCTTTCCATTGCCGAAAGATCAGGAGTGTGTACATGCTGAGGCAAATGGATTCTGTGGGTAGCCATAGTGGATGTCCTTTCTGAGTCGGGCAACACCGCTACGATGCGGTGAGTATTTTGGATTGTACTGCTTTCACTGGGTAATGTGATAACAGGATAGCAGCGGTTTCAGATGGTTAACACCGTCAAAAGGTCAGGCTGTTTGTAGGGAAAATTCCCTACGCAAAATCCTCACACTAGGGTAGCTACAATCTGCCGTAAAATATCTCGAAAAAATCGACTAGCTGCGGCTAACCCTGGCCCCAAGTTTTCCCAGACGTAAATGCTTGCCTCCCCCTGCAAAAATGCCAAGTCTACTGCGACCGCTAAGGCAAGTATCCACAAAAGACCAAACCCAAAGCTTGAAAAGAGACTACTCATAGCTCGCCAAGCAGTAACCATAGGCGCAGGATTTTCTTTGAGGCTCGGAGGTATCGGGTTCCAGGCGCTATCCCACTTCCCTCTATCACTTAGTGAGCGGCGACGAAAATTGAATGCAATTAGCAAGACAACGATTGACCAGAAAACCAAAGTAGGCATCTCAACTGAAAATGCTCCTTGGCTAAAGTCTACACGAAATGGTTCGTTCATGAATACACCTCAACAAGTGGTTGCACAAACAGAACTTGTGTTCTAATATTAAATCGTTGTCTAGTTATGTCCTGTCCAACATAAACAGTCATCAAAGTAGTAAATTCAGGTTTTGGGAGCACTTGCATGTCTATACTAGATTTTCTCGATGATTACATTATGGGCCCGCTAAACATCATCGATCATTTGGAAGGTGTCCTCTCGGGCATCCGCCACCGTGACCTTGGTCGCCAGTTCGCCATACCTCGAATAGACAAAGGAGGTCCTTTGTCTCTAAACGAAGTCGAAGAGATGCTCAATCGCTACGGTATCGTGATCTATGGGCGCACCCACGACGCGCAGCACATGTACTTCCATGTAAAAAAACGCCAGGCTGCCTGGGCGGAGTATCTACTCCTCCATGCAGGCGCTGAACTGGTGGGGCCGCTGGTTGACCCTCGGAACGCAGGTTATGTCAACCGTCATGCGCCAGGGTGGATGCCCACGCCTTGGTTAGAGGCAAAAACAAGTCCTACGATGAGAAACCAGGAAAGCACAAGTCAATCTCTAGCCGAAAAGACAGAAATTGGGAGCATGATCGATTGGTGGAACCGCCTGTAATGTCTCCCGTGCGCGGTCTCTCGGAGTCGGGGGATCGGGGCGACGAAGAAGCGGCAATGAGATCACCCACATGACGATGATTTTTGCATACAGTTGACTGCCTCTTTAGTATAACGATCTTGGGCACTTGTTGCAACGAATCTTGCTTACAACGCTTTTACAGGATGGATGTTTCGCATCAGCGGCAGACATGGTAAAGTGGGATAGTTTTGTGCATTCGAAGCATTCGGTCCGGTAGATTATGCAACCTGTAAGCCCCTTCCTATATTTGAAGCGTTCATCGAGAAGTGTCGCCATGTTCGTATGGCTGAGTGTGATGTTACTCTTTATATCTTCAGCCACCACAACCGCTGCCAACAGGTTGCAAGCCTTACCTACACAGGACGACACACCCATCGCCGCAGAAATCGACACTGTGTTGAACGTGCGCGACCGCCAATCGGCGGCGCTGTTCTACCGCGTTCACTACCAGATCGCCGCCAGTGTGGATTTGCAATGGACAGGCAATGTCGAGAACTGTGATCCGGGTGCAGCCGATGTCGCTTTTCTCGACGCAGTGAACGAGCGCATCAACTTCTACCGACGCATGGCCGGCCTCGCCCCGGTGACACTTGATCCTGTCTACAACGCCAAAGCGCAGCAGGCGGCGTTGATCACAACGCTCAACGGCCTTACCCACAAACCGCCGACGTCCTCGCGCTGCTACAGCGCCGACGCAGCACAGGCCGCCGCCAATTCGCACCTCTACCTGGGGCGCTACGGCCCCCGTGCCATTGACGGCTACATTCAGGATCACGACGAGGGATTCCACGACAACTATCATGTGGGCCATCGACGCTGGATTCTGTTGCCGCAACTGCGTAAACTGGGCACCGGCGACTTCCCCGGCGGTGAGCAACTGCACCCCGCCAACGCGCTCTGGGTGGTGGACGCGTCGATGCGCGAGCCAAGGCCCGAAACACGCGATGGGTTTGTGGCGTGGCCGCCGCCCGGTTTCGTGCCCTACCCGGTGGTCTATCCGCGCTGGTCGTTTTCGTATCCTGAGGCTGACTTTTCGCAGGCCGTCGTGCACATGCAGGTGAACGGTGTGGAGATGGGGGTGGATGTAGAACCGCTGTATGAGTGGAAACCAACCGAGCCGACGCTGGTCTGGTTCCCCACAGGCATGGACAGTCGCACCGCCTGGCCCCGCCCTAGCCAGGACACGACCTACACTGTCACCATTAGCAATGTCTACGCAGGTGGGCGTTGGCTGAGTTTTTCGTACGAGGTCACCGTCTTTGATCCGGATCAAATTATTCCAGGACAAATCGTATCGCAGGCGGTAGCGGGCTTGCCTGTCCTCACGCCGCAGCCGCAGACCGTGCTGACCGGGCCGGGGCCGGGGCCGCCCTTCCTGGCGCCTTAACTTACCGCTATAGAATCAAAAAAGGTCAGTCGCCGATGGGCGCCTGACCTTTTATATTGACTTCAATTGGCGGGTCATGCGTAAACAGCCCTCCGCCGATACAATTGCCCAAGCAACGCCTGTCGCGCCATTGGATCTTCGTAGGCTTCGACTAGATGCGCCAAACCTTCATGGATGTCCGGCGCGTTCTGCAGGATGTACCGTCCACTGCGCTGTTGGAGCAAGCCCGACGCCGTCAGTTCGTTGACAACTTCTTCGAGGATCGGATCGCCGGCAAAGTTAAGCTGGCGGGCAAACTCGTGGGTTATCTCATTGCTAACGGCATGGCGATAGAGAAAGAGGAGAAACGACACCTTTTGAAAGGAATCAATCTGCTTTTCTTCAATAAAGCGGGTTAATACGTCGTTCATCACGTTGTGCACTGTTCCTTGATTGTGTAAATTGATTGTTTGCATAGCAACACTATACACCAATAAAGTTAAGTTATCGTTGGTGAAGCGTAAACATTCTATTAGAAATTCATTAAGGATGTATATACAGTGCAATTTTGGCGAAGAGGAGGAATATCTGCCGCCGACCCCACGACGGCGGCAGACAAGTGGTCTTACTACAAAAGAGGAAGAGTTCAGAGGAAGAATAAACAAAAAGAGCTGCGAAAGAACCCCCTGCTCTTCACAGCTCCGCCAGAAGTCCAAATCCCTTTGGGCGCCCGGCGGACAATCTCGTTGCAAAGAGCATAGGCGCGTGATGTTATCGGGCGGTTAAATCCGCTCGCTGGTTGGGTTAACTTTTGGTTAAGTGTTTAGCGCCAGTCGGCGCTCATCTCAGGGAAAGCGGACGGCACAGAACGCCGCACAGCGAAGAAAAACGTCCACACGAAAAAGAGGGTCACTGCTGTCATCACAACAATGCGGTTGGGCAGGAGAAAGGGCGCAGGCAACGCGGCCAAACCCGCCGCAATCCCTGGCGCTACCGACAGCCAGGATAAAAAGTTCAGTCGCGCCAGATCATAGGCGATCCACGACGTGACAATACCGCCCATAAAAAGACCGGCCCCCAGGAAGGTCAATGCCAGGGCGTCCACAAAGGCAGCCCAGGCGGCGTCTTCGGCGCGGGGGAGCAGGTTCATCCACACAATCACACCGCCGATTAGCAACACCGCGCCGATGATCATCAACCCCGATTGTAGCATGGTCACCACGCGATGGGCAGGCAGATAGCGGTGAATCAACGTCACCAGCAGCATCATCCACGTGAAGATTGCGCCCAGCACCAGCCAGCCCCCCGTCATCCAGGGGATGGCGTTTGCGGCAAGCCAGTCGCTGCGCCCAAGCCACTCGCCCGCCACATGCATGGGTTCACCCAGCACAAAAAGCGCAAAGAGGATCATCAAACCAAAGGTCGATGCGGCAATGCGCGCCGCAGGGATCACATTCATGGTCACTCTGTGTTGTCTGATTGAGCAGATGAATCGATTTCATCTACGCGGCGGCGAAAGCGCGCCCAATATTCTTCTCGTTCAACCGGGCCACTGCTAGGATCAGGGAAACGGGCGTCGGCCTTCTCCTGTCCACGGCGCATGGCGTCCTCCATATCGATGCCACACTGATAGGCGATCTTGAAGAGCATCACCTGCAAGTCGCTAAGCTCCAAGGCCAGCAGATCGCGCACAGCGTCCTCATCAGGCGGGTTCAGCTTGCGGTAGCCCTCCAACATCTGTACCAGTTTGCTGATTTCGCCCATCTCCTCCACCGCATGCAGCAGCGTATGGCTGAGCAACACCTGATCCCAGGTGCGGGCTTTGTCCCATTCTTCGAGCCAGCTTTGGTAGTCGCGGATGTGCATGATGGTGATTAGAGATTAGAGATTGGTGATTGGTGATTGGTGATTGGTGATTGGTGATTGGTGATTGGTGATTGGTGATTGGTGATTGGTGATTGGTGATTGGGCTCGGGTAGAGAATGTGAATGGACGATGGGTGTGGATCGATGTAGACGGGCGATTGGGGGATTGGGGGATTGGGGGATTTCAGATCCTGTACACGATCCCTAATCACCAATCACCATTCTCTACCCAACCCAAACGCCTCTTACACTCTGCCGCGCCGCCCAACTCGTTTCTTCGTAAAAAATTGGCCGAAACATTCGTCGTGCTTCACCTTTGCGCAGGTGAAAGTGCAGGCGGAAGCTATCGGCGTCGGAGCCGTCGGCGCGGACATGATCCCACACCGTCACCGCGCCGTCAAAGCGCACAGGACGGCTGGCGTGCATCTGTTCGCCGTCCCACAGCAACGAAAGCACGCCGCCGAGGATCGGCAAATCGAGCAGCCCCCACCAACCCCATTCCACCGGCCACTGCGGGGACAGGTAGATCTCGCCGTCCCGCACCGAAAGGCCACACCCCTGCCACAACAGTTGCCCCGCACTTTCCACCGGGCGGACGGCATCGAGTGCGCCTAAGTTTCTGAGTGTGTCGAGACCGGGCCAGGTGCGTAGATCCACCCGGCTCAGGGCGGAAGGCAATTCGCCCAACGTCGCCACTTCGCCAATCCAAAGCGCCTCGTTGGCGCTGTCGCCGTGTAGGCCGGCCAGTCGGGCCGCCAGATAGAGCCCGCTGTGCAACAACGCAATCGTCTTTACGGCTTGCGGCATGTGTAACAGGGCATCGCCACACGCTTCTACAGCAGGGTAGTGTTCGGCCAGGTAGGCGCTATCAGGTTGGCGCGACAGGTGATTGGCCAACGATTTGAGGTAAGCGACATTCGACGGCAGCGCTATTTCGGCGTTTGTGGTAGTCGTTTCATTTCCCGGCATTAAGGGGAACTGTTCAGGCAATCGCCCCAACGTTCGAATGGCCAGCCGCTTCAAATGATCCAACAAATGACGGCTGCGCTCGTGATCAAAGCTATCGAACAGATCGACGAGAGCAGGCACAGATGTTACCCTTTGATCCGCCGGGGCGTAGCCGGTACGCAAGCGGCGTAGTTCGGCTACAGCGTCTTCTTTGCCCATCTGCACCATGCGGTTGAGCGGTGTGTAAGGCGTCCACAAGCGGCCACTGCGGCTGACCTTTGTCCACACGTCTTGGCTCAGTTTGAATGAGCGGCTGATGTCGCGCAGTGCCAGAAAGCCGTTCCACGCCACCTGCTCGCCCACGTCACTCACCGTGAGGATCAGGGGCAGATCCACTTCACCGGCCACCAACAGGTGATAGACCAACTGCGCATGCGACTCGTCGGGGAAGTTCACCCAGTCGGGTCGGCCACCACCGGTGCCGAAGACCCGTGTGCTCTCCGCATTCTGCTGGCCGTGGATACCCTGCGCCTCGCTCGGGTTGGCCTGCGCCACCAGCAGCCCGTCCACCATGCGCTGCGCCAGGGGTACACCCCAGTCGATGTCCACTTCGATGCGCAATAGACGGTCGCCCTCGGCCTGGCATTCCATGAGCCAGAGCACAGAGCGATCATAGCCGCTGCCCAGCGGCGCGAAAATGCGCTTGCTCAGGATCACGCCCTCTTCGGTGCCGTAGATCGTCTCCTGGTAGCCAGGGAAAAAGCGCACCACCATGGGCGTTACATCGTCTACCGGCTCGGTGCTGATGCCTTGGGACGTGTAGATCGGCGCGGTGACTGTCACCGTGATCGAGCGGGCATAGGGACGATCATGCCACGCCCAATAGAGATCATAGAGATTGGCGTCGCGGTCGGTGGTGTAGTGCAACTCGGGATTCGATTGGGGGAAACGCGCCGCAGCCTCAATTTCGTGGAAATCGACGGTGGGTGGCTGGTCGATGGCTGGATCGAAGGGATCGACGGCCTGAGCCTGGAGCCTCATACGCGGCTTTCCTGTGGCATCGGCATCACGTGTGGATCGTCAGGATGGATGCCGGCCATGAGCAACCCCAACCCTTCGCGGGTGGCGTCGGCGCGGTCGACAATGTCGATCACCGCGCCTTTGTACATCACGGCGATACGATCCGAGAGCGCCATGACTTCGTCCAATTCCGAGCTGACGAGGAGCACACCAACGCCTTCGTCACGCTTCGCCACAATCTGCTGATGGATAAATTCAATCGAGCCAACATCGATGCCGCGGGTGGGTTGCGCTGCGATCAACAGTTGAATGGGGCGGCTGAATTCGCGCGCCACCACCATTTTCTGTTGGTTGCCGCCGGAAAGGCTGCTGCCCGAAAGCGTCACCGAGGGCGTGCGCACATCGAACTTGTCTACAAGCGCCTGGGCGTTCTGGCGGATGGCGCTTTCGTCGATGGTCAGGCCGCGGGCAAAGGGCGCTTTGTAGTAGGTGTTGAGCACCAGGTTGTCGGCAATCGAATACGAACCGACCATGCCGTAGGCGTGGCGATCTTCGGGGATGTGACAGCTTTGGCCGTCGGCGGTAATGCGGCGCGGGCTGGCGTTGGTCATCTCCAGGCCACCGATGCGGACGTGTCCACTGTCTACGTGACGCAGGCCGGTGAGCGCTTCGACAAGCTCGGTCTGTCCATTGCCCTGCACACCGGCCACCCCCACAATTTCCCCGGCGTAGACGGTGAGGTTGACGCCGTTGAGCGCCGCTTCACCTAGGTCGGTACGGGCACGCAGATCCACAATTTCAAGCACCGGTTTGCCTGGGTGCGCCGTCGACTTTTCTACTTCGAGAATCACTTCGCGGCCCACCATCATGGCGGCAAGGCCGGCCTGTGTGGCGCTGTGCGGATCGGCCTCGCCCACCACTTCACCACGGCGTAGCACCACAATGCGGTCGGCGACACGCAGCACTTCTTTGAGTTTGTGGGTGATGAAGATGATCGACTTGCCCTGCTTGCGCAGCGTGTCCATCACCTCGAAGAGCCCCTCGATCTCCTGCGGCGTGAGGACGGCGGTAGGTTCGTCTAAAATCAGGATGTCGGCGTTGCGGTAGAGCGCTTTAATGATCTCCACACGCTGGCGCACGCCCACAGGCAGGTCCTCGATCAGGGCATGGGGATCTACATTCAGCCCATATCGTTCCGAAAGCTCGTGGATGCGTTTTGCTACCTGCCGCCGATCCAGAAACAGGCCCTGCACACTCTCACTGCCCAACATCACATTTTCCAGCACCGTCATCACCGGCACCAGTTGAAAATGCTGGTGCACCATGCCGATGCCCAGAGCGATAGCGTCTTTGGGTGAGTGCATCTGCACCACCTTGCCGTTGATCAGAATTTCGCCGTCGCTGGGCTGGTAAAGCCCGTAGATGACGTTCATCAACGTCGACTTCCCCGCGCCGTTTTCACCCAGCAGCGCCAGGATCTCCCCGCGCCGCAGCGTCAGATTCACATTCTGATTGGCGATCACGCCGGGGAAGCGTTTGGAAATTCCCCGCGCTTCGAGGACGGTGTTTGTAGACAATATAGACTCTCCTGTCGGGAATAAAGGTGACTGGTGATTGGGGGTCGTTAAGCATCATGGTTCCAATATTGGCATCACATGCTGTACGAGATCCTAATCACCAGTCACCAGTCACCAATCACCTTCCTAATGCCCACCCTCCGTCTCATACACTTTCCCCGACGCCGCGGGCGGGCGGACGCGTCCGACGAGGCCGGAGACGGCAACGATGGTGGCGATGTAGGGTAGCATCGAGACAAACTGGCGCGGTACGGTGGTGACACCCGCCAGCAATAGTTCGTTTTGTAGGGCCTGAGTATAGCCGAAGAGCGCCGCTGCGCCTAAGGCGCCGAACGGGTTCCAGTTGCCGAAGATCATGGCAGCCAGGGCAATAAAGCCACGCCCCGCCGTCATGCCTTCCTGAAATTGCCCCACCGCTTCCAACACGAGGAAGGCCCCAGCCAGCCCGGCCAACATACCGCCGAACATAGTGTTGACGTAGCGGTAGCGATTGACGTTGATGCCGACTGTGTCCGCGGCGCGAGGATGTTCCCCCACGGCGCGGGTACGCAAGCCCCAACGGGTGTAGAACAAGGCCACGTGCACCACCACCACCAGGATCAGCGCCAGGTAGGTGATAGGCGGATTGTTAAAAAAGACCCGCCCAAGTACGGGGATGTCCGAGAGCAGCGGAATGGGGACAGCCGAAAACTTGCCGACGGCAGTCGCGCTGCGGTCGAAAAGATAGGACGAGATCCCCGCTGCCAGGATGATGATCACGGTGCCGGAGATGATCTGATCCATGCGGAAGCGAATCGAGAGTAGTGCATGGAAGAGGCCCATGAATGCGCCCACAGCCAGCGCCACCACCACCGCAAAGGCCAAACTCGATCCCAACGGCCAATGATTGGTAGCGACTTTGGCAACAAAAGCGGCAAAGGCACCGGCCAGCATCATGCCCTCAATCCCAATGTTGATGATCCCAGATCGTTCACAAAGGATGCCGCTCAACGCGCCCAAAATCAACGGGATGGTGGCGCGTAGGGCAAAGTTCAGTGCGCTGACGCCGAAAAGGACACGCAGCCAGGTATGCTCGCCCAGGGCGGTCAAATTGACGAGGATGGCCAACACAACGATAACCACAGCCAGCCCCATCGCGATCCACGAAGACGTTTTCCACACGCGACTTCGATCGTTCATTTAAGTGCCACCCCAACTCTGGCCCAGTTTGGTCCCCTCAGTTTCGGCAGGAAGCTGACGAATGCGGAAAATGGTGCGGATGATCAACGGCGCCGCCACCAGCGCCAGAATCAACGCCTGGATCACCTGGATGATGTCTACAGCCACGCCCGATTGGAATTGCATACGCCCGGCACCGCCGTCCATTGCGCCGAAGAGGAACGACGCCAAGACGACACCAAATGGGTGGGTCTGCCCAAGCAACGCCACGGTGATGCCGTCGAAGCCGACGCCGCCGCCAAATTCAGGCGCAAATTTGTGGTTCAGCCCCAGCGTTTCAATCGCGCCGGCCAACCCGGCCAACCCACCGGCAATGCCCATTGTGAAGATAATCGTCCAGTTGACATTGATGCCGGCGTAGCGCGCCGCCTTTAAATTCTGCCCCACGGTGCGGATCTCGTAGCCGATAGTCGTCTTGTACAGGAGCCACCAGATCAAAAAGACCACCGCCAGCGCGATGAAGATACCATAATGCACGCGGTAGGGTGGTCCAAACAGCCACGGAATTCGTGCCGACATGAGCACATCGGCAGTCTCGGAAATGGCGCCCGCCGTAGGATCCCAAAGTGGGCCGGGGCGCTGTCCTTGGGTACCGCCGGCGAAGACCGTCCACCCGGCGAAAAGGGCAGCTACGTAATTGAGCATGATCGTGACGATCACCTCATGTGCGCCGGTGTAGACCTTCAAAATGCCGGGGATGGCGCCCCACAACACCCCGCCAAGGATGCCGAAGAGCAACGCAAGGGGCAGGTGAATGAAGGCCGGCAGGCCCTCAAAATTCACGCCGATAAACACGGAGAAGACAGAGCCCATCACAAACTGCCCCGAGGCACCAATGTTGAAAAGCCCTGTCTTAAAGGCTACGGCCACAGAGAGGCCCGTGAGCAGAAAGGGGACCATCTTACGAATCGTGGTTGCCCAAGCCCGTCCATCGCCGAACGCGCCGTCAAAAAGCCCACGATACGCATCCAGCGGCCGTTGCAACGAAAAGGCAGGATCACCAAAGATCCACATCACCACAGCGCCCAACAGCAGCGCAAGCAACAGCGCCAACGTCGGCGTCAATAAAGAACGAAGCAGCCGACTGAGTGCGTTCGGCTGCGTCGGGGAAGAAGAGGTCATAGGTGGCTCCCGACCAAATAAAAATAGTGCGTAGTGCGTGGTGCGTAGGATCTCATCGACGCACCACGCACTACGCACTACACACTATTATCAGCTACCGTATCCCGTCGAAATCGAGCCATCCTCCAAACCGGCGCGCACGGCGTCGAGTTCGTCTTTGATCTCTTGAGGGATGCTTTCTTCGAAGTCGTGGAAGGGAGCCAGGCCAACTTCACCCACGTAGTTGCCACCGGGGAAGTTGCCTTCGTTGGCCAGATTGATCAGGTCCACAACGCCGGGGGTGATGAGCTTCATGGCGCTGGAGACGAGACAGGGCTGCGCCGCAGGGACGGTCTCCCACTGGTCGGTGTCAACGCCAATGCAGTAGACCTGATTGTCTGCGGTGACGCGGCTGGCAATCTCTTGCAGCGCGCCGTTGCCGGTGTTGCCGCCGGCGCCGAAGATCACGTCTGCACCCTGGTCAAGCGCCTGGGCTGCCGTCGCCGCGCCCCATTCGGGGTCGGTGAAGGCGGTATCCATGCCACCAGGATGATAGGTGGTGATGACGTTGATGTCTGGGTTGGCGTACTTGGCGCCGTTCTCGTAGCCGGTGCCAAAAGCAACCACCGGCGGGACAAGGTCGGTGCCCAACACAGAGGCGATGGTGCCGGTTTCGCTCAGGCGAGCGGCCAGTACGCCGGCCAGGAAGCCCGACTTGTCTTCGGGGAAGATCAGGCCGGCCACGTTAGGCAGCGTTTCTCCCTGGAACTGGTCGACGCCGATAAAGTAGATATCGGGGTTGTTGGTGGCGGCTTCGATGGTGGCATCACCGAGGGCGAAACCCACGGTCACGATGACATCGTAGCCGGCGTCGATGAACTGCTGAATGTTGTCGGTGTAATCGGTTGCACCCTGGGTTTCGATGAACTTAACATTCTCTTCGGAAACGCCAAGGGCCTCGGCGGCCTGCTGCACGCCTTCCCAGGCCGACTGGTTGAAACTGCGATCGTTGACACGCCCCACATCGGTGACCAGGCCGATCTGAAAATCGGAGGTCGCTTCGCTACTTGCTTCGGTTGCTGTGGCTTCACCACCTGTTTCGGGCGCGGGCGCAACAGGCATGGCAGGACACGCCGCCAGCAACAGAGAGAGCACAGCAAGGACAGAGAATACAGACAAAAATCGTGCGATACGCATTGGGTGTATGTCCCTTCTGACTAGGTTGTTTCGGACTGCCGATTAGACAAATTACCACAGGGTGGACACCACGCGCAGGGGGAATTTGCAGCGCTGCCACAAACTGCGGGGAAAATATTTGAACGTAGATCATTATACTGCACGCAAAAGAGTGGAGCAAAAGAATTAAACCAGGACATAGGCAGCACACAAATCTGCAGCGCAACAAGAGAGAGCCGTTCCGCCGAACCCGGATCCATGTGCTCGGTTCGATTTCAGCGCGTTCTATGGTAGAATCCCCACAACGTGTGCGACTCATGGAGAGAAGGGTTATGCAGAGCGAGATCCAGACGTTCTTGGAGCATCTGGCAATCAACAAACGTTGCTCGATCAACACCATAGCAGCCTACCGCAACGATCTAGGACAGTTCCAGAGCTACTTGACATCGTCCCCAACAGAGGCAAGCGGTGTAAATTTTTGGCGCGATCTAGCGGAAGGGATGATTCACGCTTACGTCCACTACCTTCAGGAACAGCGCTATGCATCGGCTACAGTGGCGCGCAAGGTGGCGGCAGTCCGCAGTTTCTTGAACCATCTGCAAGAGACAGGTCACCTTGCCGACGGCATTTCAAGTGTGATCCGCCCGCCCAAGGTAGAGAAGAAGTTGCCGCAGCCCATCGACGCCGATACGATTCAGCGCTTGCTGGCCGAACCAGCGCGTGGACGTGGCACAAAGTCGGTACGCGACAAGGCGCTGCTTGAAGTCCTGTGTGCGACGGGGATGCGCGTGACCGAAGTGGTGAACCTCAACGTCGAAGATGTCGATCCCAGCGCGCAGACTGTCACCTGTGGTGCGCGCAGTCTGCGCCGCCGGGTGATGACCGTCTATCCAGCCGCTGCGGATGCGCTGCACAACTACCTGGCTCTCGATCAAGGACGCGCCGCGCTGCTGAAACAGCCGGACGATCAAGCGCTTTTCCTCAATCAACGTGGCCAACGGCTGACGCGCCAGGGTCTCTGGCTCATTATCCGAGAGTACGCCAACGCCGTAGGGATCGGCGACACCATCACACCCCATGCACTGCGTCACAGTTTCGCTGCCCATCTCCTCAACAACGGCACCGATCCACAGGACGTTCAAAAGCGCATGGGGAATTTAAGCGTCGGCAGCACCAAGTTCTACCGCATGCAAAACCAGAAGAGCAGCAACGAAGTATTACTTGACGGCATCCCATACGAAAGACCTGCACATGATCACATCATTTCCACTCGCCGCCTACCAAGAAGCGGCGACATTCATTCGTAGCCGCACAGCCCATCACCCCAAGATTGGGTTGGTCCTCGGCAGTGGGTTGAGTCCCCTAGCCGAGGCAGTGGAAAACGCCCATGTGCTGGCCTATGGCGAGATCCCACATTTCCCCGTAAGCACCGTGGAAGGACACGCCGGGCGACTGGTCATCGGTCAACTGGCGGGCGTGGATGTTTGCGTCATGCAGGGGCGCTTCCACTTTTACGAAGGCTACACGCAGCAGCAGATTACCTTGCCGGTGCGTGTGATGCAGCGGTTGGGGATCGACACGCTGATCCTCACCAACGCGGCCGGTGGCATCAACCCGTCTTTTCGAGCAGGGGATCTGATGATCATCGACGATCACATCAATTTCATGGGGCTGGTGGGCAACAGTCCACTCCACGGCCCCAACCTCAACGACTTCGGCCTGCGCTTCCCCTCGATGACCGACGTTTACAGTCCTGTGCTGCGGCGGCTAGCCGATGACGTGGCGACGCGCCAGGAGGAGACACTAAAGCATGGCGTCTACGCTGCGCTCTCCGGCCCCGCCTTCGAGACGCCGGCGGAAGTGCGCTTCATGCGCCTCATCGGGGCCGACGCCGTGGGCATGAGCACCGCGCCCGAAGCCACCGTCGCCCGCCACGCCGGGATGCGTGTGCTGGGGATCAGCACCATCACCAACGTCGCCATCGACGTGCTGGATAGCCAAGCACAGACCAGCCACGAAGAGGTGATAGAGACCGGACGGTTGGTGGTGCCCCGATTGACACGACTGCTGTTGGGTCTCCTGGCAGGGATGGGGTAAAAACGTATTTCATTTTCGGAACGGTGGTGCATGATATAATGAAGCAGCGTACCGATCATGATGTAAGCAAAAATGAGACATAATGATGACAACAACGCTCGAAGTATCTCAAGAAATCTTAGATTCAGCACGCCTCACAATTTCTGAGATCAAAGTGGAACTGGCTGTTCACCTGTACGAGCAGAGGCGGTTGTCCATTGGGAAGGCACGTGAGCTTGCGGACATGTCCTTATGGGCGTTCCGACAGTTAGTTGCTGCGCGCGGAATCCCGGTACATTTCGATGAATCAGATCTGGAAGCAGATCTCACCAGTCTCCAAGAGATCAAGCAACTGTGATCGTTGTCAGCAATACCTCGCCGCTTACCAACCTTGCGGCGATTGGTCATTTTGAAGTTACTTCAAACTCTGTTTGCGCAACTGCATATTCCCAGTGCAGTCTGGGAAGAACTAAATGCCTTCGGCACTGCCTGGCCAGGACGCAATGCAGTCGCCAGTGCAAAATGGATCCAACGGCATTCAACACAAAATTCAACACAAAATCGCCACTTGATCAACGCCCTTGAAAGAGACCTTGATCGCGGCGAATCGGCAGCGGTAGCACTGGCGCTAGAGGTGAACGCTGACTTGATTTTGCTGGACGAATATGAAGGACGCCGGGTTGCCCAACGATTAGGACTGCGGGTGATGGGCGTTGTGGGCATTCTGCTATCTGCAAAACAGAATCAACTGGTCGATGAGATCCAGCCCATGCTTCACGAATCAAGGACAACGGCTGGATTCTACCTCAGCGATGCAGTCTACAGGCGTGCGTTGTCGCTAGCGGGTGAAAGTCGCAAATAGGTTCCCCAATCACCCCCACAACGGAATCTCTTCCTCGATACCAAACTGCAAACACGCATGCGCCGCGCGCAAGGACGCTTCCACAGCGTCCGCTGTTTCGCCGCGGGCGAAGATGAAGCCCAGGTAACTTTCACCTTCGGGTAGGGGGACGAGCGTGTTGTGCAGGCGGGCGGTGATCTCCACAGACTCGATGCCTGCCACAGCAGACGCTTCTTCGACGCCGCGCACGCTGCGCAGGATGCCCGGCCCCGGAATTGGGATCATCATGACGCCGCCGGCATTGTCTTCACGGGTGAGGGACTCGATGGGCAGGCCGCACGCCTGGCGCAGGATCAACTCTTCCAAGGAGGCATCGACACCAAAGCGCAGCGTGCGTGAACAGAGGCCGCCGATGGATCGCCCGGCAATCTCGACGATCCAGGGGCCTTCCTCGTTGACGCGCAACTCGGCGTGGATCGGCCCCATGTGCAGGCCGAGGGCATGCGCCGCGTCGGCTGTGCAAGTGGCGATGGCTTGCTGCGTCGCCGCAGGCAGGCGCGACGGCGTGACGTAGATTGTCTCCTCAAAAAATGGGCCGTCCAGCGGATCGGGCTTGTCGAAGAGCGCCAGCACTTGCAGACGGCCATTGTCGAGAATCCCCTCCAACGCCACTTCCACGCCAGGGATGTACGATTCCACCAAAAAGGGACGCGCCGGTTCAACGCCGATCATGTGCAGCAGTCGCCGCGCCGCCGCCAGGAATTCGGCGCGCTCATTGGCGCGGATGACGCCGCGGCTGCCGTTGAGGTCCACCGGTTTGACCACGCATGGGTAGCCAATGGACGCGTCCACGCGGTCGGCCACCTGTTCGAGATCGTCAGTGGTTAAGAAATCTTGAAAGCGCGGAGACGCAACACCACCGGCTCGCAGCATTTTGCGCATCACCAGTTTGTTGCGCGCCGCTTCCGCCGCCGCGGGTGCGTTGTGCGGCAGCCCCAACCGATGACTGGCCGCGGCGGCCGCCAGCGAGCCAGTGTCGTCGAGAGAGAGGATGGCGTCTACAGGTCGCTCGGCGAGTGCGTTCGCGATCTGCGCGGCGGCGTCTTCGGGGCGGTGGAAGTCGACGCCCAGGCGATGTTTCCATTCCTCGGCGAGTTGCTTGGGCAGGTCCACGGCCAAGAGGGTCTCAATTTCGAGCCGTTTGGCCGCTTCCACAAATGCCGCGGTGCGATAGCTTTGCGGCGTGGTGAGGAAGAGGATGCGACGGGCTAGTTGGGGTGAGGTTGTCATTGTGAAATTGGTATCCTATTGGGCAGAGTGATGATGAGATGATGAGGATGATGGAATTACGACTTTCACCATCCTCATCATCTCATCATCCCATAATCTCTAGCACCTTATGCTATACTATCGCCTACGTGAAATTCGACACAACCCTGATTCGAGGAGAATCATGCCCGAGCAACCCTATGATGCGATTCTTGTCCTCTCGTTCGGCGGGCCCGAAGGGGTGGACGACGTGATCCCGTTCCTGGAAAATGTGCTGCGTGGCCGTCCTGTGCCGCGTTCGCGTTTGGAAGAGGTGGCAGAACATTATTATCATTTCGACGGCTACAGCCCGATCAACGCCCAAAATTTGGCGCTGATCGATGCGCTACGAACCGAACTCGATGCCCATGGACCGCGGTTGCCCATCTACTACGGCAACCGCAACTGGAAGCCCTTCCTCACGGACACGATGCAGCAGATGGCCGAGGATGGGGTAAAGCGGGTGTTGACCTTCATCACTGGCGCCTACAGTAGCTACTCGGGCTGCCGTCAGTACCGCGAAAACATTATGGCATCGCAGGCGGAGGTTGGTGTCAACGCGCCGCGCGTTGACAAGCTACGCTTCTACTACAATCACCCGTCCTTCGTGGCTGTCAACGCCGAAAATTTGCTTGAAGCCCTCAACCAGATCCCGGCGGAGCGGCGGAGCGGGGCACACATCGCCTTCACAGCACACAGCATCCCGCTGAACATGGCGCAGAATTGTCAGTACGAAGCGCAACTTAACGAAACCGTGCGCCTGGTGATGGAAGCGACCGCCATCGACAACCCCTATCAATTGGTTTATCAGAGCCGCAGTGGATCGCCACACCAGCCCTGGCTCGAACCGGACATCCTCGATCACATGGACGAACTCAAGACACAGGGCGTCCACGATGTGGTAATCATGCCCATCGGCTTTATCTCCGATCACATGGAAGTGATGTTCGATCTCGATACAGAAGCCATTGACAAGGGTGAAGAAATCGCGATGAATGTCGTGCGCGCCGCCACAGTGGGCGTCCACCCCACCTTCGTACGCATGATCAGAGATCTGATCGTCGAGCGCATCGAAGTCGAACAAGGACTCACTCCCGAACGCCTAGCGCTAGGCAGTCGTGGCCCATTGCACGACGTCTGCCCGGTGAATTGTTGTCTGCTAGGGCCGGCGGGGAGGAGATGATGCATAATGCGTGATGCGTAAGGTCGTATTGACGAAGCGAATTCCCAATGGAGTCATCATCGCTCGACGAGACCTTACGCATCACGCATTATGCATCACGCATCACTTCTCCCCATCTTTCGCGCTGGAACGCCACCAGTTCACTTTCTTCGACATCGGCTGTTTCGTGGCCAATCCATGCAACAGTCGCCTCGATCTGTGTCTCTTGCAGACCGGCCAAGGTAGCGCCAGCGCGGGTGGCGCTCTCGTAGAGGACACGTTCTTCGTCGAAAGGATCGTTGTCTGAACCAAAGAGGCTGCGTAGATTCCCCTCACTCAACTGCTGCAACAATTCTGAAAAAATAGCGACCACCTGAGGATTTTCGGTGCGCGCCGCCAAGGCGGCAGCGCGGCTGAAACAGTAATCCCCAGCCAAGACAGTACCACCGGCCAGCGCCCGGTCGACACTGTCTCGGGTGTTGGCGGAGAGCAACAAGAGTTTGTGGATTGCCAACGCTACCGTGAGTAGTTCCAGCGCCGCGGCCAGGTTGATGCGCCGTTCGCGCTGCATTGTACTATCCTCGGCAGGGAAGGAAGCCGCCAACACCACAGCCCCCAACCGCAACGACGTGTGCCGACGGACTTCGTCCTTGATAAATTCGCTTAGCGCAGGGTGCAGTTCCGCCGTAATCCCAGACAGGATGGCGCGCACGTCAGATATTTCTTGTGATAAGGATGTCATCTAATCTCTTCTCGTATACGCTCAATGATCTCTAAATTGCGCGCAGCGTCTTCGCCCGTTGCCAGCACCGTTCTTCGGTTGAGCAGCCAGTCGCGCTTGCGCACAGCGGCGTTAAAGGCGGCGACAATGCCCTGATAAGGGCTGGTTTTGGCGATGGACAACTTGGTCACTTCGTCGTTGCGCACCAGGATCAGTTCACTGTTACGCCATTCGCCCCACCAACGGTAGGCGATGAGTGTGCCGCCGGTGCCGTAAATTTCCAATACGCTGTGTTGATGCAACGCCGCCCATGAATCGTGGATTTGGGCCGCCACCCCCCGTTTCATGCGCGCCACGCCTAGGATCTCTTCCTCGACGACACGATTAGGGCCTTCGGTCAAGAAAGCGCCGCCGTTGAGGGCTGCCACTTGTTCCACATCGTCAGCCAAAAGCCAGCGCAGCAGATCCACATCGTGTAGGGTGCGATCCAAAAGGATGCCGCCGCCGTCAGTGCGCATGCGCCATGTCTGGTGGGCAAAGGGCAGTGGATCGCAGTTGCTCAACCGTACACCTAAGACATCGCCGATGGTGTAGTCTCGGATCAACTCTGCGCAGCGAGTCAGCGCCGGGTGGCAGCGCAGTGCATAGTCCACAGCCAGGAGCACGTCCTTTTGGCGCGCCCGTGCCAGGACGCTGCGCGCCTCCTCCGGCGTGAGGGCTAACGGTGTCTCACACAGGACATGCTTGCCTGCGTCAATGGCCGTCAGCGCCAGTTCAGCCTGGTAGCGTGGCTGCGCGCTGATGTAGACACACTGAATCTCAGGGCGATCCCACATCTTTTCCAAAGCGTCAAAGGCGTAGGGGATCTGACGGCGTTGAGAAAAGTCACGCGCCCGGTGGTCGCTACGACTGTAGACGCCCATCACCCAACTGGGGATGACATCTTCGGCCTCGGGTAGTGTCGGCTGGTGGCGGATGGCATCAAGCATGGCCACGTCGGCAACGCGACTCACCCCGATCAGCCCCCAACCTACAGAAAGTAGGGAGCGTCGGCGAGGGGCGGCAGGTTGGGGAATACGGCTCATTCTTCCACGTCGCCCACAATCTGCCGGTAGATATTCTCGAGATCGTCGTCGCTAAAGAAGTGGACAACCAGCCGTCCACTGCCGTCGGTGCGCCGCTCCAGACTGACTTTGGTGCTCAGGGTGGCGCGGAAGCGCGCTTCCAGTGAGCGCAAGTGAGATTCAATCTGGGGAGACGGTTGGGGCAAAGGGGTTGTTTCGGACGCAGGTTCAAGCAATTTGCGCACCAACGCTTCAGTCTGACGCACATTGAGTTCCCTCGCCAGGATCTGCTCCAACGCTGTCTCCATGCTGGCGGCGTCGGGTAGCGCAAGCAGGGCGCGGGCATGACCGGCGCTGACGGCCGCGTCGTTGAGAGCCGATTGCACCGAGGGAGGCAGCGCCAGCAGGCGAACCGCATTGGCTACGGCAGAGCGACTCTTGCCCACACGGTCGGCCACCTGGGCTTGCGTCAGGTTGAACTCCGCCAACAAAGATTGGTAGGCAGCAGCCTCTTCGAGTGGGTTGAGATCGGCGCGCTGCACATTCTCGACCAGCGCCCATTCCAACAACTGCTGCGACGTGGCCTCACGCACGATCACGGGCACTTCCTCAAGGCCGGCGGCCTGTGAGGCGCGCCAGCGACGTTCACCGGCGATGAGCCAGTAGCGATCCGGCTGGCTGGGCGTCTCGGTGACAATGAGGGGCTGGATCACACCATGTTCAGCAATCGACGCTGCCAGTTCGGTCAACGCTCTGGGATCAAAATGGGTACGCGGTTGGTGCGGGTTGGGCACGATGGCCGAAACAGGAAGCAGGCGAACGCCGCCGGTGGCGGTTTCGGCCATTAGGCGTTCCTGCAATTCTGGATCAGCGGCGGCGCTGCCCAGCAGGGCATCCAAGCCGCGTCCTAAGCCGCGACGGCGTTTGGCGTTGGCGCGCTCACTCACGATGCGTCCTCCTCGGTCACTTCTTCGAGAATTGCTGCGGGGTCACTTTCCATGCGCTGTTGGAATTCCTGAGCCAGGGCGGCATAGGCGCGACCGCCGCTGCTTTCGGGGGCGTAGGTTAAGATCGTCTGCCCGTAACTCGGGGCTTCGCTCAGCCGCACATTGCGCGGGATCTGCGTATTGAAGACTCGATCAGGGAAAAACTTTTGCACCTCTTCCACCACTTGCTGGCTCAAATTGGTGCGGCCGTCGTACATGGTCAACACGACAGCGGCTACATCCACCTTAGGATTGAGCACATCGCGCACCTGGTGGATCGTGCGCAGTAGCAGTGTCAGCCCTTCAAGTGCCAAATACTCACATTGCACAGGGACAATCACGCCGCCTGTGGTGGCTGTCAACGCGTTGACAGTGATGAGCCCCAGGCTGGGCGGGCTGTCAATGAAAATGTAGTCGTAGCTCTCTTGAATCTGCGCAAGGCCCCGTGTCAGCAGGTATTCACGCGCCAGCATGCTGGCCATTTCCACTTCGGCGCCGGCCAAATCCACGTTGGCGGGCAGCAGAGAGAGCGTCGCCCGTTCCGTGGGCAAAATCGCATCCACCGCGGGGACATGGTTGATCAGCACGTCATAGAGGCTGATGTCGAGCCCACGAGGATCATAGCCGAGGCAGGTGGTGGCGTTACCCTGTGGATCAGTATCGACAACCAGCACATTACGCCCGGCGGCGGCAAGGTAAGCAGCCAGGTTAATGGCCGTGGTCGTCTTTCCGACGCCCCCTTTTTGGTTGGCAAAGGCGAAAATTCGGGCAGACATGGCTTATCCACTCCAACGCCAGGGATGGGCGTCCATATAGTCGAGCACCTGTTGATGGGTGGGAATCGCCGCCACACCGACACCTTCTACGCCGAAAGATGCTGTGATGTTGGCGTAGCGGGCAGAGATGAGCGGATCGCCGGTCTCGCGGTAGTGAAGTAAAAAGGCAGTAGCGAATGTGTCCCCTGCGCCGGTGGGATCGACCTCAGTAGCCGAGCGCGGCGGCACATGAATTACCAGTACAACTTCGTTGGTCTGCCGCCAGTAAACAGTACAGCCTTCCCGATATTGGGTCATGATCACCAGCGGCGTCCAATCAAGGAAGAAGTCGATCTGGTCCAGATCGCCGCCGATATCTTCAATAGAAAGAATTAGCACATCGAGGTGGGGCAGGATGGCGCGGGAGCTTTGCCACGCAATTGGGTGGACGAGTCCATCAGCATCCCAACGGCGCATCCAGCCTTGGGGGACGGCGGCGATCAATGTGTCATCCGAGAAGACGGCGGCCAGATCGGCGTTGATTTCACCCACCAGTGGGCCAAGTAAGGCGATCTTTGGGTCGTGCAGTCGTTCGGGCAGGTCGGCGGCGGTAATGGAACGGGCCGGCGTGTAACAGTATTGCACACGTCCTTGGTCGGTGTAGATGTTGGCAAAGGTGGTGGTCACCGAGCTGGGCAGCACAATCACTTCGGCATGTTGGCGCAAAAAGGAAAGATCGACGTTGTCGGCGGCGCGGGTGAGCACGACAGGCTGGTAGCCTAGCCGTTGAGCTGTCACTGCGGCGAAACTGACGGTGCCGCCCAACGCATATTCATTGCTGTCGGGGTCATTGCGCAACAGATCACGGGTGACATGGCCAATGGCAAGAAAGTCCACGCGTTCATCATTTTGGGCAGGCAAAGCAGGCGGCATTTTTACATCCGTTGATCTGTGGAGAAAGCGTGGCAGGTTGCAAGTGGCAGGTCAACAAAAAACCCCACCCGATAGTCATCGAGTGGGGTGTATTGTACTTTGACGGCGGCTATTTGGGCAAGATCTGCACTTTGCGCCGGTCTGCCTCGCCAATACTTTCGGTGTAGACGTGGGCATGGTTGCGCAAGGCAATGTGGACAAGTCGCCGTTCGTTGGCAGGCATCGGTTCCAGGGCCACGGCACGATTGCTCTGCATCACCTGTTCGGCCATACGCTCGGCCATATGAACGAGTTGTTCGGCCCGGCGGGCTTTGTAGCCCCCCACATCCACCACGATATTGGTCCAGCGATGAATACGCTGATTCACCATTAGGCGGATCAGGTATTGAATACTGGCCAGGGTTTCGCCATGACGCCCGATGAGCATGCCAAGGTTGTCGCCGATGACGTTGAGCGTCAGTGGTGCGCCGTCGTTCTGCGTTTCCGACCAAGTGGCCTCAATGTCGGCGGCAAAGCCCATGTGCTCAAGCATCTCCAACAAGAGGTTCGACGCCAGTTCAGCCAGTTCGTCGGGATCGACATCGCGGTCGTAGGCTTGCCCTTCGTCTTCGTCGTAGCCGGTGTAGTGATCCTCAGCGTCTGGGCTCTCCTGGGCAGATGCAACGGCAGATTCAACGGTAGATTCAACGGTAGATTCAACAACCACCGGTTCGGCGGTTTGTGTTTCAGCTACACTTGTGTTCTGGGTTACAGTTGAGTCCTGCGTTACAGGTTCAGAAGAGTGAATTTGTGCTTCGGTAATCGGCTCCACCACAGCAGGCGACTCAAGCGGCGCAGGTGCAGGGGCGACAGGTTCAGGCTGCGCCGGTGGCGGCGCGGGTTTGGCAGGGACGGTGATACGGACACGGGCGTTGCTACTGCCGATGCCAAGAAGCCCGCGGCTTCCTTCGTGCAGCACTTCGATCTCGACTTCATTGCGCGAAAGACCCAACTGACGCAGGCCGTCGGCGATGGCGGCATCTACGCTTTTGGCGGAATACTCGTAGCTCGTCCCACTCATACGTTATCTCTTCTTTCTCTGGCGGCGAGAAGGTTTGCGTACGCTTTCACCAGCGGCAGCACTCGTCGATCCATTGGCGCCGGCCGAACCTTCTTTAGAGCCGTTGGTGGTCGAAGTGGCAGTTGCCGAGCCTGAACTTTTGGCTGGAGCCGGGGCCGGAACGGGTACAGGCGTCGAGCGCATAATGACAGCTTGTTGCCCCATCTGCAAGAAGTTGCTGGTAACCCAGTAGAGCGTCAAACCGGCAGGGACCTGCAGCGTGAAGAAGCCGAACATCAAGGTCATGATGGTCATCATTTGGGTCATCATTTTGGCCTGACCATCACCGCCGGTTGACGGCGTCGGGGTCATATACTTCTGCATGTAGACCTGGCTGACCATCAACAAAGCCGGCAACACCATGTAACCGAGCAGCACCCCGTAAGCGCCCTGATTGAACAGTTCAGGAATCCAGGCCATCCCATCGGTGAAATGTGGAAACCCAAGGTTGCTGATCCAGAAAAACTCAGCATTCTCCAGGCGTTGCCCTAGTGCGACCAGCGCCGAATAAAGACCAAAGAGAACCGGCATCTGAATCAGTAGAGGCAGACAACCACTTAGCGGATTGACACCCGCCTCCTGGTACATCTTCATCTGTTCCGACGCAAGCTTTTCACGATCCTTGCCGTACTTTTTCTGGAGTTCCTGGAGTTTGGGCTGCAACTCACGCTGCGCTTGCATGCCCCGGATTTGGGTCATCGTCAGGGGGAAGGTGACGAGTTTGATAATAACCGTAAAGAGAATAATCGCAAAGCCCCAACTGTAGGGAATCGACAGGCCGGCAATGGCATCATTCAGCCAAATCAACGCATTCGCCAGCGGCCATACCGCCAGCGTTTGCCACAAGCCATCTGGGGCTGTTTCGGCTACGTCTACGCCTCCTTGGGGTACACCGCAGCCGCCAAGCAGCAACATCGTTGCCACCAGCAGCAAAATCAGAGCGAAATGCTTTCGTTTCACCTTTTCTCTCCTCATGAAATCGCAAGGCCAGGTTCAACATCTTATCGATGCAAACACCGTTCCTTGCGCAACAGGCGTATCATGTCAACCTACCGGAACGCCCACCGGCTCGAAACCGTATCGGGTAGACGCAACCACAGCCCTACGGCACGGGATCATAACCACCTGGATGCCAAGGATGGCAGCGCGCAATCCGTTTGATCCCCATCCATCCGCCACGAGGCATACCGTATTTTTCGATCGCTTCCAGCGTATACTGGGAACATGTGGGCAAATAGCGACAGTTGCTCCCCAGTAACGGCGAAATGAAGCGCTGGTAGAAGCGGATGATAGCGATAGCAAGTTTGCGCACGATTCGCTCCTGGCATAAACAACACAGGCCTATCGACAGACGGGTTATGATTCACAGATGAGTTATGATTCACAGACGAGTTATGATTCACGGACGGACATTTGCACACACAGCAAGGCTGAGCTACACATTTCACATTACGCCGTTCCTGTGGCCCAAGTTGCATAACCGCTCTTCATTCGTTCGTTCCGTTGCCTGCCGTTGCACTATCTATTGTACCAGAGAGCGACACTGTTTCTTCTAACAAAGACGCCCGCCGAAGCAGGCGGGCGCAGGCGGCATCGATCTGGTGGAAATCCGCATCGCGAATTGGGTTTCGGGCAATGAAGACCACATCCCAGCCGGATTGAATCTGCCCCATTCTCAGACGCACCGCTTCTCGAATACGACGTTTGATCCGATTGCGGACGACTGCTTTGCCGATGCGACGGCTCACAGAAAACCCAAACCGGCTATACGGAAGATCGTTGGGTAGCGCGCAAAGCACCAGTCGATGTTCGCTGTACGAGCGCCCACGTCGACGGATCTCTTGAAAACGTTCATTTTCCTGTACCCGATATCGACGTTTCACATCTCACTACGCTAACCATCACTACGCTAACCAGATGTACAGACCGTAGGGGGTACACTTTAGGCAATACCCCATCAATCAGCAGATACAAATAAGACCTCTGACAATAGCCTAGGCAGACTTGCGGGTGCTCAGGGTCACAGTCAATATGCGGCGGCCACGTAGACGGCGGCGGCGCAAAACATTGCGACCACCCGGCGTAGACATGCGGCTGCGGAAGCCATGTACGCGCTTACGGCGGCGGACTTTAGGCTGCCAGGTTCGCTTTACCATACCAATAACTCCTTATTTTATAGACGCGTCGGTATTACTGCCAAGCGTTGATTATATGTGCCGCCTGCCTGTTGTGTCAAATCAGGGGAATATTCTTGGGCATACAGATCTGTTACGAGCCCTGTATGGGATACGGGGCAAGAACGTAGTGCATTCACATTTCGATATGATTGTACACGCAGTTTGGGACTGTGGTATAGTTTGAGTAGAGTCCAGATCGGCGCACCACAGGTACCTTGCGCCGATCCAATGTTCAGGAGTTCTATGACACAGCGAGCACATCGAGAATCTACCTGGCCTCGACGCGCTACCACAGCGGAATCCTCCGACCGCCCAGAAAACCGCATCGACGCCAACAATGGCGGCCGTTCTTTTCACAACGGAACAACCACCAGCGCTTCAAACACGATCTTCGACTTCCAACTGCCCGATGTTACACGGCAAGAAGTAGATGATCTGCATCGTCGCGCCGAATATCTACTCGATGAAATGGAAATGGGCGCAGCAGATCGTGCAGCAGCAGATCGTGCAGCAGCAGATCGTGCAGCAGTGGCAGGAACTCGCCCCGATCAGCATGGCAATGGTTCTGTAAACGCCGAACAGTCAAGTAAGCACAACCCAACAAACGGCAATGGGCATACCAGTAGGAGTTACGCTAACGGGCATTACGCCGATGGGACTTACGCCGATGGGACTTACACTGACGGCAATGAACATCAGGCCGGACCTCAGTCATTCCAACTAGATCCGCCCAGCCTCGCCAACCAGGACAGCACCACCACAGGCAGCCGCTCGCGTGTATTGCCCGAGGCGGTGTTGCCGTCGATCCGCAGCCGCCCCTCGCCCCCTACCCTAAGGACGACGCCGGACACGCCACCAAGCGCACCACAAAAGACAGTTCCGCCGCCCAGCGGCACTCGTGTCTCCGTTCCTACCGCCACTACATCGGATCGGTTGCCCATAGCAGCGTCGGTATTGGATGCGCCTGTCTCCGCACCACGGCGGGTGGCCACAAAGCCGGTGCCGGTGGTGTCCGTCACAGAAACCAAGGCGCGTGAACTTGAAGAAGAGATTGAGCAACTCTACAAACAGGTCAATCGTTTGCAACAGAGTCGCCGCGAGTTGACGGGCCATGCGCTCTCATTGTTACGCGAATCACGCGCCATTTTGCACACACAGCCCGAACGCTACGGGCGCGCCGAATACAATGTACGCCAGGTACGCGCGATCCTTGAACGCGCCCGTGATGGACGGCGACGGTCGCTACGGTATGGTGTAATGCTGCTGGTTTACCTGGCGCTCTGGCTCACTGTTTGTGCCAGTGCCATCACATCGCTTTTCCTCTACGGGCGCGATGTGCAGATCATTCTCGAAGCGGCATTGGGCGGCGATAGCCGACTGGCGGCGAATGCCGTCTCCCTGCTTTGGGCCGTCCTCGGCGGCGCAGCAGGCGGTGTGTTGGGCGCTGTTGCATCGTTAGCCACCCACATGCGGCAGGGGCAGGAGTTTGACCGCCAGTATGTGCTGCGCTACACCATTCAGCCCATCATGGGTGTAGTGTTGGCGCTCTTCATCTATCTCTTGTGCAGTTTCTTTGCCAACGCCCTTGAAGTGGACCTAACTGCCGGGCATGTAAGTAGCCTTATACCTGCAGCCATTGCCTTTCCGGCTGGACTTTGGCAAGAGATGGTTTATGCGCTCCTTTACCGCCTGACCGGGGTTTTTCGCTTCGGCAGCCGCCGCCGATGACGTCGGTTTGCCACTGGCACTAGCCGATAGAAATGGTCGCCGCACAGGCAGCCTATGAAATCCTACGCACAGGTTGTTGTCAACGTCCCCATCCGCCGTACCTTCGCCCGTTACAACGAACCCACACCCAATCCGTTCGAAGACGAATCGGCCAACGCGCACCTGCTTGGCGGCGGCGAGGCACAGTTTCAAACCTTCCACTACACCGTGCCACCCGAACTCTTCGACGTGTTGCAGGTGGGCCATTTGGTGTGGGTACCCTTCGGTCGTCAGGAATTACAAGGATTGGTGGTGTCGCTGGACACATCCAGCCCCGTGCAGACAAAGCCGATTCTACGCCTGGCGCGGCCGCAGCCGGTGTTGACACAGGCACAGATCCAGCTTGCCTTTTGGCTGGCCGACTATTACATCGCTCCCCTCTCCGAAACCATCAAACTTTTTTTGCCGCCGGGTCTGCTCTACAAAGCCGAACGTGGACCGAGTGTGCGCGCCAAACGTGAGGAACAGATTGAACTTCGTGTACCAGTAGCCGAGATCCGAACTCGGCTGCTGCAAATGGGTCGCGCCTCGAAACAGGTACAGGTAGTGGAAACACTGCTCGCCGCGCAAGGACATACCTTGGCGGCCGATGATCTGCGCCGTCAATGCGATCTGCGTTCAGGGAGCACCTTCGACACGTTGCAGAAGGCAGGGTTGATTGAGATTGACGGCGATCAAATCCGATTGGCGCCACCAGCAGACGAGGTTGAGGCTTATCTGCTCACAGCGCGGGGGACGACCAAGTTCGAGCCGATCCTACGCGCCCTGGCCGTGGCGGACGGTCCAATGTGGAAGAGTGAGCTCTACACGCAGGTGGAGGCAGATCTGTCGACGCTGCGCGATTTGCACAAAGCCGGCCTGATCGAAATGACCGAATTGGTGCGCTATCGTGATCCACTGGCTGGGCGCACCTACCGGCGCACTACATCGCCGCCGTTGACCGAGCAACAAAGCACGGTGTGGGGACGGATCAACGGCGAACTCTTTTCCGCCGATGCCGTAAACATTACCCCGGCGCGCTTCCTGCTCCACGGCGCCACCGGCAGCGGCAAGACGGAGATCTACCTGCTGGCGATTGACGAAACATTGCGCCGTAACCGGCAGGCGATTGTGCTTGTCCCCGAAATCGCGTTGACGCCACAAACTGTGGCGCGCTTCGCCGGTCGCTTTCCGGGTCGGGTTTCGGTGATCCACTCGGAGTTGAGCGCCGGGGAACGCTACGACGTCTGGCAGCGCATTCGCCAGGGGGAAATCGACGTGGTGGTGGGTCCGCGCAGTGCACTGTTTGCACCGTTGCCCCGGCTAGGGTTGATTGTCATCGACGAAGAGCACGAGTCGTCGTACAAGCAAGACGCCGAAGCGTGGGGCAGTTTCACCGTCTTCTACGATGCGCGCACAACAGCGCGCCAATTGGCTGAGTTGACGGGTAGCGGCTTGATCCTGGGCAGCGCCACACCGTCGTTGGAAAGTTACACACTGGCAATGCAGGGCGACGCCCATTTGCTGGAGATGCCGCGACGGGTGATGGGTCATGGCGAGGTCAATGGCGTCGATGTCGTCCTCTACGCCGAAATGCCACCAGTAGAGATTGTGGACATGCGTCAGGAACTGCGCGCCGATCACCGCAGCATCTTCAGTCGTAGCCTGATCTCCCAATTGCAGAAGACGGTGGACGCGGGCGAACAGGCAATCCTCTTCCTAAACCGACGCGGCACAAGCACCTTTGTCATCTGCCGCGATTGTGGGTATGTGAGCCAGTGTACGCAATGCGATGTCCCCCTCACCTACCATGAACGCGCCGATGTGTTGATCTGTCACCATTGCAACCGGCGCTATCCTATCCCCACCGTCTGCCCGGAATGCCAGAGCAAGCGCATCAAGTTTTTCGGCAGCGGCACGCAACGTATCGAAGAAGTCGTACAGCAGTATATCCCCCGCGCCCGGGTGCTACGCTGGGACGCCGACACCACAGGCAAAAAAGGCAGCCATCAGGAGATTCTGGAGCGTTTCGCCGCCCACGAAGCCGACGTGCTGGTAGGAACGCAGATGATTGCCAAGGGGCTGGATCTGCCGCTGGTGACACTGGTGGGCGCCATTTCCACCGATGTGGGCCTCTACCTGCCCGACTTCCGTGCGCCGGAACGCACCTTCCAACTTTTGATGCAGGTGGCAGGCCGGGCCGGGCGCAGCGCGCTGGGCGGGCGGGTGGTTTTCCAGAGCTATACGCCGGAACATTACGCTGTGCAGGCGGCAGCAAAACACGATTACCACGCCTTTTATGTTCACGAGATGAACTTCCGCCGCGAACAGCAATACCCGCCGGTGCGTCGGCTGGCCCGCCTGATTGTGTGGGACAAGAAGTTGGAGAAGGCGCAGTCCATGTCACAGCAGATGGCGGCGGTGCTGCGTCACCGCGCGAAGACGATGGGGTTGTTGGGCGAACAGGTGGAGATCCTTGGCCCGGCGCCGGCCTTTTTCGCCCGTTTCCGCGGCTACTATCGTTGGCAGATCCGAGTTCGCGCCCCTGATCCGTCTGCTTTCTTACGCGGATTGGACATTCCTTTCGGCTGGCGCGTGGATGTGGATCCGATGTCGTTGCTGTAACGGAAGACGACAGACGAACGTTAACGGTGCACATTCGCGACAGCGAAGTATCCAAAAGAAGACCAGAAATATTGATTCACGAAGGCACACGAAGAGACACGAAGACCGAAGAAGAGGTACACAGATTTCACGGATTTTCAGGATTGAGAAGAGGATTGAAGCCAAATCCTTCTGGAAATCCTTTTTATCCGTGAAATCTGTGTACCTCTTCTGCCTTCGTGTGCTGTTGTGGATCAACTCTTTTCAAGCTCATTAGAAAGAACTGATCTATGACGCGTTTTCGACCTTGTATCGATCTACGCAATGGACGTGTGGTGCAGATCGTGGGCGGTTCGCTGCAAGAGGATGCCACACAAGTGGTGACCAACTTTGAAAGCGACCGCTCCCCCGCGGACTATGCACAAATGTATCGGCGTGATGGGTTGTCCGGTGGGCATGTCATCGCGCTAGGACCGGGCAACCACGAGGCTGCCATGTCGGCGCTTCAAGCCTACCCAGGCGGCATGCACATGGGCGGTGGAATTACACCCCACAACGCCCACATCTATCTCGATGCAGGTGCCAGCCATGTGATCGTCACTTCGTACGTCTTCGCGGATGGGCAACTTAGCCTGGCGCGGCTGCAAGAATTGAGCGACGCCGTGGGGCGAGAGCGGCTTGTCCTCGATCTCAGTTGCCGCCGCAAAGACGACGTTTACTGGGTGGTGATGGATCGCTGGCAACGCTTCACCGATACGCCGCTGAACGCGCAGACGCTCTCAATGCTAGCCGACTATTGCGCCGAATTTTTGGTCCACGGCGTGGATGTGGAAGGGCTGCGCCTGGGGATCGAAGCACCATTGGTGACGTTGCTGGGCGAGGCGTCGCCGTTGCCTGTCACCTATGCCGGGGGCGTGCGCTCACTTGAGGATTTGGATCTGGTGCATCAACTGGGCCGTGGGCGGGTGGATGTGACGATTGGCAGCGCGCTGGATATATTCGGCGGCGCGGTGGCGTATGAGGATGTGGTGGCGTGGCATCAGTAATCAGAGTAGAACGCGGATCTCACGCCACCAACGACCGCATCCCCGACTGTGCCAGCCGCCACCCCAGCCACAGTAACCCCCAACACAGGAGACCCGCCAGCGCCAGGACCTGCCCCAGCGGCAGCCACCAGAGCAGGGCAATCGCCACCGCCAGGACGGCAAAGCCGGCCCCCAGCAGTTGCAACCGACGCGGGGTGATGGGCAATTCTTCTTGGACGAGCAGCTCTGTTGTGCCGTGGGGCAACGCATTCAGATCCACGTCGGCCACGCCGGCCCATACCACGAATCCGGTGACGCCGATTAGGAAAAGTGTGGTGGTGCCCAGTGCCAGCAGCAGTTCCGCTGCGCTGACGCTCATCCCCGCGGCCATGACGGCCAGGGCGATCCAGCCGATGAGCATTACCGGCAGCAGCACAGCCACAAGTTTGGCACGCAGGAGATTGTCCATGCGCAGGGGGGCGGTGAGGTAGAGCGCCAGGCGTGCGCCTTCGCCACTCAGTGCATAGGCGAAACCGTATTCCACAAGCAGCAGCCCCCCCATCATGGCCCCAGTGGCCGCAGCAGCGCTAGCTTCGGAAAAGCCAACCGCCAGCAGGTGAGGACGCAATAATCCAAAAAGCAGCACATAAACAGGCAATACCACCAGCCGCGGCAACGCCAACGGATGACGGTTCTGCTCCAAGATCGCACGCACCAGCAGCCCTGCCGTCAATGTACGCGCCCGCAACAGAGGACGAACGAACGCCCCAATGCCGGGAAAAGTGAAGGCGAGACGTGCCCGTGCACGATTCTCCACCATTTCAAACGTGACAGTATAGAGGTGCCCAATCGCCGCCGCTTTTGGGCCAAGCCCGACAGCCAGCAACACAGCCAAAACCAACGCCACAGGCAACGGCGCAGGCAGTGCCAGGTTTAGTAGGGTTTCGCCCTCTTCAGGCAAAAGCCACAGAACAACCGCCTCAATCCCAATCACGAACACAAAAAGCGAGAGCAACAGCCGATGTGGCTGCACCATGCAGTGACGCATCAACCAGAGCAAGATTGCGGTGCCGCCCAGCACAACCGCAGCAGAACCAACCAGCGCCAGCAACAACCAGGGCAGTGCGACCGTGCCCAACGCCGCGCCCAGTGCGAAACTACACCCCAACAGCCAGAGAATCAGCAGTACGCCTGTCTGTTCAACAAAGATAAGGCTGTAGAGGATACGAAAGTGGACGGCAGGTGAAAGTGGCAACGTCATCAACAGGCGCGCTTCGTCGCTGCCGAAACCGGCTTTGAAGACGCCGAGGACGGTGAACGCGGCGACACCAGCCCACGTACCCAGCACCATGAACCAGAGGCGCAGATGCAGATCAACACCGTTGGCCTGCCAGCCGTTCGCCTGATGAGAGATCCAGAGCGTGCCAGCAATAGCCAATCCGGCCAATAACACAATCTGGATCCAGGCGGCGGTGCGCAGGCGAATGTCCTGGCGCCAGCCGTTGCGGGCGGCGCGCAGGTGAACTTGAGCAATGGCAGATAGTTGGGCGCTCATGAGGACACCTCCGACGATGTCTCTTCGGTTAACGAAAGAAAGACAGACTCTAGATCGGGTACGGCGGTTAAGGTACGCAGTTCGTCTGCGCTGCCTTCGGCCATCAACTGCCCCTGGTAGAAAATACCCGCCCGATGACAGACGCTTTCGGCGGTGTGTAAATCATGTGTCGAAAGAAAGATGGTTTTGCCCTGGTCGGCCATTTCCACAAGCAGATCCTTGAGGCGGCGGGCGCTGCGTGGATCAAGACCGTTCAGCGGCTCGTCGAGGATCAACACCGGCGGTCGATGCAACAGCGCACCCGCCAGCGCCAGTTTGCGCTTCATGCCGAATGAGTATGCGCCGCTCAACTTGTGTGCGTCGGATGTGAGATCAAGCAGATCGAGCAGGTAATCGATCTCGCGATCTGCTTCGGCTTGATCGATGCTACGCATTTGGGCCAGGAATTGGAGATATTCAACGCCGGTGAGCCGTTCGTAGAGCAGGGAACGGTCGGGCACATAGCCGAAAGCCGCCTTCGCCGCCAGAGGATCGACCCACACATCATGACCGGCGACGACGACGCGACCGGCTGTCGGGCGCAACAGGCCGACAATCATTTTGATGGTGGTTGTTTTGCCGGCACCGTTAGGCCCAAGGAAGCCAAAGATCTCGCCGCGGCGGATGCGCAGATTGAGACCGTCGACGACGACCTGCTCGCCAAAGTGACGGGTGAGATCGTCGAGTAACAGGGCAACTTCGGCGGAGGCAGGCGGCGAGGACGGCGAAAGTGACCGGTTCGGCGAGATCGTCTCCCAGTCCTGTAAATGGGTGGCGGGGACGGGGGCGCTCTGCGGCAAATTGAGTGCGGCGAGCAGCACGTCGCTCTGGTCCACGTTAAACAAAACATGGCGCGCCGTGACACGTTGAAAGCGACCCAGATGGAACGTGTGCGGTTCGGATAATGTGAGCAGGATCTGTCCTCGGGCAGAGAAGAGGGCGACGACACGGTCATGTTCGGCGTCGTGACGGGGGCTGAGGGTGGCAAGGCCGCCCACAGATTCTTGCACAGGCTGCGCTGCCACCAGTGCACTGCGCGGCAGCTCGGCCTGGAAACCGGCATAGCGTAGGTACAGAGAATGGGGCGTGAGCGCGTGGAAAGTGGTGAGCGGTTGGCGCAGTTTGGTGATTGCCCACCCGTTGAGTGCAAGTAGACCGATCAGTAAGAGCGTCTTTGCCCAGGCAACAGGTACGAGGACAAAGATCAACAGCGCCAGCAGGCTACTTTCGATGAGGATCAGAAAACCGAAGGCCAGCGCGGTGCTGGTGTAGACGCTGCGGTCGGCGTCGTAGCGGAAGGGTTGCTCATCTAGTTTCATGCCTGGTCTCTCCCTCTTGCACACGGCGGATCGGGATTGGTTTGTATGTTCCGGTCGGTTGCCACAAAACATGCGCTTGTGCAGGCGAACATGAATGTTCTTGACTCAGTATAAACGTTTGAGTAGCTATCCGGTCAAGTATTCAAAAAAGAGAAAGGGTGAATTTCACGTGGGGCAGACAGTGCCAGGCACGGGCCAAACACAAAAACTATATCGGGCGATTCGCCGGCCCGTGCCTGGCACTGTCGCTGCTGGCCCCGGAATCGAAACACATTCAAAAAGAAACCCGGCCCTTTTGTGGCAAAAGGGCCGGGTTTGGCTTACAAGACAATCGACAGCAGGCGAGTTAGCGGTCGATGAGCGGGAGGAAGATCTCGTCGGTGGTGAGCGGCTCGGGCAATTCGGCGGCGATGTCCTCTTGGGTGAGGGTGAATGCTTCGTCGGCGTCGGCGGTGATGACACCGCTGAGGCTGAGGACGGCGTCACCGGCTTCGAGGGCGCGGCCTGTGCGTTCCTGGGTGTTGCCGAAGAGCGCCAGTGCAATCGATCCCGGTGGCAGGTTGCCGCTGTAGCAGGGCTGCCCGTAGGTGGGATTGACGACGCCGGGCTGGGTGTTGGTCCAGCCGGGCTGGGTTGTCTGGCAGAGGGTGACGCTGCCGGGCTTCACAGGGAAGAAGAGCACCTGGCCGCTGCGGTTGGTGATCTCTTGCCCTACCTGTTCACCGCTTTCGTCGAAGAGGTTGACCGTCCAATCACGCAGGGCCTTGTCGCGCCAGTCGAGGCGACCATTGGCATTGCGGTCGTTGTAGACATAGCCCCAGACGACGGCGGTGAGCTTGGTGGTGAAGGTGCAGGTAATGTCTTCGCCGAGGGTGGGCGTCACGGTTGCCGAGAAGCGATTGAGCGAAACGCGCACATTGGGCGAATCGCAACTGATGTCGGTGAGATACCACAGCGACGGCACATTCAAGACAACCGATTGCGGTTCACCGGTTGGCAGATTCTCGAAAACCTTGCTATTGCTGTAGGCATCGTCGTCGTTACCGTCGTCGAGGATGAAGTCGCCCAGGTTGCCGGTGAATTGGAAATTGAGCCGGGAATCGGGCTGCGCATCGAGGACGATGGTGAGCGTGGCATTGCTATCAAGATTCAGCCCCACCACCACCGGATCGTGATCCGACGTGCGGAACTCGTCCGGCGCGTAGAGGCTTTCGATCTGACCGGCGCTCTTGAAGTTGGTGTTGTAGTCGAGCACGTTGGGCTCGTCGGCGTTGATGTGGTACTTGGCCACACCGGTCACCTGGAGATCGAGTGTAGGCGAGGCCAGGGCGTGATCGAGGTAACCCCACTGGCCGTCGAAGACGTAGCCATAGGCGTCCGCGCCGCCGAAACGTTCGACCAGGTCGGTGTAGCCGGCGTTGACAATGGCGGTGACGGGATCTTCCTTGGCGTAGGCGTTGAGATCGCCGACGATCAAGAAGTCGCTGTCACCACTGTCGGTGGGATCGCCGGCCAACCAGTCGACCAGGGCCTGGGCGGCGGCGGTGCGGGTGCCGTTACAGTTGCCCTGGCCGTCGTTCAGGTCAGGGTCGCCGACAGCTTCACAGCCGGATCCCTTGGATTTGAGATGGTTGACGGCAATGGTGAACTTTTCGCCATTGCTGTTTTGGCGGAACGTCTGCGCCAGGACAGGACGGTTGAACTGATCGAGGAAGCGCGGATCGTCGGTCGAGTCGAGGATCTGGTAGGCGCCAACCGGCGTCACCGTGGTGGTCTTGTAGATCAAGCCCGCCTTGATGGCGTCGGTGCCGATGGTGCCGGTGTTGATGAAACCGTAGACGCCGTCACCCACCAGCGCATTCAGCCCGGCCACGATGTCGGCCAGTGGTTCAACCTCTTTCGTATTTTCCAACTCAATCAGGCCGACAACGTCGGCGTCGAGTTTGAGGAGCGCTTGCAGCAGTTTGGTGCGTTGGCGAGTCAATTCTTCGCTTGAATCAGCGCCCCGGCAATCTGCGTTTTGGCCAGGGCCACAGATAGCAGAACCGGTGTCAATGGTGACGAAGTAGTTGAGCACGTTGAAACTCGCCACCTTGAGCGTCCCCCCAACAGCAGAGACACTATCAGGACGTGGGTTGGCTGGTTCAAAGTTAAACGTTCCACCCAACGCATTGACCGGGCGCACACGGTAGGCGTTGCCGCTGGCGCTGTTACCGGCCCAAGTGAAGGTGAGCACGCCGACAATGCCGGTGGCGGTGTCGCCGCCGCGCAATGTGTTGGCGGCGCTCAGGGGTTGTCCGCCGCGGGCGAAAATGATGGGATCCGAGTTCTGACTTTGCAGCGCATCGTCGAGGATGATGCGGTTGAGGTTGTTCTCAGCCTGCAAAGTCAACGCCGGCGCGCCGGGTGCCACCACATTGGTGGGCTGGCGTAGCCGATCCCCAGAAGAGAGGACAACCTGACCAAAGCGCCCAAGTTGGAAGAACTCGGTGACGTAGAGCGTCTGCGGCAACCGCACCAGCATGCCTTCGTAGCGTTCCAGATAGTCTGTACTGGGGACGGGGAACGTCACATCGACGGGATCGATGCCGGCTGTGCCGCATTTGACGATGTTGGCACCACCGAAGGTGCTGATCTGCGTCTGATTTTGGAATTCCCCTACTGAGCCGGTGACACGCACAACGTCGCCCAAGGAGACTTCATCACGGTCGCTGTTAAAGACGAAAATCGCGTCGGATGTCGCTACATCGCCATCACCAGTCATATCCTGGAGGTAGAAGCCACGGAGCGTAGCCAAAGGACCGGTTGACGGTCCTTCGTAGTCACCGACGACGACGCCCTGGGTCGTTACCGCCTGACCGCTAAGGGGAGACGCAGCGCCGCTGCCCTGGATCACATAGGCAGGTGTGAACGCCGCTTCACACACATTGCCGGCCAACACGGTAAAACTGAACGAAAAGTCGGCGATCATGTTATCCGGCGGATCATTGGTATCTACATCGGTGACATTGGCCGCCGAAATGGTGACCGTACAGAGTTCACCGGCGGGCAGGTCCACATTGGGGTTCAGGACAAAGTCGGTTGGCCCCCCGCTGATGGCAACAGATTGGCTACCACTCACACCACAGGTGACAGTGGCCCAGTCGCCGATCACATTCACCGGTTCGCTGAAGGTGACGGTGATGTCGGAAGAAGGGGGAACATTCACAGCGTTGGTATCCGGTGTTGTGTCTGCCACTTCAGGGGCGGCGTCGCCAACGTTTAAGATACAGGCAGAGGTTGAATTCTGAGGATTACTAGGCGAAATCAGTTGAAAATCGCTGATGTTGTCATCTGTATCGATGCCATTCCCCAAACTTCCACCGGGCTTGCGTTCATAACTGCGATTTTGATTAGACGAACCAAGGCTTGAAAGTCGCGTCCCCTCACCAAAGGCCGCGCCTGCGCTTATGCCCACCTGATCTATGATGGTGGTATCAGGTAGCGTAAGCGCAATACCGCCGTCATCTGTCACGCCGGTAGCATAAGTCTGATCACCGGAAACGGAACCACTGTAAGGGCCGCCAGATGAGGCGGAGTTGGTCAAGAGGTAGTAACAACCAGGATTGAGCACAGTCCCGGCAGGAATTGTTGCGCGTGTGCTTACACCACCGGTTCCATTTGAGCCTCTAACCAACCACCCACTAATATCGACAGGCTCAGAGGAAAGGTTATGCAGCTCAATAAATTCATCACTACCACCATTGGGCCCACGAACACGGAATTCACTGATGACGATATCGGAAGAGGCGGCCTGAACCGATGCAGTGTCAGCCGAAAAGAAGGTAGACAGCAGCAAGACAAGGAGAAGGATTGCATACAACAACTGTTTTGATGTTAAGGGAGCCGGAACAATGGCCGGCAGCGAGTGTGGCAGCAGTTTCAGCATGGAGGGTCTCCCCAATCGTAAATGGTGCGGATATGGACATAAGGTGCTCAATTATTACTCAAATAGAGGCCAAATAGGAAAAAAGCACTAGACCAATTAAGTGTCTGTGCTAGCCCATTTCTTGCACGAACATTAGGACACTCCTAATCTAGCATTTGTGCGTTAACGACAAATTTGCATACTGTTAAGGTCTTTTGTATGAGTCCACACCGATTCAAGTGTGGGATTGGCATACGCTGTCATGGATTCTGGAAGGTTGTTCCACTTCCAGAAAATTCAGAAATTCACGATTAGACGCGCAAAGAATCGTGAATTTCTGAAATCATACTTTCAAAAATCCCCCCCAGTTCGCAAGTTATACTTCCCTCAAAGTTACATTCCGCAAAAAGTAATACTTCTAGAAAGAAGGAAGTTGCAATGCTCGATTTTCAAGCAGTAAGCGATGGGAAGACTATGTTTGAGGAGTTGGTGAAGGATCTGACTAAAGAGGATCTGCGCGCACTGACCAACGAAATGGTGGACACGATGTTGGGCCTCATCGCCGACGCCGGTGACGAGGATGTGCTCTTCACGCCGCGTGATGCAGGGGCGGACGATCCCTACGCCACCAATGACGCCGAACGCAACATCTCGTGGACGTTGGGCCACGTTATCGTCCACACCACGGCCTCTGCAGAAGAATCCGCCTTTTTGGCGGCGGAGATGGCGCGCGGCGTGGAAAATCATGGGCGATCCCGTTCAGAAATCCCCTGGGAGACGGTAACCACCATCGCCGAGTGCCGTGAACGGCTCGAAGAAAGTCGCCGCATGCGCCTGGCCAGCCTCGATCTGTGGCCCAATCACCCCTATCTTGATCTTACGTACAAGCCATGGCCCACTGCGCCAGACCTCAATGCTGTTGGGCGCTTCGTCCTCGGGCTGTGGCACGACAGCGACCACGTTGGGCAGATTGCAGAGTGTGTGCGGCAGGCGCGAGAGAAGGTGATTAGTGATTGGTGATTTGGGTCGTTCGGAATTGGTTCTACGATAGGCGTGCAGCTGTGTATAAAAACGATGATGGGATAATGAGATGACGGATCGTAAATCGCCTTCATCTCATTATCCCATTATCGTTTTACTGCCACTTGCCTCAAATCGGAACAATTTGACGTACTGCCCCAATCACGAATCACCAATCACCAATCCCCTCTGCACCGCCACCAACGCCGCCTGCGTGCGATTCTGCACCCCCAGTTTGGCAAAGATTTCGCTGAGGCGGTTGCTCACCGTCTTTTCTGAGAGGAAGAGTTTGGCGGCGATGGTGCGGTTGTCGTCGCCGGCGGCGAGGCAGCGTAGGATGTCGGTCTCGCGCTCGGTGAGCGCGTCTACGGGCGGCGGCGGCGGGATTTGGCGCACGGCGGCAAAGACACGCTCAGTGAGGCTGGGATCGATCACCGATTCACCGCGCCGCACCCGCTCGATGACGTCGAGCAGTTCGTCGGCGTCGGCGTCTTTGAGCAGATAACCGCGCGCCCCGGCGCGGATCGCATCGAGCAGGTGACTGTCTTGCCGGTACATGGTGAGGATGATGATTTTGATCTCGGGGTGGCGCTGCGCCAACTGTTGCGCCGTCGCCACGCCGTCGAGTTCGGGCATCTGGATGTCGAGCAGCACAATATCGGGCTGAAGCTGAGTCACCAAATCGAGGACTTCGAGGCCGGTGGTGGCTTCGCCCACGACTTCGTAGTCGGTTTTGCGTTCGATCAACTCACGCAGCCCCTGGCGAAACATGCGGTGATCGTCGGCCAATAACAATTTTAAGGGGGTCATGACTTCTGCCTTCACGAAGGTAACCAGGTCAATGGCAGCCAGGCGCGTACTTCGGTGCCGGCACCAGGCTGCGATAGGATCGTCAATTGGCCGCGGGCGGCAGTGAGCCGTTCACGCATCTGGCGCAGGCCGATATGTCCACCGCCCTCATGTAGTCGACCTGGATCAAAACCAACGCCATCGTCGGTGACACCGATCAACATGCCGTCGTCCACCTGCTCGATGACAACTGAGACGGCACGGGCGTGGGCATGTTTGGCCACGTTGGTGAGCGCCTCTTGGATGACGCGGAAGGCAATGGCCTCGGTGGCAAGCGCCAGGTGCGGCGGCACATCGCCCAAATCGACTGACACCGCCCAGCCCTGCTGTTCGGCGAACTCGTGGATGTAACGATAGAGACCGCCGACGAAACCCAGTTGATCAAACTGTACAGGACGCAAGGCAAAGATGGCGCGGCGCAGTTCGGCGATCTGCTCGCGCAACGAATCTTTCAACATACGCAGTTCCTGACGCAACTGCTGCGGATCGCTTTCCACCCAATCCAGCCACAGGTCTACACGCATACGGCGAAAGGCGAGTGTCTGCGCCAGCCCGTCGTGGATATCGCGAGCAATGCGGGCGCGTTCATCGGCGATGGCCTGCTCCAATTGGTGCAAGGCGCGCTCGTCGGCGGCGCGGCGACGGGCATTGAGCACTGCTTGCCCGATCTCAATGCCGATGGTTTCGAGCAGGCTACGTTCGTCCTCGGGCAGGGGATGGGCACGACGCAGATAAAGTTCGAGCCAGCCGAGCAGTTGATCGTTGTCGTGTAGTGGCACAAGCAAACAGGCGCCTGCCTGGCCGGTGGGATCGAGTTCGCTCATGTGTTGCACGAGCCGGCGCGCGTGCGGCCCCCGCGAGGGGACGTTGAAAGTCTGCCGCCACTGAGCAAGCTGGTCACGTCCGCCGCCCTCAGTGCGCATGACAATGGGGCGTCCGTCGTCGAGCAGCACCAGGGCAGCACCCATGGAAGGAGCCAGAGGCGTCACAAACGAAAGCGCCTGATCGAGGATCTCGTCCAGTGTTCCCGCTTCGGCAATGTGACGGTTGACCTGACCCAGCAGGGCAAGGTGGGCATTGGCACGTTCAAGTTGGCGGTTAAGTTGCTGTTGCCTTTGTAGCGATGCTTCGATCTCCGACTGGTAACGCTGCTCCTGGCGACTGGCCCAGGTCAGGCTGATCCAGGCGGCCAGCCCACCGAGGAGTCCCCACGCCACCACGTCGAAGGCGAGGCGAGGCATGCTGCGGTAGTCAGGCAGCCAGGCACTTTCCAGCAATTGGCCGAGCGCGAACGAGAGGGCGACTGCACCGCCGATTAGCCAACGCCAACGCAGCAACATGATCCAGGGAACGCCCGGCGCAGGGTTTTCCTTGTGGATTGGCACTCGTTTGTTTGGCCTACCGGCACGAAGTTTCATTATTCCCTCTAAAGCAGCAGATCCCATTGAAATTGTGTGTCTAAAACAGGACGAAGTCCGGCCAGGGTGGCCGGACTTTCGCGTTCAACTCACGTTACAGTAGCAGTGGTTAGGTGCTATAGCGGTGAGGGTATGTACAAACTCAGGCGGTGCCGGGTGATCCGGCACCGCCTGTATGTTAAGCCTACATCGCCTGGCGCTGTGCCAGCGCTCTCAAACGGGCGATGCGGTCGGCAGACGCTGGGTGGGTACGGAAGAGACCGCCGATGCCACCCCGTAGCGGATTTACAATGTACAGGTGAGAGGTGGCCGGGTTGACAGCCATGGCAGGCTGACGGCTGACAGACCATTTCAGCTTTTCAAGGGCACTGGCCAACGGCAGCGGATTGCCTAAAATCTGCGCGCCGCCTTCATCTGCTTTGAATTCACGGGCCCGAGAGATGGCCATCTGAATCACGAAGGCGGCAATCGGGGCGAGGATAATCATGAGCAGGCTACCGAAGAAACCACCGCCGCCTTCTTCTTCGTCGCTATTGCCTGAAAGGCCACCGAAGATCATGGCCCACTGTGCCATTTCGGCAATCATCACTACGGCGCCAGCAACTGTGGCCGCAATGCTTGAAATCAACGTATCACGATGCTTGATATGGGCCAGTTCGTGGGCCATCACACCGGCCAGTTCCTCACGGTCGAGCAGACGCATGATACCGGAGGTCACAGCCACAGCACCCTTCTCGGGGCTACGTCCTGTGGCGAAGGCATTGGGCGTGTCGCTGTCGATGATGTAGACCGCCGGCTTGGGCAATTTGGCCCGTTCCGAAAGATGCGCAACCATGGCATGAAGTTCCGGCATTTCGCTCTCGCTGACAGGACGAGCACGGCTCATCTTCAAAGCAAGTTTGTCTGAAAACCACCAGGCACCCATGTTCATGGCAATTGCAATAAAGAAGGCAAAGATCATGCCTCCTCGCCCCCCCAGTGCCAGCCCCACAAAAGCAAAGAGACCGGTGAGAGATGCCAACAAAAGGGTTGTCTTCACACTGTTCCAGATCATCATTCTCTCCAATATCAAGGTACTGAAAGATCAGGATGGTGGCCGGATCCACACGGTGCAACAGTATTGATCAATCACCTAGTCGACCCGCCTAATCGCTCAATCGTTTACTTTTTCAATGGCCACATTGTATGAATAAAATGGTTGTTACAATAGGGAAGAACTTCCCGATTATCCCGGGGTGTATTCCCTGAGCGGACGCGGGAATTTTATCCCTGTTTTGTTGAAGTTGAATCTTGTAGTGTTGTCCTAACGTATAGAACGTGGCTGCATAGTTATAAGTGTGGCTCATAAAGTAACAAACTATCTAAATAACATTCGTAATTTTTGTGTGGAGAGAACAACTATGCTGAAGTATTTGCGCGCGAGGTTGACGCAGGTCAATCAGCTTCGAGATCGTAAGATTGGGGAAGCCCCTAATTTTAGTATTCGAGACATTAAAATCAGTGACATCAAACGCACGATTCGTGCCGGCGGCAGCCTCCGAGGACGTATGCGAGTGCTCTTTGGCTGGGTATTGGTGGGGGTCGGCCTGATTGGCATTGTGCTGCCGGTGATTCCCGGCGCGTTTTTCCTTGTGCTGGGTGCAGCATTGGCCGGCTGGCGGCATCCTTTGATAGAGAAGATCGCCGAGCCGATGTTCCGCCTCAGCGATGCGCTGCCGGAAGAGAAGATCCCAAAGCTGTTGCGTCCGCTTTGGGCGGGGTGGCGTGGTCTAGATAGACGGCCCAAGCAAACCCAACAACCCCCGAACGAATCTAGTAGCCAAGAATAGGAATTCGTGATGCCATTCTCAAACCTGCTCCCGTGGCCAAACGGCAAAACAACACCACAGCCTAATGGCCTATGCAGACGCAGTGCTGAAACGTTAAGCATTCGGCAGCCATTGCGGCGGATTGCAGGCGGCAGCGAAACCGACGTCTATGCAGTGAATCAAAATGCGTTACTGGTGAAGGTGAAGTGGGTGGATCGGTATGCCACGCCTGCACAGGCACTGGCCGCAGCAGAAGAAGAACGCGCCATCGTCGCTGAGTTTGTACAATATCTGGGGCTCGATCATGTAATTCCCAGTCAGTTCATCATCAGCCAGGACGAAGACGGCTGGAGCCGTGTAATCGAGGTGCAGCCCTTCCTCGAAGACGCTGTGGCACTTGATACGGTAGATTTTGATGCACTCAGTGCTGTGGATCGACGGGAAATCCTAGGGCAATTGCGCGGACTGGTGAAGAACGCCATTCGCTGCTATGAAGAGACAAGTCACATCCCCGATCTGTACGGCACCTACAGCACCAGCACGACGGAACGCCTTGAGTTGAACCATCCGATGCAATGGCCGAGGCGGCTGTGGAACTTCGTGGTAGAGCATCGGCTTACTCGATCACACAATCTGATGCTCGTCCAAACACCTACACCACGTGTCGTGCTCGTGGACACGGATCCTGTGCGGTGGAAGGGTTGGCAGGGTAAAGTCTACTACTGGGTGGTGCGCTGGGTGCTGTTCCAGCGAGATCGCATTTTGCTGAAGCAGTGGCTACGCTGGGAAAAGGAAGCATTAGGGAAGCCAACCGTCAACGAAGTGATCACCACCGGCACAAGCGTGTAGCTGCCGTTGGTCGAGCCGAAAAGCCAATAGCGATAAACAGTCAACAACAGGTGTCGCCCACCAGCAGTCGCGCTGGCATTTGTTCACAAACAAGATGGCGCACTTGATCTATATCAAAAGGGTTTTACCATGTTTTACAGATTCAACCGGCTGTCAAAAGCCAAAGCTGTCATGTTTGTATTGGCACTTGGGTTCCTTGTGGCGCCGACAGTACTTTCTCCGCAAACACTTCAGGCACAGACGGCAGACCGCTTATGGATCGGCATCATCGAGGATGCACCAACACAAGGACGACTGTTTGGGATCTGGACAATTTCGGGTAAGCAGTTCGCCACGAATCGGCGTACCGAGTTTGATGCGGTGGAAGGAAGACTTGTTGTGGGAACCTGTGTACGTGTGGACTATCGGATCAATGCCTTCGGTGGGCAGATCGCCGAAGAAATTGACAGCGAACCGGCCTACTATTGCCGAAACAGCACCACCGACCAGAACACCGGCACAGGCGACAGCGTGTCATCTAGCGTCAGTCGACCGAGCAACACCGAAAGACACCAAAGCGGTCAAAGAGACAGAGACGGCGATGGAGAGGATCGCTGGCTCTACGCTCGCATCGATGCCATGCCGAGCCGAGGTCTCATCGGCGAGTGGACGATTGGCGGCATTGAGTACGTCACCACACGCAATACCTTCTTTGCCCAAGCAGAAGGACGCTTCCGTATCGGCGCCTGCGTCGATGTCGAGTACATCGAGGGTACCCCCCGTCGCGCCATAGAGATCAAGACAGAGAGCAGCTACGAGTGTCGTTGAGCAACGGCAAGTAGGCGAAACCTTAAGTCTTCCATATCGGTATGAGAAGCGATGATGGGATGATGATCATCGACGATCATCATCCCGTCATCCCATCATCGCTTCTCCCTAATCACCAATCTCTAATCACCAATCACCTACTTAATCCAACGCGCCGACATCCTGCAACAGTTGGAGCGTCCCTTCCAAGTCGGCCAGATCCGAAAGATCGATGTCGGGAATATTGATTTCGGAGAGTGGGGTCAGACGTTCGTTGATCGTCACCTCACCCGCCAGCGGATATTCCACCGTCTGATCGGCAAAGTACTGCTCAGCCGTGTCCGAGAGTAAGTAGCGCACAAAAGAGAGCGCCGACACCGGGCTGTTGGCGGTGTCGAGGATCCCCACACCGGCCACGTTGACCATCGATTCAGCGCCACCCGATGGTGGGTAGTAGTTTACCACCGGGAAGTTGGGATCTTCGGCTAGGAAGCGGTAGAGGTAATAGTGATTCGTCAGGCCCAGGTCGATTTCGCCACGACCCACAGCTTCGACGATCTGGGTGTTGCCAGAGTAGATCTGCACATCGTTGGCGATCATGGCTTCGAGCCACTCCCGGGCCCGTTCTTCACCTTCGAGCACACGCAGCGCCGTGACAAAAGACTGGAAGCTGCCATTGGTGGGCGCCCAACCCACACGTCCTTGCCAGGCGGGGTCGGTGAGATCCCAAATCGACACAGGTAGTTCGTCTTCCCCCACATTCTCGCTGTTGTAAGCAAAGACACGGGCGCGTCCGCTGACGCCGATCCACTGGCCTTCGTCGCTGCGGAAGCGGGGATCGACCAGTTCGAGCACGTCTTCGGGCAGGGACTGGAAGCGCCCGGCCTGTTCCAACGCGCCCAATGCACCGGCATCCTGACCAAAGAAGACATCAGCAGGCGAGTTCTGTCCTTCTTCAAGGATGGTCGCCGCCATCTCGGCAGTATCCCCATACCGAACTTCAACCGTGATCCCCGTATCCGCCTGGAACTGTTCGAGCAAGGGCCCAACCAGGTTTTCATTGCGGCCTGAGTAGATCACCAGGTTGTCTTCTTCCACCGACACAGCCCCTTCCTGGGGTGCATCTTCCGCGGCGGGCGTCGGCAATGCAATCGGCTGACAACCAGCGATCAACAACGCGGTGACCAGGGTAAGCGCCAAGGCCAATCCATTTCTACGAAACATGATTTCTCCTTTTCCCAATTTAGCTTGATAAAAACTTGGCGTGACAACAATTTGGCGTAACAACAGCAACGCCCTCACGTGAGGGCGTTGCCGGTGAAGACAGTTAACGTTTGTTACCATATCACAGCAGCTTAACCGCTTCAACAGAGATCAAGCCCCCAAACAGCCGTAGTTCTGTGCGGTGAGGCCAAAAGCAGAGGTACAGTGTCTTAAAGCGGAGAGTTAAGCGCGGTTAACTATAACTTTCGATTAACAATCGAAACTCGTAAATTAAAAAATTGTCAATCGTATGCCTTCACTTCCGCCGATACTGCATTGCCGGTTCACCTTCGGTTTTGGCGCAACTGTTGGGATTGGCAAAAGACGACAAGTAGCCTTCGACGACAACGCTGTGTCTGGCACTGCCGTCGGCGTCGGCGAACTCGACGGTCAGGCCGGAGCCGTCTTCGGATTGGGCGACGAAACGGTAAGCCCCCAGCGCAAAGACACCTGTTTCGGCGCGCAGGAAGGTTTCGGCCACCTGCACCGGCGCGGCGTAGGTGGAACGTCCTCGGTAACGGTCGAGGCGGTAGAGATCGCCACGTTGATGAGCGTCAATCAACGGTTCGGCATCTTCGAGATCGAGCCAACCGTAGGTCACAGATTCGGGCAGGCAGACGAGGGTCGGTGCAAAGCGATGGCCGCCGATGTGGGTCGTCTGCCAGACATGTTCGGGCGCCGCCGCAGCCATGTGACGGTAGAGCGGCAAGCCCCACTTGGCGCAGCAGCGGTCGCGCTTGCCATTCGTGCAGACAAGAAAGATGGGTTCGTCGCTACGTTGTGCCTCAAAAGCCGAATCACGGGCCACCAATGCCGCCAAATCGAGATTGAGCAGATCGGCGTAATCTTGTAACACAAACCGATAAAGACGAGGATCGTCGTCCGTAGCCAGTGCCACGAAGAAGAGGATGCCGTCGGCGGCAAAGTGGGCACTCTGTTTAATGAATTGCACCCGCGCGCCCGGCACATGCTTCTGCCATTCCTTGAGCCGATCCTTGACAGCGGCGGGCAGATCACATTCGGCCAGCGCCTTACCGCCCCATGCCTGCGGCAGTTCCAACGCCAGCCAGACGGTGGTCAACTCGGCGGAGGAACCGGCCAATTGTTCCTCGCTGGAACGAGCAAGTTCGGTGCAGTAGAAATCTTGAAGTATGGTCATGGGTTATCCCGTGATTCGTGATTCGTGATTCGTGATTCGTGATTCGTGATTCGTGATTCGTGATTCGTGATTCGTGATTCGTGATTCGTGATTCGTGATTCGTGATTCGTGATTCGTGATTCGTGAACGATTGTTGGCTGTCACCTGCAAACTTGCACATTGGCAAGCGTCTAATCAAGCAGCAATTTTTTCTGCCCACGCAACACGAATCACGAATCACGAATCATATGCCGCGGATCCTGTACCCCAAAGCGCAACAGCAGCGTCCCCATCAGCGCGATGACGGTGCAGACGGCGAAGAGCCAATTGTAACCCGTCAACGCGATCCAGCCGCCGATGAGGGGCGCAACCAGGTTGACAGCACCAAGCCCGGTGTTGGTGATGCCGGCGTAGGTAGGGCGCTTGGTGCGGCCGGCGTATTCCATCACAATCATCAGGCCGGAGACGATGGTGGAGGCAGTGTACGCACCCAGTAAGAAGAAGATCACATAGAACCATTCTGCTGTGGGCGCCCACCAGGCCAGGACGAAGGCCAGCACCGCCGTCCAGCAGCCCAGTTCCAACGAAAGCTTGTGGCCGAAACGGTCGGCCAACAGCCCGAGGAAAAGATTCCCTGCGGTCTGCCCCACGAGCAGGGCAACGGTGAAGTAGCCCACAACCTGATCGGGCAGGTCAAAGCGGGTGACGGCGGCCACGGTGACAAAACCCAGCCCCATGGATCCCAGGGCAATGAGCAGGCGCGCCACAAAGAAGCGACGGAAATGATGGTCGCTGCGGAGGATGCGCCCAAGCTTGCGGCGGATGTCCACATCTTGCATGGTATCAGCGTCAACGCCACGCACCGGCTCGCGGGTCAGGGCGATGGCGATCCAACTAAGAAAAATGAAGAGCGCACACAGCCCAAACAAAATGGCGAAGTTGTAGGGGAAGGCTTGCCGTTCCAGAATCTGCCCGCTGACTATCGCCCCAGCCGCGCCTGCCGCCGTCCCCAGAAAAGACATGATCCCCATGAAGCGACCACGCCGGTTGACGGGAAAGCAGTTGGCGATCATGTCTTGCCAGGCGGGGGCAACCACACCCGCGCCGAACTGATGCAGCGCAAAGGTGAAGAAGAAGAGGAGCAACGCGGCAGTCGGCGAAACCAGCGCCAGTAGCGCTGCCACCGGCCACAACATCACCGGGATGCGCTCGGTGATCAGCCCCAGGTTCACCACCCACGGCTTCTTGCGCGCCGTGCGTTCAATTGTCCCCGCGGTGAAGAGTTGGGGCAGATGCCAGCCGGCCTGCGCCAGCACCGCTACCAGACCGATCAACAGCGGGTTGTCGGAAAGTTTGCTCACAAAGAGCGGCAAAATCGTACTCGACGAGGCAAAGCTGAGCGCAAAAAAGAAGAAACCGCCGTCGATCACATTGACGGCGAAGTTCCAAGGGTAGTTGCGCTCTACCTCAGCTTCCACGTCTGCGTCGGTGCGTTCGGGGACAACGTCGTCCAGGCGTAAAATCCAGCGCATCGGTTGCCAATCCATGAGGCCGCGCCGGCGGCGTGAAGCAGTGGTTACCGTTTGCATGCAAGCATCAACCCGTCGCCGATGGGCACCAGGCTCATGTCTACGCGATCGTCGTTGCGAATGCGTTCGTTGAGGGTGCGGATCATGTGTGTGCTTTCGTCCTGGTGCGAGAGATCGGCAATGCGACCGCCCCACAGCGTGTTGTCGATGCCGATTACACCACCAGGACGCACCAATTCCAGGCACAGTTCGTAGTAGTGAGGATAGTTGGGCTTGTCGGCGTCGATGAAGGCAAAGTCGAAGGAAGCAGCGTGTCCCTCGTCAAGCAGGGTGCGCAAGGAATCCAGCCCCGGCCCGATGCGCAGATCGATCTTGTGCGCAACGCCCGCCTCCAGCCAGAATGGCCGCCCAACCGACGTAAACTCGTCGCTGACATCGCAGGCGATGATCTCACCATCTTCGGGCAGGGCGAGGGCAACCACCAGCGCGCTATACCCGGTGAAGGTGCCAATCTCCAGGCAGCGTTTGGCCCCAATCGCCTTGATCAAGAACTGCATGAACTGTCCTTGCTCGGGCGAAATCTGCATGCCCCCTTCGGCCATCGCCGCAGTACGGGCGCGCAGACGTTGCATCACATCCATATCACGTACCGTCGTCTCCATGAGATGACGGTGTAACTCTTCACCGATTTGATAAGTTCGCGTGGACATTCAGTTTCCTTTCGTTAGCGGTTAGCAGGTAGCGGTTAGCAGGTAGCGGTTAGCAGGGATCCATGAGGGCATACGAAGATGCACAAAGGAAGAATTTAGCCTAGATCCAATATCCAATGGAAACGACAAGCACGGTGAAGATCCCCAGCCCCAACTCGGTGAAGCCGATGCTCTTCACGCTGACCATCCAGCGCCGTTTCGAGAGTCCATGCGCGGCGCGAATCAAAAGGACGACGAAAGGCGCGAGCGCAAGCCAGGGCAGCAGGTTCAACTGTGCCAGTTCGGCCACCGTGAGGATGGCGATGACGTGGGCCAGCACCGGCACAATCCGATCCGGTTCCTTGCCCCGATCCAGGCGCAAACGGGCGCGCACGTAGAGGATCGACGGCACCGACCGCGCCGCCAACAGCGCCCACAGCGCCAGACTCGGCCCCAAATACCAGCCATCGATCAACGCCATGCCGGCCACACCCGACGCCAGTGCAACCGGCGCGGTCAATTCTGCCTGCCATGTGCGCCCCGGCTGTGAAAAATCATAATAGAGAAAGATCAGGCCAAAGGGAAGCGCCAACAGCGGAGGCAACAACCAGTCGCCGCCGGCAAGATAGAGCGTGAAACCGACACCAATCGCCGCAAGGACGGTATAGAGAGAAGCAAAACGCCACGCCAAGCGTGTCCGCGCAAAAGTACGACCACGGCGCAGATCCACAAGGAGAATCTTCACAGGCTGGCGCAGCAAAAAGGCCGCCGTCATCGACAATGCCACCAGCGCGGCCGCCGGTGTCGGCACCAACAGCAGGCCCAACAAGATCGGCTCCAACAAAAAGCCCCAGCCGCCGTGTTCCACCGGCAACGCAACATGGCGCCAGGAAACACGGGCGGCAGGGGGATGTACATTTGCACCCTGAGTTTTGGATCGGAGGTCGTGGTCTGTGTGCATGGCATTATTTTACCATGCAGAAGCCTATCAACCCATCGTCCACACTTTCTCGGGTTGGATTTTGTAGATGACGCGTACTTCGCCTTCCTGCAAATTGGGGTAGTCGCGACCATTGTACTTGTGCGAGAGGGCGTTGATGTGCGCTTCGGCCCCTTCCTCAGTGTCGCCCACCACCTTGCCCTGCAAACCGACGTAGCGGTAGGGATTGTCGGGATCTTGCACGCTAAGGGCGATGGTGGGGTTGGCCTTGAGTTTGCGATCCTTGACACGTCCTCGAGCGGTGTTAAAGAGGATGTGCTCACCGTCGTAGTCGATCCACACCGGCGTCACCTGCGGGATGCCGTTTTCGCCGACGGTGGCAATGTGGGCAAACGACTTCTTCTTGAAAATATCTTCGTGGCTGCTGGGAATCGAAGCCATGATGGTTTCCTTTCGCGTACGGTGAATTGAACAATGGGATTGGTCAAACCAGTATACCCACCATACCGCCCAATTGCGAGTAGGCTGCTTACAGTCTCAGTGATTCCGAATGGCATTCATGTTCCCACGCTTAGGCAGCCATCTTGGCCAAAGCAGACTGCACCTGCAACGCCGCCGGCAGCGGACGCCCTTCGATCCACGTCGCGATCATGTCGGAGAAGAGTTGCGGATGTTCACCGTTCCAGGCGTGGTGGGCATTGGGCGCAATCGCCGTCGCCGCCGTGGGTAGAGTGAGAAAATCGCCCAGGCTGTCGAGGATGGGGCGGGTCTCTTTGTCGCCCGCCACTGCCAGGATCGGCTGGGTACGCGATTTCAACGCAGGAGGCAGTTGAAAATCCATCACCTCGGCATAGACGCGTTCCGTCGTCTCTTTGCTAAGCCGCTTGGTGTCCCGTTTGAAGAGGACAGCCGCCTCGTCGGGCAACTGCATCATCTTCGCCGACAGGTTGATCAGAAAATCCCACTGGTACATGCCCGCCATCAACGGCGTCAGCATCTTGTAAAAACGCGACAGTGGACGCACTGTCACCCCGCTCACCAACGTCGAAAGCACCACGTCGGGATGTTCGGCCAGCAGACGCAGCGCCGTGTATCCGCCCAGCGACAGGCCCACCACATGCGCGCGTTGACCAGTCCCCAGCAAGCGGATCACGTCCGCTACCTGCGCTGCCGTATCGGACATTGACGTCCACGTCTGCTGGTAGCTTTCACCGTTGCCAGGCAGGTCCACCGTGACGCAGTGATAGCGATCCGATAGGGCTTCCACCTGTTCTGTCCACATCCAACTGCTCACGCCCATCCCATGCAAAAAGAGAATGGTGGGCGCGTCTTTCGGTCCTGTTTCAGTCGTTACCAGATTCATCAGATTTGTTCCTTTCGTCGGGGATCACGATAGAGGCCAGCGTATAGCGCCGCCGCGCCGGGGACGGCGGATTGGACATGACGCTGCGTAACAGCGCCACCACCTGCTGCTGAAACGCCACCCGTTCAGCATCATCCAGGTAGATGACGGCGCGGTTGTAGCTCAGGCCGTCGGCGATGAGGGCGTTGAGATCGGCCTGTTCCACATAGCGTTGGAAAGCGTCAATGAGCAGCGTGGAAAAGAGCGAAAAGTTGTGCACGTGCTCGTCTGCCGTCAACCCTTGCAGATCGGCGTCGGTGAGGCTGTCCTGGCCGGGGATCAGGGCGTAAGTGCGCTCCGTGGCCCCATTCACCACCTGCTCGTCCACCACTTCGATCATGCCGCCGCCGAGCAGCCGCTTCACGTGACGGTAAAGTGTGGCCTGCGCCACATCGGGCATGGCTTCGCGCAACTGCGCCGTCGTCATGCGTCGGCCGGATAGTTCGGTCATCAGCCGGATGCGGATAGGATGGAAGATGAGATCAAGTTTATTTTCTGTCATTGCAGCACCTTTTCTCATTATTGATAACGCATTCAGCTTATTATCAATAATGAGAAAAGTCAAGAGGGGAATGAAAATGATCCACAGATTACACGGATGAAAGGATTCGGAGAAGAAAAATCCTCTGAAATCCTTTTCATCCGTGTAATCTGTGGATCTATACTTGCTGCATTTAGAGACCGCGTCTTTGCAGAAGCGGACCCTATCCGCCTATACTGCCTGCGTGCCTAATCCAACCCATCATTTTTCATCATTTTGTGTGAGTATGAATCTGCCAAACCCAAACCTACACATGTGGATCTCGGCTTTGCCGCGCCGTTCTCTTCGTTTTTTCTTTTTGCTTGCGCTGACAGCGCTCGTTGTGGGCTGCGGGCCGCTTGACATCGAACCGACGCCGACGCCGGTCACCGAAGCAGCGCCGACCGCACCGGTTGCCACGGCGACGTCCATGACCGAGTCCAGGCCGGCGGAACAAGACGCCAGCACTTCGCCAACGGCGACGCCGTTGCCGGAGTTAATCTTCCAGCCCGATCCCCCCGCCGATGGACACCCCACCCTGGCCGATTTTTGGGACGGGACCGCCGAATTCGTGATGGAAGTGATCGACACCGGCCTGCCCATGGGCGAGTCGGAGACGATCATTATGTCCAATGGGGAGATGTGGAGCTATGTGCATGCCAGCGACCAGTCGGCGGGAGTGGTGGACCAATGTGGCGATCCCGTCCCCTTTCCCGGCTGCCTGGTGATCTACCGGTCCACTGACGGCGGCTACTCGTTCAACCTCGACAGCCCGGTGTGCAACATCCCCTGCAATCAGTGCCCGTGTAATTCGGAACAGGATCACATTGATCAGCAGCAGTATCCACGCGTGGCCTGGGACGGCGAGACGCTCCACCTCGTCTACGAGTATCGCGGCATGGTCTTCAAAGCCGACTCTACCGACGGCGTCAACTGGACGCGGGTGGGGCAGGTGCCGCTTACCGGTATCTGGCATTACTGGTTCCGCGATTGCACCAAGGCAGAGAGCATCGGCGTGCATCCGCATGTGAACTACGATTATCAATGTCTGGTGGGTGGCCCGCCGGGGCTGCACTACGAAGACAACATGCTTTACATTTTTGTGGCGCTGGGGCAGAATCCGGGCGCGATGGGCTGCTACAAAGGCTCGGTGGACACCACCCTCGACCGCTTTGAAAAGTGTTCGGCCAATCCACTCTTCACCGGCACAGAAACCTACGGCCCCATCGATCTGGATGGCCCCGAGACCAACCCCTATTTCGATTTCCGCACCATCAGCTCGGCCAAAATACAGAAGATCGGCGACCGCTATTACATGCTCTACGAAGGCGTGCGCGGTCCTACCCCCGGCGCGGGCGGGGACACGCAGTTCACCATCGGCCTGGCGCGCAGCCTCACCGACCAGATCGACGGCCCGTGGGAAACCTTCGACGCCAACCCCATCCTGGTGGATCAGCCGGGCAATGTAGGCGTCGGTCACGGCGATCTGGTGGTGATCGACGGGCAGACGATCCTCTACACGTCGCTCGACGGCGAAGTACGCAGCCGCCTCGCGCTCCAGTGGAAGTAGCGAGCAGAGATTCACCGCAAAGGCGCAAAGGCGCAAAGGCGCAAAGGAAAAGGAAAAGGGAACACAGATTTCACAGATAAACACAGATTTTTCCGACTTTCTCTGGAACCTGTGCAAATCTGTGTTTACACTCTCTGCGTTCTTTGCGCCTTTGCGGTGTCAAATGCTTCCTTGTGGGCGGCGGTTTCGCCGGTTGAGATCAAGGTGACGGGCGCAGCGACGGCGTCTGCGATGTGGGGCAGGAGATCGAAGGGGCTGTGGACGGTGTCGTAGATCGGCGTGCAGCGGGCCAGGGCACGGGTGATTTGGGTCTGGTAGGCCAGATTGTGGGGATTGGCCGACGGTTGGATGCGATCCACGCTGAAGGGTTCGTGGCTGTAGCTGCGGCAGATCTTGATTTCGGGCAGGCCGGCCAGCCGATCCAGGCAGGTGACGGCTACGCCGTCCAGTGGAGCTGTCACTGCGGCGGCGTAGCGCAAGAGGACGGCATCGAGCCAGCCGAGGCGGAAGCCCTGCTGCCACGCACCGAAGATGTTGGCGCTGTCGGGCAAAGCGGCGGTGAGGACGGGATCTTCTGTGACCAGCGGGCCGGCACCGTGGCGGGTGGTGTAGGCGCGGGTGATACCCAGGCGGGTGATAGGACCGACAAAGTCCGCTTCGGCCAGGAGTTGGTCGGCGTTGGCGGTGGTGGTGGTGCTCCAGGTGGTGTGCGGGTGAAAGCCGCGCCACTCGTCGAGGAGGACGCCCTGCGCCGCTTCAAAGATCACCGTCCCCGGTTGGCGCAGGAGATCGTGCAAAGAATCGCCCGGCACCACGCGCAGCCGCTGCGCCAGGACGCTGTACTCGGCGAGCAGCCAGTCAATGCTTTCGTCGTCGACGAGGATCGATTGTTCGGCGGCGACGACGTCGTCCTCGGGCAATTGATGCGAAATCCCCGTCAACTTCCCCAGGTTAAGCTCACGTACAAAACGAAGCTTCTCACGCAATTTCCCCAAATCCAACAGATCGCCCGCACGGGGCACCTGATCCCCATGTTGCAGGGCATCGATCATGGTTTCACCGATGCCGACGCCGCAACTGCCGTGGCGCTGGCCGCGGCGCGCTAGTTCGCGCAGGCGGTTGATGGCGCGGGTGAAAGGGGTGATGAGCAGGGCGTCGGCGTCGATGGTGGTGCGGGCAAAGGGATCGGCGACGCCTAAGGTTTGCAGGTGCGCTGCTTCCGCCGCCATGGCCAGGGGATCGAGCAACATGAAGCGCGAGAGGTGCGTCCGCGCGCCGGCGAGTGTGCCGCTGCCGAACTGCGAAAAGACGTGAGCGCGCCCGTCCGCGGTGACGACGCGGTGGGCGGCCTGCGCGCCGCCGTTAAAACGCACAACGGTATGTGCATCGTGAACGCGGGTGAGGTAGTCGACGATGGACCCCTTGCCGACATCGCCAAACCCCAGATCGACGGTGATGATCACGTTGGACATGATTCCTCCTGAAAATACTTACCGCAAAGGCGCAAAGGGCAGAGGAGAAGAGATCCACAGATTTAAGGATTAGAAGGATTTCCGGAGGGATTTGCAGAATAGAACGTGGATGGGGCTGATTGGGCGGAGCGGAGCGGATTTTCAGAATGAATCCGAAAAACCCGCCCAATCCGCTCCATCCGCGTTCTATTTCTGCAAATCCTTAAAATCTCAGTACTTCACGATTCTTTGCGAAATTGCGGAGTAGGCATCCTCAGATGCGGCTTGCCCAGGTCTACCCGGCATCTGAGGATGCCTACTCCGCGACGAAATCGTGAATTACTGAATCTGTGAAATCTGTGGATCTCTTCTTCTCTTCTTCCCTTTGCGCTCTTTGCGCCTTTGCGGTGCATTTCTTACAGTCTTCCGTCGTCGAGGACAGCCGCCGCCGCGGGGACGGTTCCACGTGCGCTGCGGACGATGGGTGCGCGGGTCGCCATGTAGTAGTCCAGCGCCGTGGACGCCACTTGCACCGCGTGGGCGTCGTAGCCGGCCTGGGTGAGATCCTGGACGCCGTCGTAGAGGTCGTCGAGTTTGCCTTCGCAGAGGCCGATGGCCAGGGCGATGGTTTCGCAGACGGCGCTTTCGTCTTCAAGCAGGATGACACGTTCACCGAGCAGCTCTTTCCAACGTCCTTGCACCTCGGCGCTCTGACCGTGGGACGTGTTGGTGGGGATGATGTGGAAGTGCTCGTAGCGCGTCTGAACCTCGGCCATTATCGTCTCCACCGGGATGTCGGCCTGAACGGGGTCGCCGATGAGTTGGATTACCTGTTGGCGGCGTACAACGGCGTAGGGCTTTTCGTCGCCGATGGTGAAGAGGTAGCCCTTCTTGCGCCGCTTTTCCCAGCAGTCGATACTGGTGTGGCGCGCCATGAAGTAGACTGCCAGTTCGTAGGTCTCGTGAACCTGGCCGCCGCCGCCACCTTCGAGGTAGATTTTGCCCAGTTCGTCGTCCATTTCCAGGCCGGCTTCAAATTGACCGATCTGAAGCGGCACGGCGTCGGTGTAGGCATCGCCCACCGCACCGAAGAGCACCTGCGGGTGCTCGACATATCCTTTCTGGATGAGCACACGCATGAGGGCGCCCAGTTTGGTCTGCAACACCCGGGGCACGTTGCCCATCGAGCCGGTGACGTCGAAGATGACGCCGATGGCGACGGATTCGGGGTGTTCGTCGCTGTCGCGGCTTTCGCGCACCACGCCGTGCGGGTTCATTTGGTCGTGTACGCGCACCTGTCCACTCTGGCGGATGTGCTGATCGTAGGTAAACGCGGTCTGGTTGGTCTGCTTGCGCTGTGACTGGCGGGCCTTGTAGGCTTGATCGCTCCAGTTTGAGAAACCCATGGGATGCTCCTTGATTTACGATTTTTGATTGACGATTTATGACGACCGACGACGGACGACGGACGACGGACGACTGACGACGAACGTTAAGGGCGTTTCGCGGAGGTGGGTTTGTTGTCACCGTTTTGGATGTTGGGTGACAAGAGCGCCCGTGCCGCTACAAATCCCTCTGGAAATCCTTCAAATCTGTGGAATCTGTGGATAATTTCTTCTTCTCCCCTCTTTGCGCTCTTTGCGCCTTTGCGGTGAACCCTCTTACGGCAGCGAGAACGGGCGAAACTTCGGCGGGCCGTAGATCCGCTCCAGGATCTCGCGCAAGTCGTCGAAGACGGTCCAGGCGTTGCGCATACGCCGGTGCGGTGACGGGATGAGGCAGGCGCGTAACAGCGCTTGGATCGGTTTGGGCACAGATAGCGGCAGTTCGCCGCTTTTCACGTCGCCGCCCAGGAGCATGACCATGCACTGCGCCGCCATGTAGAGATCGATGGCTGGTGTGGCGGGCCGATTCTCAAAAACTTCTGGCGGGTAGATCGACCGATAGCCTGGGCTGACGGCTGCGATAGTTTCGCCGTTGACCACGCTGTAGCACCAATCTACGAGGACGCCGTTGTGATCCGCCAACCGCAGCAGCAGGTGAGCAGGTGTCACTGCGCCGTGGACGATCCCCTCGGCATGGGTAACGGCAAGGACGGCGAGCAGCCGGTTAAACATCCACGCCATGTCGGCGGCGGCGATGCCGTGCGGGTAGGCGGCGATGATATCGGCCAGGTGCACGGTTTCGTCCTCACTGCGCAGGACATTAGCGCGGCGTGTAAGGCCGTCGGCGTCCTCAATGTGGATGCTTTCGAGCAGTGTGGGCAGGTGCGCCCGCAGCGGTTCGTCGCTTAGTGCCTGGTTCAACTGCTTCAGGTGTTTTGCTTCGGCCTGGAGCAGATCGGCGTTGGCAGGAGTGCGCACCACCTTGAGCAAAACGCTGTCGCCGGTTTCATCTTGCGCCGGGAAGAGATCGCAGAGATCGCCGGTCAACGCGGGCTGGTGACTGATGTAGCGATGGCGCGCCGACGTGATTTCGAGCAGCGGCGGCTGTGCGCCGGTCACCTGACGTTGAGCGCCGGCATACCACTGTTGCACCAGGTGGAAGGCTTCGGCGGCGACGTCCGCGGCGTTGGGGTGGTAGTCGGGATGCACCTGCCGCACGAGCCGCCGATAGCGATCCTTGAGATCGAGGTCGCTGGTAAGCGGGCCGAAGACATCTTCGGGGATGGCGGCATGGCGCAGGTTGTCGAGAATGGTGTTGAGATCCTGGCACATGGTATTTGTCCTTAAGAGACGGCATTAGTGTTCAACTAACACAAACTATAGTGTGCAATACACACTAAGTCAAGCGCCAGTTTTTTAAGGATCAAAAAACCCGGCGGGTTTCAGAAAACCCACCGGGTTGGGTGCGTTGACCTGCCAGGTTTTTTAACCTGGCAGGTCTCGTCTAGACGACGATCTCCTTGGCCTGACCGCGCAGACAGTGATCGCTGCTCATGCTAGTGCAGTAGGCGCCAGCGGGGAGCAGGGCGAGCAGGTCCATTTCTTGAAGCGCGGGAAGAGCACACTCCTTGGACCAGACGTCGGTGGTTTCGTTGATATGGCCGACGACGCGGTAGGTCTGCTCTGGTGGGGTCAGCGGCGCGTGTACAGGGACAATCTGCACGGGGACGCCGTAGAGTGCGGGCATGGGGTTGAGGGCAAAACCGGCGTTGACACCTACCCACTGCACGCCGCGGCGTTTTTCCACAGTGTTGACTTCGAGCAACAGCAGCCCCGCCGGGCCGACAACAAATGTGCCGGGTTCGCAGGCGATGGTTGCGCCAAACGGAGCAAGGTGTTTGCGGATCAACGACGCCCAGGTAGAGAGCGCCAACGGGTGATCGGTGACGTGATAGCGCCCACCCAGGCCACCACCAACATTGATGACACGCAAATCAGGCACACAGGAGGCGATGTAAGCCAGACGGGCGAAAGCATCTTCCACCAGTTCGACGCTATCCTCTTGCAGCCCCCAGCCCAGATGCATGTGAATGCCATCTACGCTGAGGCCGGCGTCGAAAGCGACACGTAACGCTTCTTCGATTTCGTCGGCCTCGAAGCCAAATTTGTCGTTTCCATAGCGCAGGTTGGCTCCCTGGCCATAGCCCACACGCACCCCTGGGTTGAAGCGCAAGGTGACAGGCGTTCCCTTGGGCACGAGCGAACCGTAGCGGCGTAGCCCCGAGTAGCTATCCAATGTACAGTGGACGCCGGTTTGGGCCACCGTTGCCAAATCACTGGCCGAGAGCATCCCCGCGTTGAACGAAATCTGCGACAGCGCAAAGCCGTTTTGCAGCGCGTACCCAATTTCGCGCGGCGAACAGGTGTCCACACAGACGCCGGGCACAGAGCGGACGGCGTCGAGCACACCGCTAAAGCGGTTGGCCTTCATGGCATAGTAAATGGCAAAATCATCTGCGGCTGTGGCCAGGGCGGCCTGTAATGCCTGTAACTGTCGTTGGATTGTGGCGCGGCTGTAGACGAAGAGAGGAGTCCCATGTTCTTGGGCTAACCAGCGGAGAGGTACACCGTCCAGGGAGAGAGCATCCTGGTCAATAGAAAAACTTTCGTGAAACCACCATGCGTGCATTCATTCCTCTTGTTGGATGGATAAAATGTATCCGGGCATTGACAGTAGCTTGCTAACAGAGAACGTTGTCAACGGTACGTGCTGCCAGCACTGTCAATTCCGGATAAAGCGTCGGGGAACACCCCCAATAGCGAAGAAGCGGCGCGGGGCCGCTTCTTGCTGATTATTGTAGAACCAAAATCGGTTGTAGATCAATATTGCACTACGCTGTTACGTTATGCGGATGTGGGCATCGGTTCCGCATCGCTGATGGTGAGGTAGGCAAGGGTCTGGTTCAAGAGTTGATAGGCGATTTCACCAAAGGTGACTGGTCCAGTGAATTGTCCAGTTGGCTTGCCGTCGAGTTCGGCGTAGAGATAGTTAAGGATACAGTTACACGAGAAGAAGAGGTTGTCGCCCACATCGTTAGGGACGTGGGTGTGGAAAACCGCAACATAGTCTTCAACAGGACGAGCGATGTGGTATTCCTGCCCCGCAAAAACCGGCGCAAAAAAGTTGACACGCTTTGTGTCTGTGTCTACCTTCTCGAAACTAGTGTTGATGTTGGCACCATAGAGATTGGCAACCAGGGGCAGTTTTGTGTCGATCTGATGAGATGTAAGATAGTCGGCGAAATTGACGGTTTCGCCGTTCACTTTTACATCGCCGACACTGAAGCCGTCTTCAGCAAAGACGAGGACGTCGCCTGTGTCCTGTTCAAACATGTTGATGATGCCGATGTCGACGATCTTCTCGGCTGGAAGCACGACATGATAGGCAACCGCGGCATTTTCAAACGCTTGTCCTTTACGGCCGTCGAAGACTTTTGCCACTGCACCGACGTCCTCAAGTGAAGTACCAGACACCCAACCAATCAGCGGATTCGAAACAAAATTGGGGAAATTAGGTGCATTGAGCGCAAACACAAAATGGGTTGGGCTAGAGGCGGGCATAACCACAACACTGAACCCGTTTTGAGGACCGTCGTTGTAGATCTCGTGGATCGTCTTTTCGTCGTAGACCGAAATCGATGTACCCAGCACATACGAAGGCAACTCGGTGACATAGATGCGATCCTGAGAGAACTCCCCACCTTTTTCGCTCACGAAGTAGGGAATCGTGCCGCCAATCCATTCGCCTTGGGGCAGGCGGCCAAGCACTTTTTCATCCCCAGCTAGGATCAGCTTTTTGCCGTCCTCAATCATTGATTTCACAACATTCAGATCAAACAATTCGGCATTCATTAGAGTACCTCGTTTCCAAAAATTTGCTTCAAATCAGACTGAACTTTAGGTTGTGCAATGCCGTTGACAAAAAATGCCCGAAATTCGGAGACGCTTTTCTGTACGGCAGCCGGCGAAGCATCAAACTTATAAGCCAATGTCAATCGCCCCAAGAGAATCTTCGTCGCCAGATACTCAAAATTGAGCACCTTCTGACCTGAAATCACCTGCTTCCATTCCGCTCTTGCTTCGTCAGGAATTTTCATTGTGAGACCTCCTACAACTTAATTAAGATAAAGATTACCACTTGCAGAATGGCCGGATTCCTTGCAGAAACAAGCGAATTCAGAACATTCTGAGATTGAGATTACACCTATGCAATGTAGGCCGCTATCAACGATTTACCGGAACGACCCCACGTTAAGAGAATGTATCTCTCGCCATTTGCCTGGGAGGTAATATGAGACCAAACCAATAACAAAAAAGAGCGCCACGTCTTCTACCGTGGCGCTCAACATACTTCACTATTTATCCTGGTGCATTCCACCTGGAAAGCCCTTGTACACAGATCGAAATGAACAGCAGTGTCAGCGTGTCAACTCCCACGCTAGATGTTGAATCTCGGGTAGGATCAGCTTTTCCATCGCCAACTTAACGGCGTTGGTGGAACCGGGAATGCTGATGATGACAACGCCCTGGTAGGTGCCCGCCGTGGCGCGACTCATAATAGCGGCGGAGCCGACTTCGTCATAGGACAACATGCGAAAGATCTCGCCGAAGCCGGGCAACACCTTCTCCAACCGCCGCGCCAGGACATCATACGTGCGATCCCGCGCGCTAATACCCGTACCGCCGTTGAAAACGATGATCTGCGCCGATCCGTCGGCGAAATCTTGCAGCGCCGCCTCCACCTGATCCGGCTCGTCTTTGACGATACGGTAGTTGACGATGCGATGACCAGCCTCTTCGGCCATTCGGCGGATCGTCTGCCCGCTCTTGTCGGTCTCCTCGGTGCGGGTATCGCTGACGGTGACAATGGCCAGCGACACGGCGGCATAGGTTTCAGCCGCCTGTTGTTTGTGTTCGGCAGAACTCATAGGGATCTCCTTGGGGTGGTTTCGCCTCTTGAGTACAGATCGTGGGAATGAGATGATGGGATGATGGGATGATGAAGTTGACGTCAACTTCATCATCCCATCATCTCATCATCCAACTCCTCAAAGAATTTTTGCATAAACGCGTGCCGTCGCTCTCCCAGTGCTTTCGCCGTTTCCGTGTGCAGCGTGGCGAGCAGACGGCGCAGCTTGTACACGTATTCGTGGACGGGTGTGTAGTCGGCGCCGCTGGGTTTGTCCTCGTCCGCGGGGACGTTGCGCCACGGCTCCGTCCACAGGCGGTTGTTGTGGCTGCCGGCGAAGGCAAAGGCACGGGCGACACCGATAGCGCCGATGCTGTCCAGTTTGTCGGCATCGTAGAGGCACTGGGCTTCCAGCGTCTGCGGTTGGATCGACTGATCGCGGAAGCGGTGCGCCTCAATCGCATGCACCACGTTGTCGATACACGCCAGGACGTCGGCGTCTTCGCCCCACCGTTCGCGCAAATAGGACTGGGCAAACGTAGCCGCCGCCAGGTGATGCGCGCCTCGGGTCCCCGCGGGCAGGGGAACATCGTGTAACAACGCCGCCGCCTGCACCACCGCCACGTCCGCGCCTTCGGCCTGCGCAATGTGTACAGCCAGGCGCGTCACCCGCCGCACGTGATCGAAGTCATGTGCGGCGTCGCCGGCGGTGTACAGATCATGGATTTCGTCTTCGGAGAGTGGGTTTAGGTACATGGGTATTGGATAGGACCGTAGAGATTGGGCGATTAGGAGATTAAGGGATTGGGGATTGAGGATTGTGTAGCGCATCTTCTTCCAAATCTTCAAGACGCCATCGCAATCGGATCTGAAACCGCCCAATCTCCTAATCGCCTAATCTCGTCTTTACCGAGACGGCGTGCCCACCGTCGGCGCTACCGGCTCTAACGCTCTACGCCCACGCAGCCAGAGGATCAGCCCCGGCAGGCTGACAATGTAGACGATCACCTGTTGCAGCAGACCGACGCCGTAGCCCAGGTCGCTGCCCGCGCCGATGAGGAAGAACATGATCGAGAACGCGCCCTGCCGCACACCCAACCCACCTGGGGAAAGCGGCACTGCCACAAGCAAAAGCACGATGATCGGGTTGATCACCAGCACTTCGAGCAGCGACAAAGTCCCCGGGGCAATTGCTTCAGCAATCAGCCAGATCTGTACACTGGTAAGCACGACAATAAAGACGCTACCCAGGGCAGAAAACAGCAGCGCGCCGTATTGGTAGCGGTAGGCGTTGAAGGCTTGAGACAATTTCTGCCAGATCGGCATTGTCTTGGCGGAGAGGGGAAGGCGCGCCAACAATCGCTCGGCCAACAGTTTGAGCCGCCGACTTAGCATTGCCGTAAGGATCGTCACCAACAGGACGGCAATACCCACACTGCCGAGCGCCATAATGCGCAGAGCCACCACTTCCTCGACGCCGAAGGGGACCCCATTGGGGCGCCCGCCAATCAAAATGGTGGTTGTGGCAACCGCTGCTGAAATCATAAAGACAAACAAGCCCATGAACCGGTCAATCAGGACGCTGGCCGCAGCATCGGCGCGGCGATGGGTGTCGCTGGCCAGCGCGTAGCCGCGCATCACGTCACCGCCCACCTGGGCAGGCAGGAAATTGTTGAAGAATTCGGCCAGCCACTGGTAGGCCATTAGCCGCCCCAGCGCCATGCGGATACCGTTGGCGCGCAGCAAAATGCCCCACTTGACCCCACTGAAGGCCACTGCCGCCGCGTAGACAACCAACGCCTCGGCCAACAACACCTTATTCGACGTTGTCACCTGCCGCCAAAGGCCCGCCGGGTCTTCGAGCCGGGCGTAGAGGAAGAACAACAGCCCCAATCCCACGGCAATTTTGATGAAGTTAATGAGGTGATCTTTATAGCGATTTGGCATAGTTTAAGGGATAAGGATCATCTCCACGATCCCCAGTCCCTAATCCCCAGTCCCCAGTCCCTGCTTTTCCACGGCAACAGCCCGTTCAGCAACATGATTCCCCTGTGCGGCGCCATTCTGATCACGGACACTCTCCACATTCTGCTTCTGCGTCCACGCCATATCCCACACCACATGACGGTCGCCCTTCACGGCGAAGTCGTACCAACCGAGGATACGGCTCCAGCCTTCGAGCACGGCAAGCAAAAAGAGCACCCACAGCAGTTGGATGATCCCCCACAGTTCTTTGAGCGCAACTTTGATGACGCGCTTGTTCTGAATGCTGCTGACGGCGTAGCCATACTTGTGCTTCAAATAAAGGTGACCAGCATGGTTGCGCCGCCGCTGCTTCACAAAGTCGCCGATGGTGGTAGGGCCGGTGTTGTAGACCACAGCATCGGGGGCGTAGCGCACCTGCATACCTCGTTCCACTACAATGGCCTCAACAAAGGCTTCATCCATGGCCACGTCGGGCGGAATGCGATCAAAGACTTTGCGGAAGGCAATCATCTCGCCCAGGCGGGGAATCTCCAGGCAGAGCGTGTGTTCCATGCGCAACCGCAGGTGACTCAGCAAACCCACAATGTGATCAGGTGTGTTCACCGCCACCTTCTGAGCACCCACCATCCCCACAGTCGGGTCGGCAAACATACGCACCAGATGCTCTACGGCGTAGGCGTCAGGCAAGGTGTCGCCACTCTCGATGACACAGATGTCGGTGGTTGCCGCCTGTAAGAACAAATTGATGGCGGCCGTCTTGCCTTCGCGCTGCTCCTGCTCGATCAACTGAATGCGGGTGTCCAGCGCAGCATATTCGCGGATAATCGGCACCGTACGATCCGTACACGCACTGGCCACGATGATGATCTCCGCAATCTCGACGCGATGCAAGTGTTGATCGAGCATCGCCCGCAGCAGAGGACCGATGTTCTCCTCTTCATTATATGCGGTGATGCCCACACTACAGTGCAGCGTCTCTCGATTCAATCCTGACATCGTGAACGAATCCTTGGTAGTTGGATGTGGATGGGTGTTGCGTGATTCGTGTTGCGTGATTCGTGTTGCGTGGGTTCAAGCAGTTGGCTTGTCTGCTTGAAGCAGGTCTGGTTCAAGTTTAGTGCGTAGTGCGTAGACGGACTACGCACTACGAATACCACCCATCTCCCATACAATCACAGAGATCCTCTACCCACGCAACACGTTTTATTCTTCTACAACTTATTCTTCTACAACGGGTTCAGCCTTCCCGCTCTCATTCATCAAATAGACCACAGTCACGCCGTCTCCGCCTTCGCCCATCTGGCCGGTACGTGATCGGCTCACCAACGGGTGATCGCGCAAGATGTTGCGCACGGCATCGCGCATGGCGCCGGTCCCCTTGCCGTGGATGATGCGCACCCACGGGTAGCCGTCGAGGTAGGCTTCGTCGAGGTAGCCGTCGAGCCGGCGGAGACCGTCTTCGACGCGCTCGCCGCGCAGATCTAATTCCATGCTAACACCGCCGCCGCTACGCCCCGACGGCTTGACTTTTTGTGGCTGCATCTGTGGCTGCGACGGCGCTTTCTGGCGTAGTTCAAGACGGCGCAGCGGCAATTTGAGGCGGAAGTTGCCCACCTGTACTTCTGCTTCGTTGGGCTTGCCGTCGCGGAAGTCGATGTTGAGCACTTCGCCTGTTGCTTGCAAGTTGGGCACAAAGACCCGATCCCCGATCTCGATGACCATACTTGCCTCACGCGAGGACGCCATCGGCGTGGCCACCTGCCGGTTGATCCGGCCTTCAGCCGTCTCCTCACGGCGGGCGATTACTTCACGCGCCTCCGAAAGGAACTGCTCATGGACAGTGCCGCTGCCCACCACCCCACGCGCCATCTGACGGCGGAAGTTTTCGATCTCACGGCGGGCGTCGCCCAGTTCGGCCTGCATTGTCTGGCGGATCTCGGCGATCACCTCGCGGCGGGCTTCTTCGATGCGTGCCAGTTGATAGCGCAGATCGGCTTCCAGCGTCGCCGCCTGCCGCTCACGGGCACGCGCCTGCTCCAATGCCTTCTGCGATTCCTGGCGGGTGCGGCGCACGTCTTCCAGCAGCGACTCCACCTCCAACGCTTCGGGCCGCACAATGCTTTCGGCTTTGTCGACGATGGTGGGGTTGAGCCCCAGCCGTCGCGCAATTGTCAACGCGTTGGAGCGTCCTGGCAGGCCGATGCTCAGCTCGTAGGTAGGGCTTAGGCTTTGAACGTCGAACTCCACCGACGCGTTCCGCACGCCTGGAGTATTGTGCGCATACAGTTTGAGATCACTGTAGTGTGTCGTCGCCACTGTGGTCATGCCGCGGTCGCGCAGATTTTCTAAAAGCGCCATCGCCAATGCCGAGCCCTCGTCGGGGTCGGTCCCCGCGCCCAATTCGTCCAATAAGACAAGGCTACGTGGATCCGCCTCATCAAGGATGCGGATGATGTTGGTCATGTGGCTGCTGAAGGTGCTCAGGTTCTGTTCGATGCTCTGTTCATCACCGATGTCGGCATAGATGCCCTCAAAGACGCACAACTCACTGCCGTCGTCTACAGGGATCATCAACCCGGCCTGGGCCATTGCCGTGAGCAGCCCCACCGTCTTCAGTGTCACCGTCTTGCCGCCGGTGTTGGGGCCGGTGATCACGAGCATGTAATAATCGTCGCCCAAATAGACGTCGATGGGCACCACCGTCTTCTGGTTGAGGAGAGGGTGGCGGGCGCGACGGAAGTTGAGCGCAGATCCAGGGTGATGGATCGCCTCTTCGGGGCCCTGTCCTTCGGTTACAATCGGCTTGGACTTGCCAAAGGGAACAATCGCCGGCGCGGTCGCCTGGATCTCGTACGCGTACTTGGCTTTGGCAAAAATGAAGTCGAGTTCGGATAGGATCTGCACGTTGCGTACAATGTAGGTGCCTTCTTCGGCCACCAGATCGCTCAACTGTGCCAGGATGCGTCGAATCTCCTTTTCCTCTTCCATCTCCAACTCGCGGACGGCGTTGTTCTGCTCCACCACCTTGAGGGGCTCAATGAAAAAGGTCGCCCCACTGGACGACTGATCGTGGACGATTCCCTGGATCTGCCCTTTGTGTTCGGCGCGCACTGGGATCACGTAACGGCCCTGGCGCTGCGTCACAAGAGAATCTTGCAGGTAGGGGCGTAGATCGTCGTTCTGTACCAGCCGCTCCAGCGTACTGAGTAGACGTTCCTGGGCCACGCGTAACTGTCCACGAATACGCGAAAGTTCAGCGCTGGCGTTGTCGGCCACTTCGCTGCGCTCATTGATGCAGCGGCTGATCTCGGCGATGACGTGATCACACGGCTCCATCACAAAAGCCAGATCGGCCAGCAAGGGGAACTGTCGCTCCAGCCGGGTCAGCGTATTGCGCAGTGTGCGGGCGCGCAAGAGCGTGCTGCGGATGTCGGCCAGTTCGCCGGGTAGCAACATACTGCCCCGTTCGGCCTTAGTCACCAGCGGGCGCACATCGGTGACGCCGCCAAAGTAGATATCACTCTTCTGGTCTAGCAGCGTCGCCGCCTCACGCGTCTGCGCCATCCACTCTTGGACCGTGCGCAGATCGTCGCTAGGCAGCAATGAACGCGTAATTTCTTCGCCACCGCTAAACGCACAATGCGCGGCGACCCGCGCAAGCACCTTGTCATATTCGAGGACACGCAAAGTATGCGGATTCATAGCCCAATCTCGCCTTGATCGCTCCAAAAAACGTACACCCGATCATATCACAGCGGAAGACACACCACCAAAGTCACCCCAGATTCACCTCAGATCCAGAATAGAACGCGGATTGGGCGGATCCGGCGGATAAAACAGATTCCAGACCGAATCTGAAATATCCGCTTGAATCCGCTCAATCCGCGTTCTATCGACTCTCTCCTGAACAGGGGTATATCCCAAGCAATATGGCGGATATACCCAAATTCAGGGTTGCGATTTTACAATCATTGTGGGAGAATATGGGGCAATGTGGGACAAACGCCCTATAATTGATAGGTAAGTGGGGTACTAATGGGAAAAGAACGCATGTTCTGGTGCATCCTCACCCACGCCGATAATTTGGGATAACTCGTAGTTGGCGTCCTACGCACCATTGTCCGCACCCAGTAGCAGCAACAAGAGGTAGGCTGTGTTTCTTGGCGAATATGCCCACAACCTCGATGACAAGGGACGTTTGACCATCCCGGCGAAATTCCGCGACCAGCTTATGGCCGGCCTCGTGGTGACGCGCAACCCAAGCAGTAACTGTCTACTGGCTATGCCCATGGACGAATGGGAACGGATTTCGGCCCAGGTGCGGCAACTACCCGCCTTAACCGATCCCCGGATCGGTCTGTTGCGGCGGGCAATTTTCAGCGCCGCCGAGGATCTTAAACCCGACAAGCAAGGACGCATCCTCATCAGCCAGCGATTGCGCGACTTTGCCCACATCGAAACCGAGGTCGTCGTGGCCGGTGTGGACAACCACATCGAGTTGTGGAACCCGCAGATGTGGGACGCGCAGGTACTGGCGCCGTTGCAGGATGAGAACCTGGGCAAAGATTTCTTTGCCGAACTGGGTGTCTGATGACACTGGTACCTGATCCCGAGGGTGCAGCCCATGTGCCGGTGCTCCTGGCCGAGGTGATGGACGCGCTACAGGTCCACCCCGACGGTCGTTACATCGACGGCACCCTGGGTGGCGGCGGCCACACTGCCGAGATCCTCGCCCGCAGTGGGCCCGACGGGCAAGTACTCGGGCTGGACGCCGACCCCGCCGCCATCCGCCGGGTGACACATCGCCTGGCCGACGACATTGTGAACGGTCGGTTGATCCTGGTACAGACGCCCTTCGAAAAGATGGAGGAAGTGGCGGATGCGGCCGAGTTCAAGCCTGTTGACGGCATCTTGCTCGATCTGGGGTTAAGCTCCTTTCAGTTGGACACGCCGGATCGTGGCTTTGCTTTCGCCCAACCCGGTGCACTCGATATGCGTTTCGACCCAACGTCCGGTCAAAGCGCCGCCGACCTGGTCAACCACCTACCCGCCGACGAACTGGCGGATCTGATCTACCGTTACGGCGAAGAGCACCGTAGCCGCCGTATCGCCGCCGTCATCGTGCAACAGCGGCCGATCCACACCACGGATCAACTGGCCGATGTAGTCGAAAGAGCAGTGGGCGGGCGCAAAGGTGCTCGTATTCACCCCGCCACACAGACGTTTCAGGCGCTGCGCATTGCCGTCAACGACGAGTTGGGGCAATTGGAGCGGGTGCTGCCACAGACATTGGCGCTGTTGAAACCCGGTGGTCGGCTCGCCGTGATCAGCTTCCACAGCCTGGAAGATCGCATCGTCAAACAGTGGATGCGCGACGAAGCGCAGGATTATGTGCCCGATCCCACCCATCCACTCGGCGGCATTGAACGCACACCAACGCTCCATGTCTTAACCAAGAAACCCATCGTCGCCGACGACGCTGAAACCAGACAAAACCCGCGCAGCCGATCCGCCAAGCTACGGATCGCTGAACGATTAACTCAAGAATAGTACGATCCAAACCACCACCACCACCACACGAGGATGCGTTCCATGTTTCAGAACAGCACCCTGCCCTCTGCCGTTGACATGCCCCACAGCCTGCCCCACACGCAGACGTGGCGTGCAATTAAACGCGCGGTACGCATGCTCCCCATGCCGCAGACTGCCCGCGACTATTTGGTCTGGGTTGTCATCATGGCCGCCATCGCGGGCATGGTGTCGATGCAGATTCTGCTTTCAATGCGCATTCAACAGACACAGTTGGTGCTCAATGATCTCACCAGCCAATATGTGGCGGTGGAACAGGAGAACGCCGAAATCCTGTGGCAGATCAGCCAGTTCACCCACCTGGAGCGCATCCAAACCGAAGCGCAACGGATGGGGTACGGCCCCGGCCTCAACCCTGAATATCGCTGGGTTGAAATAGTAGCCGAAACACCGCCGCCGGCGCTGGCGCACGCAAGCACAGCAGTCAACGATTCAGGAAGCGCTACCATCCAACTGAGCGAAAGTGACCCCATCGGCGGCTGGTTCGAACGCTCGTGGCAGCGCTTCCAGACGCTCTGGCATACCGACAGTGTGCCAATCGGTGTTCTACTGCGCGAATGGACAGGTGACCGTTTCTAAGCATTACTACTGTGTAGGGATGGACTGTTGTCCATCCCTACACTACATTTCTCGCCTTAAACATTTATCAAAGTAAGCCCAATGAGTACACAAGACCAACCGCCCAAGGGGCCCCATCCACAGAGCGCCGACCCAACCAAGGAAGGCAAGTTCATCCCACAGACGCCTGCGCCTGTCCATGCGACGCGGCGTTGGCGTTTGCGCGCCGTGGCGATCTTTTTGGCCGCGTTTGGGCTGCTCCTCACACTACGTCTTTTCAGCATGCAGGTGAGCGCCTGGCAGGAGTATTCGCCACGTACGGTGACCAGCGCAGCCCGTCACACCGTAGACGACGACACGCCCTGGGGCGTCATCGTCGACCGCGACGGCGTGCTCCTGGCGGCGGATCGCTACACCTATCGCATTACGGCCACGCCCAAACGGATCCCGGCGGAATCGTGGGGGCCGATTGCCGAGATCTTGTGGGAGAAGGCCGGCATTCCAGTGGATCAGACACGCAATCGGCTGGCGCAGAATTCTGAAAGCGCCTATCTGGTGCTTGGCACAGATATACCTTTTGCTGCCGGGCGCTCCCTGATCGAGGAACAGAAAAGCCGCGCTGCCGAAAACGACGCGCTGCTCTCACACGTGTTGATCAGCGCCCGGCCACGGCGCTTTTACCCGCAGGGAACGCTCGCCAGCCAGGTGATCGGCTTCGTCAATGCCGAACGCAAGCCTGTCCTCGGTGTGGAGCGCTATTACGACAGCTTCTTGCCTAGCACAGGTGTGGGCCTTCCACGCGGCGGACGCCAGACACGAGAGGTGCTGCCTGCGGCCACACAGCGATTCCTGTCACAAGGCAGCGAAAAAGGACTGGTACTCACCATCGATCGCACCATCCAGTGGATCATCGAAGAGGAATTGCGCGAGGCAGTGGGCTTTTACAGAGCCGAAGCGGGCAGCATCATCGTCATGGATCCGCATACAGGCGCGATTCTAGGCATGGCCAACTGGCCGACCTTCGACGCCAACACCTACGAAACCGAAAACGCCGCCAACTTCACCAATTCATCGGTAAGTGCGCAGTATGAACCGGGGTCCATCTTCAAACTTATCACCGTCGCGGGGGCTGTGGACGCAGGCGCCGTGGAGCCGCTGACTGTCTTCACCGACACCGGCACCATCGTCGTCGGCCAACGGACGATTCAGAACAGCACTCGTACCGCCGTCGGTTTGCTGACCGTGGCCGATGCCCTGGCACAGTCGAACAATGTGGTCACCGTGCAGATTGCGCAGGCCCTTGGTCAAGACAGTTTCTACGACTATATGGCACTCTTTGGTTTTGGGGCCGATACCAACATCGACTTAAGCAGCGAAATCCGCGGGCAGGTGAAACGTCCTGGCGACTCGGCATGGAGCCCCTCGGATCTGGCCACGAACAGTTTCGGACAAGGCGTCGCCGTGACGCCGATCCAGATGCTCAGCTCTGTGGCGGCGATGGTCAACGGTGGCAAGTTGATGCGTCCGCACGTGGTGCAGGCGCGTGTCTACGGCCAGGAAGTGCTGATGACACAGCCCACCACTGTGCACCAGGTTCTTGATCCGGCAACGTCGGCGATGATGCGCGAAATGATGGTCCACGTGGTGGAGACAGGCAACACGCAGGCCCGTGTGCCGGGCTACAGCGTAGGTGGCAAAAGCGGCACTGCCGAAATCGCCACTGCCGAAGGCTATTCCGAAGAGACCATTGCCAGTTTCATCGGATTCGCCCCAGCAGAGGAGCCCCAGTTTGTCGTCCTCGTTAAGCTGGATCGCCCAGACACCACCATCGCCCGCTGGGCGTCGCAGTCGGCAGCACCGGTGTTCAAGCGGGTGACGTTCAGATTGTTAGATCATCTGAATATTCCGCCGGATGAAGAGAGATTGAGGGAGTGAATGGTGATTTGTGATTGGTGATTAGGTTTCGGCATGAGCGTACGAATGTACACTTCATGCACTTGTCGAAACCGTCGATTGCCTTGTCGTTGCCCAATGGACAAACCTAATCACCAATCACAAATCACCATTCACCCTTACCGCCAACCAGTGTATTCCCAAGGATCAAACCCGTGCCACCCATCGTCGAAACTGCAATCACACAACATACGCTCTGGCAGGCGCTGACGGGGACCCCCCCACCGCTGGCGCTGACACCGTCTGCGATTCGCACGGCGACGCTTGACAGCCGGGTTGTATCGGCGGGGTCGCTCTTTGTGGCGGTGGCCGGCCAACAGACCGACGGACACCGTTTCATCCGCAGCGCACTGATTAACGGCGCAGCGGCGGTGATCAGCGAGGAACACGGTTTGATCGAGCTCGATCACGGCGATGCCCTGATCGTAGACTGCACCACCAATCATCGGTCCATCCCCGCCCTGGATACACACCGCCAGGATGTCGCGTTGAGCAACCGGCCAATCCTGTACGTGGTGGACAACTCCGTTGCCGCGCTACAAAAGGTGGGCGCATTCCAACGGCTGCACCGCACGTCACCAGGAATGCGCGTCATCGGGATTACCGGCAGTGTGGGCAAAACGAGCACCAAAGAGGTGACGGCAGCTGTCTTGAGCCAGCGGTTCAATATCCACTACACCCAAGGCAACCTTAACAGCGAACAGGGCCTGCCGTTGACATTGCTTGGGCTGGATCTGCCCCACGAACGGGCCGTGCTGGAGATGGGGATGTACGACTTGGGCGAGATCAGGCTGCTGTGTAACCTTGCCCGCCCCCACGTGGGTGTTGTCACCAACGTCGGCCCTGTCCATTTGGAGCGACTGGGCACCATCGAACGCATTCAGCAGGCCAAATCGGAGTTGGTGGAAGCGCTGCCCAGTGCCGAAGACGGCGGCGTCGCCATCCTCAACTGGGACGACGAACGGGTGCGGGCCATGGCTGATCTCACCAAGGCGCGTATTTTTAGTTACGGTCTTACCCCCGAAGCTGAGCTTTGGGCCGACGAAATCGAAAGCTCGGGCATGGAAGGCATTCGATTCCGCTTCCATCACACACCGAAAGGACGCAGAGCCACACATCTATATATTAAGCTGCCCATGCTAGGACGGCACAGCGTGCACACAGCGCTACGGGCGGCGGCGGTGGGCCTAGTCGAAGGCATGACATGGCAGGAAATCGCCACAGGTTTGCAGCGTATGACAGGTCAACTACGGTTGGTGGTGGTGCCAGGTATCAACGACTGCACCGTCATCGACGATACCTACAACGCCAGCCCGGCCAGTACGCTGGCGGCGCTTAACCTGCTGGCCGACCTGCAAAACGGCACCCATCCCCGGCGCATGGCCGTATTAGGCGATATGCGCGAACTAGGCAGTTTCACCGAAGAAGGGCACAAAGCAGTGGGCATTCGCGCCGCAGCCGTCACCGAGGTATTGGTCACCGTGGGCGATCTGGGGCGCATCATCGGTGAGGAAGCGCTAGCGGCCGGCTATAGCCCGGCCAATTTACACATCTTGTCCACCGCGGCGGAAGCCATTGAAGCATTAAATCACCTGATCCAGCCCAAAGATTTAGTACTGGTCAAGGGCAGCCGTGCCGTGGGGATGGATCAAATCGTGGCCGAAATCACCTTAACAAAGAGCGCGCTGGGCGCAAAGGGGTCGTAGTTCATGGAATTTCCCCTGACCTTGGGAAGCATCAGTTTTTTCATCGCCGTCATCTGGGGTCGCCCGCTGATCAATTTGCTCAAGCGTTGGCGCATTGGCAAACAAATTCGCATTGAAGGGCCGGATCGTCATCAGGTTAAAACAGGGACGCCCACCATGGGCGGATTCCTCTTTGTGGTGCCGGTGTTGCTGATCACCGGTGTGCTCAACCTGGCCGATCTGCTTGGTTTCAACCTGATTGGGCAGAGTACGTTGTTGCTCTTCTTCTGTATGGCCGCCTACTCCGCCCTGGGCGCAGTGGACGACTGGCAGGGCATTCGCGGGCTGCGCGGCAAAGGCGAAGGCATGAGCGCCCGCATGAAAAGCTCCTTTCAGTTCATCTTCGCCGTGATCATTGCGTCGGTGCTATACTTCGGCCCACCCGAGTTGAACTATGTCGGCGTGCCGGGCATCCCCAATTTCGTGGAAATCGGCTGGCTGTTTCTGCCCATCGCCGTCTTCGTGATTGTGGGCTTTAGCAACGCCGTCAACCTCACAGACGGGTTAGACAGCCTGGCAGGCAGCCTCAGCAGTGTGGCCTTTGCCAGCTATGGCATCATCGCCTTTTTGCAGCGGCAGACCTACCTGGCCGCCTTTTGTTTCACAATTGTAGGCGCGTTGCTGGCCTTTTTGTGGTTCAATGCCCACCCCGCCGAGCTCTTCATGGGCGACACGGGCAGCCTGGCCCTTGGCGCCACACTCGGACTCGTCTCTTTAATGACGGCGCAATGGTTGTTGCTGCCCATTGTGGGGCTCGTCTTCATGAGCGAAACGCTTTCGGTGATGCTGCAAGTGGCTTCAGCTAAATTCAGCCGTCGCTTCTTGGGGCGAGACATACGCATATTTAAAATGGCTCCACTTCATCACCATTTCGAGTTGTTGGGGTGGAGCGAAACACAGGTCAAAGAGCGTTTCTGGCTAGTCGGCGTCCTTTCGGGTATGCTGGGCGTTGCGCTGGCGCTTTTGTAGATCGAAAAGAGAAGACTCTATGTACATCGATCACACTGTCTCCCGTTCAGAGACAGCCCAGCCTTTGCCAGAATCCGGCGTAGACGCCGATGTTCACTCGTTGCACAATGAAGGCAACCAAGGCAAAACCAAGATGACAAATGCAGCCCTACCCAACGATTTCCGCAACAAACGGGATTTCCGCAACAAACGGGTAGTGATCCTGGGCCTGGCCCGTCAGGGAAGCGCGCTGGCGCGCTTTTTCCACGCGCAGGGCGCACAGGTGACGATCAACGACGCCGCCACAGAAGACAAGCTGTCCGCCGAGTTGGCAAGCATCGCCGATCTGCCAGTGGATCTAGTACTTGGCGAACACCCAATTTCGTTGCTCGACAGCTGCGATCTGCTCTGCCTGAGCGGCGGCGTCCCAGCGCAGTTACCGATTGTACAAGAGGCGATCCGCCGTGGCATTCGCCTGAGCAACGACAGCCTGCTCACCTGTCAGCTTGCCCCCTGCCCTGTGATCGCCATCACCGGCAGCAGCGGCAAGACGACGACGACGACACTGGTAGGGAAGATGTTGGCCGAAGCCGTCGCCGGCAGTGGACGTACCGTCTACGTTGGCGGCAACATTGGTCTCCCCCTCATCGACCGCCTGGACCAGATCACGGCGGACGACCAGATTGTGCTTGAGCTGAGCAGTTTTCAGTTGGAACTCTTCGATCCGGCTGTGGCCTATGGCGACTTTACCGCCCTGCCCATCGAGGTAGCGGCAATCCTCAACATTACACCCAACCACCTGGATCGCCACGCGTCGATGACAGAATACGCCGACGCCAAGTTCAACCTGGTGCGTAGGCTCAAACCCACGGCGCGCATCGTCCTCAGCGCCGATGACCCGGTGACGGAGCGCGTTGCCCGTGGCGCAGCAGCAAAGTTGACCGTCCCCGCAGCCTGGGAGATAGGTGAGCTGTTGGGCAAGCTACACGAACAGTTGGCGGCGCGCACGGCTGCACCGATCCTTTTCAGCCGTCATCAGGTGCTGGATGCCGGCGCATGGCTGGCACAGGATCAGTTGATCTACAACGGCGCGTCCTTTTGCCCACGCAGCCAGGTGCGCCTGCGCGGTGACCACAACATCACCAACTTGCTGGCGGCAGCCGTCATCAGCGGCGCGGCATTGGCTGTATCCCCAGCGGTGATGGGCGACGTGGCGTGCAGTTTTGCAGGCGTGCCCCACCGCCTGGAAGAAGTGGCCGGCGTCAACGGCGTCACCTGGATCAACGACAGCATCGCCACCGCACCGGAACGGGCCATCGCCGGGTTGCGCGTCTTTGCGCCCGGCGCGCAGACGCTGATCCTGTTGGCCGGGGGCAAAGACAAAAAGCTGCCCTGGCAAGATTTCGCCGACGAAGTGATCCGTCGCGTCAACTACCTTATCGGCTTCGGCGACGCCGGGGCCATGATTGTACAAACTGTGCAGGAGCGCGCCGCCGACCGTCGCCTGCCCGCCCCCAGTTGCGCCGTCTTACAGCGCATGGATCAGGCTGTCCACCTGGCAGCGCAGATCGCGGATCGCAACACCGTCGTGCTCCTATCGCCCGGCGGCACGAGCTACGACGCATATAAGAATTTTGAGGAGCGGGGGGCACACTTCCGCTCCTTGGTGCGGGCAATGTATGAAGAACGTGGTGCGTAGTGCGTGGTGTGTGTACCACGCACTACGCACTATGCACTTCCGTCTCTATTAGGAGCAGGTTCGCAATGGCAGACAGTCGTTCGTCTTCGGCCACAACAAAATTGAGTACAGGCAGCTACGATTGGGGACTGCTCACGGTAGTCACCGCGCTCCTGATCTTTGGGCTGGTGATGGTCTTCAGCGCCAGCTTCCCGTGGGCGATGACCTACTTCACGTCGCCCTTTCACTTTGCCACTCTGCAATTACGTTGGGTGGCGCTTGGGCTGGTGGCGATGTTGGCGGCTGCCATGATCCCCTACACCGTCTGGGAACGCTGGAGCGTGCTCATGATGGGTGTGGGCCTGCTGGCGTTGATGGCCGTGATCGTCGTGGGCGACACTGTCTACGGGGCCACACGCACTTTGTTCGACGGCAGCGTACAGCCCAGCGAGCCGGTGAAAATCGTCATTTTGATCTATGTCAGCACCTGGCTGGCCAGCAAAGGTGACCGCATCCGTCAGATCAACTACGGGCTGATCCCCTTCGGCATCCTCATGGGGATCGTCACCGGCTTGATCGTGGCACAACCTAACATCAGCACGGCGATTCTGATTGTCACCACAGCGTCGATCATCTTCTTTCTGGCAGGGGCCGAGTTGAAGCAATTGGTCATCGGCGGCGGCATTGCCCTGATCACCTTTTGGGTGGTGATCACGCGCAGTGCCTACGCGCAACGACGTGTGTCCGCCTACATGGCTTCCGTCTTCGATCCGCTGCAAAGCCCCGAATGGCAGATTAACCAGGCGTCTGAAGCGATTGTGCGTGGCGGGCCGACGGGCGTTGGGTTCGGCAACAGCATCGAAAAGTTGCCGGGTAATCTGCCGCTAAGTTGGTCGGACAATATTTTTGCCATCATCGGCGAAGAGATGGGGCTGATTGGCACCCTGATGGTGATCCTGCTCTTTGCACTGCTGGCCTATCGCGGCTTCCGCATCGCCTCCGAAGCGCCCGACATGTTCGGCTCGTTGCTGGCGGTGGGGATCACGTCGCTCATCGTCTTACAGGCGATTATTCACATTGCCGTTGCCGTGGCGATGGCGCCGCCAACCGGCGTCACCCTGCCCTATATTAGCTTTGGCGGCAGTTCACTTGTCACAACGATGGGCGCAACCGGCATCCTGCTCAACATCAGCCGCTATCGAGGCGCGCCATTGGCATTGCGTCCGCAAGGAGGCTTGAGTTATGCGAGTTTTAATTTCGGGTGGCGGAACCGGGGGACACGTCTACCCGGCACTGGCAGCCGCAGCACACCTAAAAAATCTACCGGCCGCACCGCCCCCACCCGCCGCGCTGCATCATCCCGCGGAAAGACCAACGGGCGTAGCAGCGGTAGCAGTCGCAGCAGCAGCCGTTAGTACGCAGGCTGTCCACCGCGGCGAGACAGAGTTACTCTGGGCAGGCAGCCCCGACGGCGTCGAACGCGAATTGGTGGGGCAGGCAGGCATTGCCTTTCGAGCCATCCAAACGGGCCAACTACGCGGGACGAACCCTTTGACGGCGCTGGCGAATGTTGGCAAAATGGCGGTAGGTGTGCGCCAATCTTTACAGTTGGTAGACGAATTCCGCCCCGACGTCTGTTTTGTCACCGGCGGTTACGTCTGCACACCGGTGGCGATTGCGTGCCGGCTGCGCCGTGTGCCCGTGCTCATCTACCTGCCCGACATGACGCCGGGGTTGGCGATCCGCTGGCTGAGCCTGTTTGCCACCCAAGTGGCAGTGAGTTTCCCGGAAGTGTGCAGCTTTTTTGGGGACAAAGCCGTTGTCACCGGCTACCCTGTGCGCCCGGAATTGCTCGAAGCCGCCGCCGACCGCAACGACGCCCGCCGCCGTCTAGGACAGGCACTGGGCATCGATTGGTCGATCCGCGGCGAAGACGGCAACCCGCTGCCGCTGGTGCTTGTCTTCGGCGGCAGTCGTGGCGCACGCAGCATCAACCAGGCGGTGTGGGCCGGTCTGCCCGAATTGCTGGTCCACTGCCAGATCCTGCACGTCATCGGTACACGGGATTGGCCGCTCTACCAGGAGACGTCGCCCGTGTTGCCCTCTGCGTGGCAGGATCGTTACCACCCGGTGCCCTACCTGCACGATGAGATGATGCTGGCCCTGGCCGGCGCTGATCTCGCCGTGGCACGCGCCGGGGCCAGCACACTGGCCGAATTCCCGTTGACGCGGCTGCCGGCTGTCTTAGTGCCGCTGCCCATTTCGGGCAACCATCAACTGCCCAATGCCCGCAAGCTGGCCGACGCCGGCGGCGCTGTCATTATTGAAGACGGCGCATTGAAGACGCAACTCACGTCCACCGTCCTCGAACTGCTGCAAGACGAACGTCGCCGCCTGAAAATGAGCGCCGACATGGCAAGTGTGAGCTATCCCGGAGCGGCGAAGAATCTGGCAGAAGCGATTGAGAAGTTGGGGCGGGGGTAGCACGGGCAAGCTCCAATATTTCTGTTTAGACATGAGAATCGGGATTGAGAGATTAAGGGATTGGACACGTCAAGCCTCTGAAATCTCTAAATCGCCTAATCACCTAATCGCCAGTCTTCACCGACGGCAGCAGGCTTTTCCTTCATTCACATGAGCGAATCTCTACAGATCGTCGCCGTTCTCATCTTATATTTGGTACTCTTCGGCTGGGTCGGCTATCGGCGCGGCAGCATGCGCGAGTTGATCGTGGCGATTGTGGCGATTGGCGGTTACTTTTTGCTGCAACGCTACGGCGGCCTCGTGGTGACGCTCTTCAACCTGGGTTTCAAGTTCCTGGCCTTTGCCGAAGCCGGCGGCCTAGGCGACAACCCCGACGCCTTTCTTGTCCTCACCGATTCAGCGGACGTGATCACCGGCGACGGACGAGACACGGTGATCTTCCTGCTCTGGGTGCTCCTGCTCTTGTTCACGTACTGGGTCACGGGGCGCGCCGTGCGCAGCCCCAAGAACAAATCCGATGCATCAGCGATCTTGCTCGGGCTGCTCAACGGCATCTTTTACTTTTCGATTTTCCTGCCCATGCTGAGCGGCATCTTTTTACGACGTCTCGGCGCGGCGGACGCAGTGGCCGAAGACGGCGCAAGCATCGTGCTCCGCAGCGCGTTGGATGTGATCAACGAAGGCGTGGGCAGCATCTGGGGCGAACTAGACACCCAGCAACCACTTGTCATCGTCGTCTTTCTCACCCTGGTGCTGGTGGCGGTGGCCAATACATTGCGCGCACCCAAGAAGACATAACCAATCTCGTTGGCAGAAAGTTGATCAGAAAGATCGACATGGGTCCACTCGTCTACTTCGGCACAATTGCCATCATCGTCACCCTGATTGGCCTGGCCCGAGGCTATGCCAGAGAACTGGGCAGCACCATGATCATCTTGGTGGCGATTTTCTTGCTGCTCTTTGTCGAAGAGCGGCTGAATCCGCTGTTGCTCATCGCACGCGGACTCTTTTTCGAAGACACCAACGGCCCGGCCGAGCCACTTTTTTTGAGTCTCGTCTACCAGATCAGCTTTGTCAGCGCCGTCTTTGCAGGTTATGCAGGCAAAACGATTCAATTTACGGGCAAACCCATCGCCCCACCGCAGGGGACAATGCTCGATATACTCATCGGCGCGCTAAACGGCTACCTGATCGCCGGCACGCTCTGGTACTACCAGCTTGTCTACGGCTACCCATTCGGGGCGTTGGATTGGAACGCCCAGCTTAACGCCGTCACCCCCCTGGGCATTAACGCCGTACAACTACTGCCTCAGGTGTTACTGCCCATCCCGGCGCTATGGATGGTACCGATTGCGGTGTTGTTGCTGTTACGCGTCCGCGGATAGGAAAGAATAATGCGTAAGGCGTAACTCAGAGCAGATCGCCCCGCAAGCGGCTGAATGATCTCAACCAATTACGCATCACGCATTACGCACACGTCGAAAGATCCAAATACATGACGCCGATCCACACCGCCCAACCCACCTGGTCCACCCGCCTCGCCGCAGAGGACAAATCTCTGCGCGTGCACCTGTTGGGCATCGGCGGCAGTGGGCTGGCCCCCATCGCCACCGTGCTACACGAGATGGGTTTCGTCGTCAGCGGCAGCGACGCGCAGACCAATCCGCGCACCGACGCCCTGGCGGCGCAGGGTGTGATCGTCTACCCCAGCCAGATCGCAGCCAACCTGGTCGATCACCCGAAGCGCCGGCCCGACGTCGTGCTCATCAGCAGCGCCGTCGCTGTGGACAATCCTGAGCGCGCCGCAGCCGAAGCGCTGGGCATTCCCATCGCCAAACGCCGCGACTTTCTGCCTGCACTGCTGGCGCAGCGCAAAGTAATCGCAGTGGCGGGCACCCACGGCAAAAGCACAACCACCGCCATGATCGTGCGCGCCTTCCAGGAATGTGGCGTCGACGCCGGTTACATCGTCGGCGCCGAACTGCCCGAATACGGCAACGCTCACGCCGGCAGCAGCCCCTACTTCATCATCGAGGCCGACGAATACGACTACATGTTCCTGGGGCTGACGCCCACCGTAGCCGTCGTCACCAACGTGGAATGGGATCACCCAGACTGCTTCCCCACGCCCAAGGACTTTCACAACGCCTTCGTCACCTTCACCGATCAGGTGGTAGACGACGGTCTGCTGGTCACCTGCGGCGACGATGCCGGTGCGGAAACGTTACGCCTCGAACAGTCCGCCAAAATGGCGACGCTATCTTACGGTTTGGGGGAAAGCGTGGATCTGAGCGCAAGCGACGTTGCCCCGGCCACGATGGGTGGCTACCGTGCTACACTTTCCCAACAGGGGACGACGCTGGGTGTGCTGTCGATGCAGGTGCCAGGACTCCACAACCTGCGCAACGGGCTGGCCGCCGTGGCAGTGGGATATCACTGCGGACTGCCCGTGAACGAATTGCTGGCCGCCTTGGGCAGCTATCAGGGCGTGGCTCGCCGCTTCGAGTTGAAGGGCGAGGTCAACGGCACCACCGTCATCGACGACTACGCCCACAACCCAACCAAAGTGCGCGCCACCCTGGCCGCTGCCCGCGCCCGCTTCGGTGACCGGCGCATCTGGGCCGTGGTGCAGCCGCACACCTTCAGCCGCACACGTGCCCTGCTCCACGAAATGGCCGCCAGCTTCGACGACGCCGACTGCGTGCGCATCACCGACATCTACGCCGCCCGCGAGCGCGACGACGGCAGCATCAGCGCCGCCGATCTCGTCGCCGCCAGCCGTCACCCACAGATCGAACACGTCTCCGGGCTGGAAGCGATGGCCAATCACCTGGCCGCGGCCGTGCGTCCTGGCGACGTGGTGCTCGTCCTCGGCGCGGGGACAAGCTATCGTATTGGTGAAATGCTGCTCGACCAACTCCGTGCAATGCAGGCCGTAACGTAGGCCATTTATAGTAAGAGCGTTATATGACGATGTTATCCAGCGAACGCGCGCTCGATCTGAGCCGACCCGCCGAACTCGGCGTCACCATCGAACAGAATCGCTCCCTAGCCGGGCTGACCAGCATCAAAGTCGGCGGGCCGGCGGAGTATTTTGCGACGGTGCAAACGGTTGACCAGTTGCTCAAACTGGTACGTTGGGCGCGCACACAAGATCTGCCCTATTGGATCCTGGGCGGCGGCAGCAACGTCCTCATTAGCGATGCGGGCGTACACGGGCTGGTGATCCAGAATCGCTGCCGCCAAGTGCGCGTGGACGATCCGCCCTGCTGCGACTACCCACAGGACCTGCGCCCCTATCTCTTCGCCGAAAGCGGCGCGGCCATGGCCGGCCTGGCCCGTACCAGCATCAACGCCGGGCTCACCGGCCTGGAATGGGCCGTCAGTGTGCCAGGCACCGTGGGCGGCGCTGTGATCAACAACGCCGGCGCCCACGGCGGCGAAGTCAAAGACAACCTGTGGGACGCCCTGATCCTCGACGACAACGACGAAGTGCGCGAGTTCAAGCCCGATCAACTGGCCTACGCCTACCGCACCAGCGCCCTCAAACGCGGACGTGTCCTGCGCGGCGGATTTGGGCCGGTGGTCCTCAGCGCTAACTTCCGCCTTTCGGCGGGCGAACCGGATCAGATCCGCACCCGCGCCGACAATTTCCTAGCGCACCGGCGGCGCACGCAGCCGGTGGAACCCAGCCTGGGCAGCACCTTCAAAAATCCACCGGGCGACTATGCCGGTCGTCTCATCGAAGCCGCCGGCCTACAAGGACACCGCATCGGCGGCATCGAAGTCAGCCGCACCCACGCCAATTTTTTCGTCAACCCGGGCGGCGTGAGCAACACCACCGCGGCGGACGTCGTCGCCATGATCGAATTCGTGCAAGAACGTGTCCAGCATCTCTTCCGCGTGACGCTGGACCCTGAGATTCAATGGGTAGGAGAATGGGACAATCAACCATGAACGGACGTGAAGTACGCGTCGGTGTCCTCTTTGGTGGGCGCAGCGGCGAACACGAAGTATCGCTCATGAGCGCCCGCACGGTGATGCAGGCGCTGCACGAGGCCGGCTACGAGACGGTGCCCATCGGCATCAACCGCAGCGGTGGCTGGCTCGTCAACGACGATCCTATGCAGCGGCTCACCGACAGCCTTGCCGAAACAATCTCTGCACCGGAATTGACCGGCAATGGACACCACAACGGGCACGCGGCCAATGGCGCCACGTCACAAACGCCCGCGCCGCTTCTCGCCGGCGAGGACAGGTTGCCCGCCGTCGATCTAATCTTCCCCGTGCTACACGGCCCCTTCGGCGAAGACGGCACGGTGCAGGGTCTACTCGAAATGGCGGGCCTGCCCTACGTGGGCAGCGGCGTCCTTGCCAGCGCCGCCGGCATGGACAAGGTGACCAGCAAGCAGCTTTTCGCACAGGCAGGCATTCCGCAGGCGGCATACCACAGCTTTCTGCGTCGCCAGTGGAAACAGCATCCAGATGCCATCATCGCCGAACTTGAAGGGACGCTCTCTTATCCCATGTTCGTAAAGCCGGCCAACCTGGGCAGCAGCGTGGGTATTTCCAAAGCCAAAGACCACAAACAACTGCGCCGCGCCATCGATCTAGCCTGTGCCTACGACCGCAAGGTGCTGGTAGAACAGGGCGTACTCCAGGCGCGCGAGATCGAAGTCAGCGTGTTGGGCAACGACGATCCCATCGCCAGCGTGCCGGGCGAGGTCGTCTCCTGTAACGAGTTTTACGACTACGAAGCCAAATACCTGGACGATCGGAGCCAGTTGCTCGTGCCCGCCGTCCTCAGCGCCGCACAGGTCAAGGAATTTCAAGCGATGGCCCTGCATGCCTTCCGTGTGCTTGATTGTGCGGGATTGGCGAGGGTCGATTTCCTGCTCAGCGGGGATGGTGATATCTACTTGAACGAGATCAACACCATGCCAGGCTTTACCCACGCCAGCATGTATCCGCGGCTGTGGGCCGCCAGCGGCCTGCCGCTTTCTGAATTGGTGCAGCGGCTGGTTGCACTTGCGCTTGAACGTCACGAAGACCGACAACAGAACCGCGCTGTACGTACACTCTAATAGGATCGACCTTTGCCACCCAGGATGACCAGCGGAAGCCGAGACCGCACCCGTCCCCATTCCACCGCTGCCCGCAGCGCTGCGTCAACGCGCGAGGCGCAGCAACGCCGCCGCGCTCAACGTCGTCGCGAATTTGCCCAACAGTGGCAGCGTGTCGAAGGCGTCATTGACGGCGCGCGGTCGTGGGTGCCGGCATTCGATTTGCGGCAGATACGGTTACGATTTCCTGGTTTCAGCGGCTTTCGCCTCTCGAAGCTGGTGAGTTTGCTCATGCTCGTCGGCGTTGTGGCAGCGCTTTACACCTTCCAAGAGGACGAAAACTTCTTTGTCTACCAGGAGAACGTAGCATTCGTCAACGCCGGCTATTTGACCAACGAAGAACTTTACGAATATTGTGATATCGAAAGCTGGAGTGTTCTCTGGATCGATCCCGAAATGATCCGGCAACAGGTGTTGGCCCACCCTTACGTGGCCGACGCCCAGGTCCATGTGCAGTGGCCCGCTTATGTCACCATTACGGTAGACGAGGTAGAACCGATTGCACGCTGGTCGACGCCCAACAACGATTACTGGGTGCTGGCCGACAGTCGTGTCCTCTTGCAGCGCAGCGAAAGCTTTGCGCCACAGGTAACCATCGTCGATCCGGAATCGTCGGCAGGCGAACCCACCACTGGCGGCACCATTCGCTTGCAACAGTCGCTTCTCGAAACAGCGTTGGTATTGGTTGAACGGTTGCCCGGCCTGGACACACTGCGATACAATCGCTCACACGGTCTAAATTTCGGCGTCCCCGACACGCAGACATGGATCTACTGGGGCGACGGTCGGCGCTTCGACGAAAAGTGGATGGCGTTACAGAGCGCCCTGCCCGATATCGAAAGCGACCGTAGCGCCAACCAGACCTTCAGCGTGATTGCGCCGAACCGTCCGTATTTCCGCTACTACGCCGACTCGCCTAGCGATTAAGAGATTGGGCGATTGATTATCAAAACATTAGATTGATTGTAGATCTCACGCCATACGAGGATTCCGTCTGTGCCGAAGGAAATTATTGCAGCCATCGACGTTGGGACAACCAAGATCTGTGCCCTCATCGGCGCGGTGACCTACGACAGCCTGGGCAAGTTGTCTCTGCGCATGTTAGGCAGCGGCGTCACCCCTAGTCGTGGCATCCGCCGTGGCGTGGTGATGGACGTACCCGAGGTGACAGCGGCCATCGGCGAGGTGATTGAGAAGGCGGAGCGTGACGCCGGTGTGCGCATCACCAGCGCCTACGTGGGCATTGCCGGCAGCCACATCGCCACCACCAACAGCCGCGGCATCAGCCCCATCGACAGCTATCACGGCGTCACCGGGGCCGACATGCAGCGGGCGTTGGAGGCGGCGCAGGCCGTGCCCTTGCCCGAGAGTCGCGAGGTGATTCATGTCATCGCGCGTCGCTGGAAAGTAGATGATCAAGATGGCATTCAACAGCCACTGGGGTTGAGCGGGCACCGACTCGAAGTCGACGCCCACATTGTCACCGGCACAACGATGGCGATCAACAACCTGGCCCAATGTGTGCTGGCCCACGGCATCGACATCGACGAACTGGTGCTTGAACCACTGGCCAGCGGCGAGGCTGTCCTCACACCGGAAGAAAAGCAGATGGGCGTGATCATGGCCGACATCGGCGGCGGCACCACCGATCTGGCCCTTTTTCGGGGCAACGGCCTCTGGCACACCCAGGTCCTCGATCTAGGTGGCAATCACCTCACAAACGACGTGGCCATGGGGCTGCGTGCCGCCTTTGAGGTGGCCGAAGAGTTGAAACTGCGCTACGGTCATCTGTTGCCGCTGAAAGTGGCAGAAGACGAGCAAGTGTGGGCGAACGTCTTCGGCGACCGGCCTGAGCGCACCTTTAGCCGTCGCTTCATCTGCCAGATTCTGGAAGCACGCGCCGAGGAGATCTGCGAAGTGATTTTGCAGCGCACGCAAGAGAGCGGCTACGGTCATCTGGTGCCGGCCGGCGTTGTCCTCACCGGTGGGGCGAGCCAGTTGCCGGGTGCAACCGACATGAGCCGCCGAATCTTTGGGATGCCTGTGCGTGTAGGTGCGCCGGGTGAACATGTCCCCATTCAGGGGTTGAGTCGTGAATTACAGTCGCCCGCCTATGCCACGAGTGTTGGTCTCCTGCTCTGGGGCCTCCACGAAGACGCACGCGCCATCCACCGCCCCATGAGCAGCAACAGCCGTGAAGACAACCCGTGGGTAGACAGAGTGCGTGGATGGCTACGCGCATTATTACCAGGTTAGCTGTACAAAAGTTTGCTTTGCAATTTACGTCTAGTTATAGTACGATTTCGGAATTAGAAATCTTGTTTACAGTAATGTTGTTTACTACACGACAGTAGTATTCTGTATTTCAAGAAAATCCCATATCTCAAGAAAGACGGCACGCTGTAGTTTTTCGGTGCTCTTGTGACTTTTCCCCCTACCCACAAGCCTAAGCACCCGAAGTGTGCCGATATCAGCACCCATTCCCTTGTTCCCCGACAGCGAAAGTGAAAACTGCTGTTGCTTTTTGGCCCATGAGCCGTGAGGAGCCAACCCAATGTCTCGAAGAAATGCACAGTCGCAATTCGTAGATAATTTTGCACAGATCAAAGTGATTGGCGTCGGCGGCGCTGGTCAGAACGCCGTCAACCGCATGATCGAAACAGGCATTCAGGGGGTGGAGTTCATTTCTGTGAACACCGACGCCCAGGCACTTATGCTATCGAATGCGCCACAGCGACTGCGTATCGGTGATAAGTTAACCAAGGGGCTTGGCTCCGGCGGTAACCCCGAAGTGGGATTGCGCGCCGCCGAAGAGAGCCGCGAAGAGATTGAACAGGTGATCGATGGCGCTGACATGGTCTTCGTCACAGCAGGGATGGGCGGCGGCACCGGTTCAGGTGCCGCGCCGATTATTGCCGCTGTGGCCAAAGAGATGGGCGCGCTGACCATTGGTGTGGTCACTCGTCCTTTCACATTTGAAGGGTCACAGCGACGGCGCACTGCGGAAGGTGCACTGGCCCGGCTACGCGAAAACGTTGACACATTGATCACGATTCCCAATGATCGGCTGCTCCAGATCCTCGACAAGAAGGCGCCGATCAGGCAGGCATTTTCTGCAGCCGACGATGTACTTCGCCAGGGTATCCAGGGCATCAGTGAGTTGATTACAGTGCCCGGCTTGATCAACCTGGACTTTGCCGACGTCCGCTCGATTATGATCGACGGCGGCGCGGCGTTGATGTCCATCGGCCGCGCTAATGGCGAAAATCGCGCCGCCGACGCCGCCAAACAGGCGATTCACAGCGCCCTGCTCGATGTCTCCATCGAAGGCGCACAGGGGATTCTGTTCAACGTCAAGGGTGGCGGTGACCTGAGCCTATACGAAGTCAACGAAGCAGCGGAACTGATCCGCGCCAATGCACACCCGGAAGCCAACATCATCTTCGGTGCCGTCATCGACGAAGAGATGAAAGACGAGCTGCACATCACCGTCATTGCCACTGGCTTCGATAAAGCACGCACGCAACAGGACACGGCGAATCAGTACAAACGCCGCGCCACTTCGTCTGCGCCGGTGCCGCCGCCGATGCACTCCCCCGATTCACAGCCGAAGACGCCGCCGGTTGACTTCCCGGTGCGTTCGTTCAACCGTGACGATCTCGACATCCCCGCCTTCCTGCGCCGCCCGCGTGACAACAACGGCAAGTAGACACAAAATCCTGTCCTGTAAGCCGGGGGGGAGCGATTCCTCTCCGGCTTTTTTTGTCGACAAGAATCGAACGTAACACCGATTGGATATACGAAAAATTTTGTGCCCCATCGTACCGCGGTTGCGTACTATCCTCGCTCCAAAATTGTTACATTAAATTTTCGAAACATGCCGAAAGTTAGGCATAGAACCCCACCGATTTCACTTGCCAACCTGCCAAGCCCATGTTATACTGAGACTCCGCTTGGCCCTAGATGTAGTGCTCCACAGATGACAGAACACTATATCTAGGGATACCCTTACAAAAGATACGAAGTCCGATACCGCACGCAAACTGTGGTAGGAGCCTCTATGCATTGTCCCCACTGTGGGAACGAGGATCACAAAGTTGTTGACACACGCGATGCCGGTGATGCCATCCGGCGCCGGCGAGAATGTCGAAATTGCGGGCAGCGCTTTACCAGCTATGAACACGCTGCGCCCAGTCTGCTCGTCATTAAACGGGATGGGCGGCGGGAACCATTCGACCGTCAGAAGCTGCTTTCCGGCATTCGCATCGCTACAGTGAAGCGTCCTATTAGCAGCGACACCATCGATAGCATCGTTAAACACGTCGAAGACCAGTTGCACAGCATGGGTCGCGCCGAAGTCAAGAGCAGCGTCATCGGCAACTTTGTCCTCGATGAACTGGCACACATTGATCAAGTAGCCTACATCCGCTTTGCCAGCGTCTACCTCGACTTCAGCGACCTGGCCGAAATTCGCACCGAGTTGGATCGGCTGATGGGGCGGCTGGTGATGACGACACAGTAATGCGTAATTCGTGATGCGTAATTGGTTGAGACATTCCTCTGGGTTACGCATTATTCTGACTGCACAACTGCCTTGCTTCAGGTTCAGATTCTAGCCACACAATCCACGCATCGATCACCGTAGGATCGAAGTTGACGAGTCTCTCCGCCGCCGGGTGTTCCGCGCCCGGTGTCTATTCAATTTGTGTTTGCGCGCGCAGAACAAAAGTTCTACAATTGCAGTAATTGAAGCTTTAACGTCCTGCGTGTTATTTATATTTAGCGTTCGCGCTTCATTTCCACCATTCTCCGATCCACCTTGCAGCGCAAAAGGGGAAACAGATGACCATTGCATCTACAAAAGTGAAGGGGAAAGCCTCATCCGCTTCCCCCAAAACCTACACCACCATGGAGGTTGTCAAAGGCGAAAAGATCCACATCACCCCGCCAGACTATGTCGATGATGACATCGTCCAATTAAGCGACAACGCCAAGAAGGTGCTGGAGCGCCGCTACCTGCGCCGAGACATCGACGGGCAGGTCCTCGAAACCATCGCGGGGATGTTCTATCGCGTGGCCAATCACGTTGCCAAGGTCGAGGCAGATCACAGCGGAGACGTTGACGCCACGACGCAGACCTTCTACGATCTGCTCACCGAGCTGCGTTTCTTCCCCAACAGCCCCACCTTCACCGGCGCGGGGACGCCGTTGGGCCAGCTTGCGGCCTGCTTCGTCCTCCCCATCGAAGACGACATGGGGCGCGGCAGCGACGGTATTTTCAGCACTTTGCGCGTGGCAGCATTGATCCAACAGACCGGCGGCGGCAATGGCTTTTCCTTTAGCCGCCTACGCCCAAAAGGTGACGTCGTTCACACATCGGCGGGCCGTGCCACAGGTCCAGTGGGCTTCTTGCGGGTCTATGATCAGGCGTTTGGCGAGATTGCGCAGGGCGGTTGTCTGCTGCCCGAAACGCTCGTCTTCACCGATAAGGGCCTGCTGCGCCTGGACGAATTGGTTGACATGTCCCAGTCGGGCTGGCAAGAGCATCAGTTGACGCTTCCCACTGACGAAGGACAGCGCACGTCGCCGCGTGGCTTCAACAACGGCGTGGCCCCAGTGATGCGCGTACAAACCGACCACGGGCTGACCATCACCGGCACTTACAACCATAAGGTCAAGGTAATGACCGCAGAAGGCCCGTCCTGGCGGCGGCTGGACGAGTTACAGCCGGGCGACGCGATTCTGATGATGCTTGGTCAGCACCAGGGGAAGTTACGAGCGTTGCGCCGTCCAGCCAAATCGCACGGCAACCAGGCCGACATCGCCATGCCGTCTCTGTTAGACGAAGAACTGGCCTTCCTCTTGGGCTACATGGCCGGGGACGGCTTCGTGGCCGCCGGTGATGCAGATCACCGCGTTGGATTCAGCGTCTCCCACGATTCGTACCTGATACATGAGATGCCTGCTTTGTTGGAACGCATCTTCCCGGGCGTCAACGTGCACCGGCAGCAGAAGCAGGGCGATGCGTCGGTTACCTTCGTCATTGACAGCGCGCTGCTCAAGCAGTTCTTCGTAATCAACGGGCTGGACAAAGCCAAGAGCCACGAAGTCCGTGTGCCGCGGTTGATCCGCCAAAGCCCAGCGGCCGTTGTAGGCGCATACCTGCGTGGCCTGTTCGAAGCGGACGGCGCGGTGTCGCATCACTACCCGCAGTTGAACACGACGTCTGAACAACTGGCGCAGGAAACCGCGACACTGCTGATGGGGCTGGGGTGTCCTGTCAATGTGCGGCGCAACGAGTATGAGGATCGTTGGGGCAAGCGTCCGCAGTGGATTGTGCGCATCGAATCCCACGTCGGCCTGGACGCCTGGCGCACCCAGATCGGCTGTGACCAGCGCAGCCGCTTCGTCGGCTGCTACACCTTCCGCCCGGCCACGGAACGCGAGTCGAACTATGTGCTGCCCATGCCGGAATGGTGGCTGTCGCCTATCCTCGAAGAGACGCAACTGCCGCAGATTGACCGGCAGGGCCGAGGAAACAACGTCAATTTCCGCGCCACTGATCCAGCGCTGCGGCGCAAACTGCTACGCTACATGCGCGGCGATCGCAACCTGACGATGAGCGGCTACTGTGAACTGGCCGGGGCGCATCCCGAATTCGCCAAACATGCCCGTCCTGTGGAGAACCTGTGGTTTGTTCACGTAACGGGGACGGAAGCCGCCGGTGAAGCGTTGACCCTCGATCTCGAAGTCGACGGCAACCACACCTACCTGGCCAACGGCATGGTCACCCACAACACGCGACGTGGCGCCAACATGGGCGTCCTGCGCGTGGACCATCCCGACATCGAAGAATTCATCGAGAGCAAGGCCAAAGAGGGCACCATTGCCAACTTTAACATCTCTGTGGCCATCACCGACGAATTCATGGTCGCAGTCAAGGCCGACGCCGACTTCGATCTGCGCAACCCACGCGACGGCAAAGTATGGAAGACGGTGCGGGCACGCGATCTCTTCGACAAGATCATCAAATACGCCCACCACAACGGCGAACCGGGCGCTCTCTTTATTGACGCAGCCAACCGGAGCAACCCGGTACCGCATTTGTATGACCTGGAAGCAACCAACCCTTGTGGTGAACAATGGCTTGGTCCGTACGAGAACTGCTGTCTCGGCTCGATCAACCTGGGCGTCCACGTGACGACCAACGCCGACGGTGAGGCTGTCCTCGATTGGGAGGCGCTGCGCGAGACAGTGCGTGAGAGTACGCACTTCCTCGACAACGTGGTGAGCGCCAATGCGTATGTCCCCTCGGTGCCGGAAGTGGCGGCAGCAGCCTACCGTGCCCGTCGCATCGGCCTGGGCATCATGGGGTTGGGCGACTTGATGTACAAAGTCGGCATCCGCTACGGCAGCGAGGAAGGGCAGGAATTCGCCGCACAGGTGATGGAGTTTGTGCGCTTCCACTGCATGCAGCAGAGCATCGAACTGGCCGAGGAACGTGGCGCTTTCCTGGCCTACGAGGGCAGCATCTACGACGACAAGCAGCCCGGCGGCATGACGTGGCAGACGCCGACGCCGCTCTTCGACTACACCCGCGACTGGGGACGCCCCACCTTCGACTGGCGCGAAATCGTCGACGGTATCAAGGCTCACGGCATCCGTAACGCCGCCCAGACCACAGTGGCGCCCACCGGCACCATTGCCACCGTCAGCGGCTGCGAAGGCTACGGCTGTGAGCCTGTCTTCGCGCTGGGTTACATCCGTCACTTTAAGGACGGCGACAACAACGTTGAACTGGCCTATACCAGCCCGCTCTTCGAGGAGGCGCTCAACAAGACCGATCTGAGCGAAGGACGCAAGCAGGAGATCAAGCAATTCGTCGCCACCTACGGCTCCTGCCAGGATCTGGACGAACTGCCCGAACACCTGCGCCACACCTTCGTCGTCAGCAGTGACATTAGCGCCGAAGAGCATGTGCGCATGCAGGCGGCGATCCAGGCGTTTGTCGACAACAGCATCAGCAAGTGTGTGGTGGGAGATACCCTGCTTCTTACCGCAGATGGTCTTGTACCTATGCAGGATCTCTCGTCCATGCGCCTGCCCGACCAATTCGAGGATCTGCACCGTCCTGTCATCAGCCCCGAAGGGCAGGAAAGCACCAACGCCTTCTACTACGGTGGCTATCGTGAAACCCGTCATGTGCGCATGGCATACGGGTTCGAGATCGAAGGTACGCCCAACCATCGTGTCCACGTGCTCACAGAGGCCGGCGAAGTGGCGTTCAGGGAACTGGGCGATCTGCGCCTCGGCGACACCGTCGTCCTCTACGCAGGGCAGGAGCAGTATGGGAAGCCGGGGCAGGTACTACCTGCCTTCAGCGGTGAATTCCGCAGCAACAGCAACCGCATCAGCTTCCCCAGTACCATGAGCGAGGATCTCGCCTTTTTGCTGGGTTGCATCACATCGGAAGGGGCGATCATACGCAATGGTGTCTCCATAAGCAACAACGACGTCGCATTACTGGAATCGCTCAAGGAAACTTATGCGCGTCTGTTTGACCTAAACGGGACCATCTTAGCCGACCGACGCAACCAGGTGCATGATCTGCGGGTCAACTCGCGGGCGCTGCGTAACTGGCTACTGGTGGACATGGGTCTTGAAGCAGGGGCAGAGAATAAGATCATCCCCAACTGCATCCTGAGCGCCGGTAAGCAGGAGATCGCTGCCTTCCTGCGCGGTCTCTTTCTAGATGCCTTCATGACACAGGACGGCAAGCTTTTCGGTATCACACTAGCGAGCGAACGGCTGATCCGCCAACTGCACGTCCTGTTGCTCAACATGAACGTCGTCGCAACTGTACGTCAGACGACCGAACGGGCCTGGTCGTTGACAGTGCAGGGTGGCGAATTGGAGATGCTTGCGCAGCAGATCAGTTTCGTAGAAGTTTGGAAGAACGAACGCATCGAAAACCGCAACCTGGATCGGCTGCAGCGCTTCCGCAACTACAGCCGTTTGCTGCCCGAAAGCGTCACCAACGCACTGCGCACGCTACAAACGACTTCTGAACAAAGCCTGCGCAGTCTCTACCCAAGTGACAGCGACGACAAGGCATACCAGCGTGCTCGCGTCAACCTGCTCCAGGGTCACCGGCTCGAACGCGGTGACGCCCAAACGATCTTCCGCCATCTAAACCAGGGCAACGAGGCAGGCTACGCGCAGCGCTTCTTCGAGCAAGACGGAACCGGAAAAGTCTATGTAGACGTGCAGGAAATCAGCGCCAGCTATGCCGAAGTCTTCGACATCAGCGTGCCAGGATCGCATAGCTTCATCGCCAACGGGCTAGGCAACCACAACACATGCAACTTCCCCGAAGGCGCCACCGAAGAGGATGTAGCCAAAGCCTACATCATGGCCTGGGATCTGGGGTGCAAGGGGCTGACTGTCTATGTCACCGGCAGCCGCCAGGAGGTGGTGCTGGAGACGAAAGCGACCAAGGCCAAGAAAACGGAAGGCAACGAACCGGTTGCCAACGGCGTTGTCCACGAGAACGGGCATCACGCGGAAGCGAATGGCAGCGCCCCGGCGAGTGCCTACTTTACCAAACGGCCACGGCCCAAGCTGTTACAGGGCAACACCTACCGCAAAGAGACGCCACTAGGCCGCGCCTACATCACCGTCAACAGCGACGCAGAAAAGGAACCGTTCGAGGTCTTCCTCAACATGGGCAAGGCGGGCAGCGACATCAGCGCCATCAGCGAAGCCATTGGTCGCCTGATCAGCCTGACGCTGCGCATGCCTGCGTCCTTGCCGCCGAGTGAACGGCTGCGCTGGGTGATGGACGAACTGGCCGGCATTGGCGGTGGTCGCGCCCTGGGCTTCGGCGCCAACCGTGTGCGCAGCCTACCCGACGGCATTGCCCAGGTGTTGGCCGAACACCTAAGCGAATTGCCCGTCAACGCCAAAGATGCGCCTGGTGGCGAACAAATGGCCCTCCCCCTGGCCGACCGCCCCATTGGTGACATCTGCCCCGACTGCGGCGAAGCAGCCTTCCTGAATGTAGAAGGGTGTCGGAAGTGTGCGATCTGTGGGTATAGTGAGTGTTAGGGGTTGGGGATTGGTGACGGGGGAGAAGGGACTTGGTGATTAGGTTACTGGGCGATTTGGGATTCGCATAACGGAGATGCACATTGATTGGCGAGGGATGCGCTCTGCTCTGCCCCAATCACCAGTCACCAATCACTAATCCCCCACTTCTTAAACCAAAAACGCCGTCCGACTTGTTGAGTTCGGACGGCGTTTTTTCTTTAATTGTTCTCTTGGGCGTCATTGCCGCAAGGCTCCTTCACCTTGTTGCTTAGATTGTCCTGGCGCTATGCACGGCTGGAACGGGCATCGGTTTGCCAATCCTGCTGGTGCTTGAGTTGGTGGCCCAGGTCGATGAGCAGATCGCCGATGCGGTTGGCGATGCGGCCGGTCACGCCTGAGGTTGCAGGGCGTTGGCTGGCAGCGCGCCGTGCCCTCTCTGCGTCGGCCAATCGTTCCTGATACACGTCACGCCCGATCATAATCACATCATAGGGGAACATAAGATACTTCCTTCCGAAATACATCGGTACTGAATGAAAGCGGCTTGCAAATGGATTTTGCGAAACCGGTTGCACGAATCATGCAACAGCCAATAGGGTAACTCAGACGCACGTTTGCGTCTGTAGCAAAGTTACCATTTTGTGAATTTATGCACAACAGTACTTTGTGGAAGAAAATCTAACACGAATGTTGTAGAAGGTGCACAAAGAATTATGCCTTCGTCACCAACCACATGACTTGATACGGTTCCAAGCGTACATCCACCCCGGCGTGGACAGGCTGATCCCCAATCAAATCGTGGAAGTTGTAAGCCAGGCCGTGAAGACGCAGGCTGTTGGCGTCGACGATCTGTTCGCGTTCGGTGAAGTTGGCAACGACGAAGAGGCGGCCCACTTCGTTGCTGCGCACGAAGGCGAAGACGTGGTCATTGGCCAGGTGGACGACGTCCATATCGTGGCCGGCGAGGATCGGTGTGGATTGGCGCAGGTTGTTCAAGTGCTGGATGCCGCCGAAGATGCGTCCTTCGACAGTGGATGGCTCGTTGCGGCGTGCCACCTGTTCCCAATCGATGGCCGGGCGGTGGACCCAGCGGCTGTCTTCGGCTTTGGCCGGGTCGTTGCGGTAGCTATAGTCGTTGAGCGTGCCCACCTCGTCGCCCAGGTAGATGAGCGGGATGCCGCCGGTGCTGAAGATCAGGCTATAGAGCAGATGGATGCGCCGGATTGCCAGGTCGATCAGCAGGGGATCGTCCTTGTGCAGCGCTTCTTCGAGGCCGGTCAATGAGGCCAGGGTGCCGGAGATGCGGGCGTCGCCGGTGCGTGGGTTCTCTTGGAAGGGCAGGCCGCGGGCAAAGCTACCGGCGAAGCGTCCTGTGTAGAAGTTATTGAGGAAGCGCCGGTGATCGAAGCCGTTGATGCCCAGGGCGTTGGCGTCACCATCATCGAAGGTCCAGCCGATATCATCGTGGACGCGGATGTAGTTGACCCAGGCACAGTCTGCTGGGATCTTGTAACGGTAGCTCATGCTGTGGCGCAGTAGACGGACTTCGCGCGTGGCGAGGCTGTTCCAGAGCAGCGCCATAAGCAGCGGGTTGTACGAAAGCTGGCATTCGTGTGTGCCGATATATTTGTTCACCTCGTCGGGGTGGACGATGGCTTCGGATTTGAAGAGCAGCGACGGCGCGGCGATGCGCGCCACCAAGTTGAACGCCTGCACGAGGACGTGCGCTTCGGGCAGGTTTTCGCAGTCGGTGCCCATCTGCTTCCAGGTGAAGGCGAGGGCGTCGAGGCGCAGGATCTCCGTCCCCGCGTTGGCGATGAAGAGCATTTCGGCGGCCATGGCGCGGAAGACGGCGGGATTGGCGTAGTTGAGATCCCACTGAAAGCTGTTGAAAGTGGTCCACACCCAATGGTTGACGTCGTGGCGGAAGGTGAAACTGCCGGGCCGGGCGTCGGGGAAGATTTCGCGCAGGGTGCGTTCGTATTGGTCGGGCAGGGTGCGGTCGGCGAAGAAGAAGTAGAAGGCGCGGTAGTCTTCGTCGCCGGCCAGGGCTTTCAGCGCCCACGTGTGCTCGTCCGACGTGTGGTTGAAGACGAAATCGAGGCAGAGGCTGATGCCAGCTTGACGAAGTTCGGCGGCCAGTTGGCGTAATTGATCCATCGTGCCCAGGCGCGGGTCGACAGTGCGGTAGTCGCTGATGGCGTAACCGCCGTCGCTCTCACCCGCGGGGACGTTGAAGAGCGGCATGAGGTGCAGGTAGGTCAGCCCCAGTTCTTGGAAATAAGGGATCTTGGCGCGTAGGCCGTCAAGATCGCCGACAAGGAGGTCGACGTAGTAGACGGCGGCCATCATTTTCTGCGATTGGAACCATTGGGGATTGGCGCTACGTTGAAAATCCAGCGCCTTCAAGTCTGCTGGACGCTCAAACCAGCTCTGACCCATTTCGATGAGCAGTTGTTCCAGGTGGAAGTAGAAGTCGTAGTGATGGCCGTAGAGCGTGGCGAGACGCGCGAATAGCTCGTCGAAGTGACGCTCCAATCGCGCAAAAAAGGCTGTCCTGGCCGTAGATTCTTCGGCGGCGAAAACGTCGGCCAGGCGGGGCAAGAGGCGTGCGAGGCAGCGGCTGGCTTCTCTGTCCAACTGATAATCTTTCAACGTGCGTAAATCGGTCATGCGTAGGCTCCGTATTAAGGCAAAAGGCAATGAGATTGGTGGCAGGTGGCAGGTGGCAGGTGGCAGGTGGCAGGTGGCAGGTGGCAGGTGGCAGGTAAAAGTCTACTTCGCGCGATATCGCTGGAAAGCCGTGTCCAGAATTGGCACCAAAGTTGCCGGGGCACAAACACCGTTTCCAAATCCATCTAAAATCTGTGTCCATCTGTGCAATCTGTGTTCAAATCTCCACCTCTGGCTCCTGAAAATCCTGAAATCCGTGTCCATCTCTCACACCTTCTTGCGAGCGAGGAAGACGATGTGTTCGGCGGCATCGTCGTAGGGATTGCCGTCGAAGTCGCCGTAGATGGCGTCGATGGTGAAGCCGGCCATCTGCAGCAGGAGTTGTCCTTCGCTGGGCCAGAGGAAGCGCAGCGTGAAGGGGATGGCTCTTTTCTGCACCCGCCCGTCGGGGAAGATCTCTTCGTAGAGGAAAAGTGTTTCCTGGCGCTGGTTGGCGATGTCGACGTGGCGCACGCTCCATTTGAGGACCTGCGCGCCTGTGTTTTCGTCGAGCCATTGATCGGCTAATTCTTGCACACCAGCCACTTCACTGAGACGGACGATGTCGGGGCTGAAGAGGTCGACAAGCAGCAGCCCGTCTGGGCGCAGGTGGCGCTGGGCGTTGACGAGTACAGCCAGTTGATCATCCTGGGTGGGCAGGTGCATGAGCGTATTGCTGACGCAGTAGGCGAAGTCGAAGGGTGCGCCGTCGAAGTGGAAGGTGCGCAGGTCGTCTTCGACCAGGGTGACGTGTCCTGTGAGGCGGGCGGCTTCGGTCTTTGTGCGGGCGATGGCAAGGAGTGCGGCGCTGCAGTCGACGCCGGTGACAAGATGTCCGGCGGCAGCCAGGGGCAGGAGGGCGCGTCCTGTGCCGCAGCCGAGTTCGAGGCAGCGTTCGCCGCTCATGCGCGCCAGTTCAACGAGCATGGGCAGGTCGTCTTCGTAGTGGCGGTAGTCGGCGTCGTAGAAGGGCGCAAAGGTGTCGAAGTCGACTTCTTCGGCGTTAGGTTCGTCGTCCCAGTGCATGGTGTGTGTCCTCGTGTTGGATGTCATTAAGTTGACTCTATCAAAAGCGCCCCTTTTTGCCAACACCGGGGAGGTTCCACATGCAGGTATGGATCACGCAGCCGACAGTGCCTGGCACGGGCCAAATGATCTATCGCCGACAAGCAGTTTCTGGCCCGTGCCTGGCACTGTCGACTGCATGATTTGAAGACAAATTAAGCGGAACTAGCCCTGCTCACCGCTTTACAATCTGGAACAGGTGGGCTATACTATAGCCTTGTAAGCGCCGACCTGAATCCAATTCGGGTCGGCACTACTATTGATTGCGCCGCCTGTGTCGTCGCCGGGCGGTATTTTCATTGACGACACGTAGATTATGCGAGACTTTGAGGGGTCTCCGCGCAGTGCGGAGATCAGAGGTATAAAAAGGACCTATGAGCAACAACACCGTCTATATGACCCAAGAAGGATACGATAAGCTTGAAAGCGAGCTTGAGTATCTGGTGAGTGTGCGCCGCAAGGAAGTTGCGAATCAGATCGCCGAGGCCAAGGCCGAAGGTGACATCAGCGAGAATGCGGGCTACGACGAAGCCAAGAATGCCCAGGCCTTTCTCGAAGGACGCATCCGCGAAGTGGAAAACCGTATCCGCAATGCACAAATCATCGAAGATGATGTCGATTCGCCGGCTAATGTTGTAGCGCTAGGGCGCTCCGTGGTTGTGCAGGAAATCGGCGAGGATACAAAAGAAGGATACACCATTGTAGGTTCGGTGGAAGCCGACCCAAAGAATGGTCGCATTTCGAACGAAAGCCCCATGGGCAAGTCGTTGTTGGGCAAAAAGGTCGGAGACAAGATTACGGTCAAAACACCCAATGGTGAGATTAAGTTCAAGATCCTCAAGGTAGAATAAGCCATCAGATTCGCTGTCGAACGGCCCCTCCGTGCGTAACGCCGTATCGTTCGACAGCGCACGTCAGGAGCACTGTCAACGTGACCGATCCACAATCCCTCTTCGCGCCCGAAAACCTTAGTGATCAGGAACAGAGTCGCATTCAGAAGTTGGACGGGCTGCGCGCCGCCGGCATTGATCCCTACCCCGCGCGGGTCAAGCGTACGCATACCATCGCTGAAGCCCGGGCCTCCTATGATCCGGAAGGCAGCAACGAAACTGTTTTTTCCATCGTTGGACGGGTGAAATCAATTCGTGTGATGGGTAAAGCCAGCTTTGCCGATCTCGAAGACGGCACAGGGCGGCTCCAGATCCTGGTGCGGCGCGATACGCTACCTGAAGGTTATTACAACGAAGTGTGGAAGAAGCTTATCGATCTGGGCGATTTCATCGGTGTCAGCGGGCCCTTGATGATAACCAAGACAGGCGAGTTGAGCGTTGACGTACAGGAGATGGAGTTTGTCTCGAAGACGCTCAAACCCATGCCCGACAAGTGGCACGGGGTGCGCGATTCAGAGGTACGCTACCGGCGGCGCTACGTTGATCTGATTGCAAACGAAGAGGTGCGCGAGCTTTTCCGCAAGCGAGCCGCCATCACCCGTGCGCTACGCGACTACATGGACGGCGAAGGCTTCCTCGAAGTGGAGACGCCGATTTTGCAGCCCATTTACGGCGGCGCAGCGGCGCGTCCATTTGTGACACATCACAACCAATTGCACCAGGATCTCTACCTGCGCATCAGCTTCGAGCTTTACCTCAAGCGGCTGATCGTGGGCGGCTTCGACAAAGTCTACGAGATCGGGCGCGACTTCCGCAACGAAGGCGTCAGCTTCAAGCACAACCCCGAATTCACCCAACTTGAATTTTACGAGGCCTACGCCGATTACGCCGACGTGATGCGTCGCACCGAAGAGATGGTGGCGCATGTAGCCCAGCAGGTGACGGGCAGCAGGGTTGTCACCTGGCAGGGACACGAGATTAACTTCACACCGCCCTGGCGACGGATTCCGCTGCGACAGGCGATTTTGGAGGCGTCGGACATCGACTACGAAGCCTTCCCCACAGCAGATGAATTGCGCGCCGAAATGCGCCGCAACGGCATTGATGCGTCGTCTGATGCACAGTGGGGCAAGCTGGTGGATACACTGCTGAGCAAGTTCGTAGAGCCACACTTGATCCAGCCCACCTTCCTCATCGACTACCCCAAAGACGTGAGCCCGTTGGCCAAGAGCGCAGCGGACAATCCCCTTCAGGTGGAACGCTTTGAGGGCTTTGTTGGTGGCTTTGAACTGTGCAACGCCTTTTCGGAGATCAACGATCCACAGGATCAGTTACAGCGCTTCATCGACGAAAACTACCGCGCCACCCACGGTGACGTTGAGGCCCACCCGATTGATGTGGACTATATCGAGGCGCTTAGCTTCGGCATGCCCCCCACCGGCGGCTTCGGCATGGGCATCGACCGACTCGCCATGCTCTTTACCGATCGCGATACGCTGCGCGAGGTGATCCTCTTCCCCCACCTGCGCGAGATCCGCCACGAGGAAGAGATTGAGACAGAGAAAGAATAGAACGCGGATGGAGCGGATTGGGCGGATTAAAGCGGATTTTGAGAAATCTCTGGAAAATCCGTCTGGATCCGCTTAATCCGCTCCACCCGCGTTCTATTCTCCGCTGAGGCCGTGTTCCCCAATCCCTCTGTACGATGCGCTACTTGACGCTCCCCAACCGCTCTGCCATAATGAACGCAATTGAATATCGAAAACCTTCGGGGCAGGGTGAGGGGCTCGTCCCCAATTCCCGATCGACGGTGACTCAGGCGCAAGCCGGAGAAGCCCGTGAGCCGCAAGGCAGGAGTTCGGTGCAAGTCCGACGCCGACGGTATAGTCCGGATGAGAGAAGGGTTCGTCAGGTTGATCTGCAACGCTATGCGTTGCGGATCTGCTTGATTGATCGATGCCAAAGCCCGAAGCGCACTGCGACTTCGGGTTTTCTATTGGCGTTGGCTGCGTGTCTGTACACGTGGACCTGCGCTTTCTTTGGCATGGATGCGTCAAATGCCCCCGAAGTCGCGCTGCGCTTCGGGGGCATTTGATTGGTTGATTCACCGCGTCCTCTTCTCCGCTGGTCCAGCCCCAATGTTTAAGTCAGGAGCCTATCATGAAAGAAAGCGGTCTGCCGTTCCCTGTAGCCGTTTCAGACAAAGAGGAAAGCAAGACGCCCGATCAAACTCGTCCTTTGCGCTCGTTGCGCTGGGATCTGTGGTCGATCCCATTGGTGTTGGCGGCGATGATCATGGGCTGGGCGGGGTTGGTCCACTGGCAGGGCTACCCGGCCTTCATTTTGCCGGGGCCCCTGCAAGTGTGGAGACGTGCCTTGACCCTGATTGGCGACGGCACGCTGTGGCGTCACGCCCAGGTCACCCTGATCGAGATTGGATTGGGGCTGCTGATTGGGCTGAGCCTGGCTGTGGTACTTGGTTACTTCCTGGGGCGCAGCCATACGCTGGATCGGCTGCTTTCACCCTACATCGTGGCCAGTCAGACAATTCCGGTTGTGGCCATCGCGCCGCTGTTGGTCATCTGGTTCGGTACAGGGTTGACAAGCAAGGTGTTGGTCTGCGCGCTGATCGTCTTCTTCCCTACGCTTGTAAGCACTGTGGTAGGCATCCGCAATGTAGACGCCGACCTGCGGGATCTAATGCGTTCGCTACGTGCCAACCGCTGGCAGGTTTTCAGCAAGTTGGAATTGCCATCGGCATTGCCCGTCGTCTTTGGGGGGCTGAAGCTGAGTGTGATCCTATCGGTGGTGGGGGCGGTGGTGGGCGAGTTTGTAGGGGCAAACGTGGGTTTAGGTTTCTTGATCAACCTGGGTCGTGGTGTGCTGGACACGTCTATGATCTTCGTGGCTGTCTTCGCGCTGGTGCTTATTGCCCAGTCGCTCTATTTGATCGTTTCTCTGCTGGAACGTTATTTGCTGCGTTGGCAGAGATAGCAATTGGTAACTTCATCCCTTTTTCTAGATTTGAGGAAAGCATGCGACGTATTTCGATCTTGTTGATTGTGCTCCTGTTGGCGGCCTGTGCGCCGATGACATCACAGCCGGTGACCGTCCCCTCCGCGGAGGACACACCTGCGCTACGCCCAATCAAATTGGGCGTAGGCTTCATCCCAAGTGTGCAGTTTGCGCCTTTCTATGTGGGCATTGCCCAAGGATTTTACGCCGAGGAAGGCATTGATCTTTCGCTGGATTACGGCTTCGAGAACGATTATCTCAAGTTGGTGGGCACGGGCGACATGCAATTTATGGTGGGCAGCAGCGACCAAGTGGTGTTGGGCATCGCCCAGGGGCTGCCGGTGCGCTACGTCTACAACTGGTACACCCAATACCCGGTGACCATCTTTGCCAAGACCGAGGCGGGGATCACCCAGCCCGAAGATCTGGCAGGCAAGACCGTAGGCGTGCCAGGGCCGTTCGGGGCGACCTATATTGCGCTGCGGGCCATCCTTGAAGCGGCGGGGCTCAGCGAAGCAGACATTACGCTGCAAAGCATCGGCTTCACCCAGGCAGCCGCCGTCAGCGAAGATCTGGTGGACGCCGCGGCAGACTACGCCGTCAACGGGCCGGTGGTGTTGGGGTTGGAAGGCATTGAGACGACACAGATCGAGTTAGACGAGTATCTACAAATCCCAGCCAACGGGCTGGTGACCAACGAAACCACCATTGCCGATGAGCCCGAATTAGTGCAAGCGATGGTACGGGCTACACAGCGCGCCGTCGCCTACACGTTGGCGAATCCAGACGAAGCGTTTGCAGTTTCATTGACGTTTGTGCCGGAAGCCGGAGGCGAAAACGAAGCCGCAAATCGCGCCATCTTCGACGCATCATTGCCCTATTGGTCACCGCGCACGGATCTACCCGCAGGCGCAACCACACCTGAGGAATGGCAGAACGTGGCCGAATTGATGCAGCGTATCGGTCTGGTCGAAGTGTTGGTTGAGATCGACGCGCTGTACACAAACGACTTCGTAGGACAATGACCCTCTTTTTGCAGGTGCAACACGTCAGCCAGATTTACGAAAATAGCAGTCGCGCCTTGCACGCGCTGCAAAATATCAACTTTGGCGTGGCGCGCGGGGAATTTGTCTGCATCGTAGGGACAAGTGGTAGCGGCAAGAGTACGCTGCTGCGCATCTTGGGTGGGCTGCTGCCGCCAACCTCGGGGCGGGTGATGTTGGCAGGCAAGGAGATCGACCAGCCACCGCCGTCCATCGGCTTCGTGTTTCAGAAGAGCAATCTCATGCCCTGGCGCACCGTAAAGGACAACGTCTTGCTGCCACTGGAGATCCAGGGGCGGATCAACAACGTAGCGCAAGAACGGGCGCAGGCGCTGCTGTCTGTGATGGGGTTGGCCGATTTCGCCGACGCCTACCCTGCCCAGCTTTCGGGCGGCATGGCGCAGCGGCTGGCGCTGGCCCGGGCGTTGATCCAAGAACCGCACCTGCTGCTACTCGATGAGCCCTTCGGCGCGCTGGATGCCCTGACCCGTGAGCGGCTTAACCTCGAAGTCCTCTCTATCTGGGAACGCTTTGCCCAGACGGTTGTGATGGTGACACATAGCATCGACGAGGCCGTCTTCCTGGCGGATCGGGTGCTGGTGTTGGGTGGCAGCCCCGGCACGCTGACCGATGACATTCGCATACCGTTGCCACGTCCTCGCACGCTGGATCTGCTGGGCGAGCCGGCGTATGGGCGGCTGCGGGTGGCGGTGCGGCGGGCAATCGGTGAGATGTCATAGCAAACAAAAGAACCTGCCCGATTTGGGCAGGTTCTTTTGTTTGCTGTGATCTAAAATTTAGAGACCCGAAGGCAGCGCCGCCGGCAGATTCTCAGGACGCTCGATGTTGAGTTCGAGAGATTGCTCCTGGAGCCACTGCTGGAATGCCTGGGCACGCTCTTGCTGCAACTGCCCTTCGTCTTTCGGGCGATTTTCGTCGCGCTCGAGGACTTCGATCAGGTGATAACCGAACTGAGAACGCACAGGCTCGCTGACTTCGCCCACAGGCGACGAGAAGGCAACGTCTTCAAATTCAGAGACGAAGGCACCGCGTCCCACCCAGTCCAGGTTGCCGCCGTTGGCGCCACTCCCTGGATCCTGGCTGTATTCGCCGGCCAGGGTGGCAAACTCTTCACCGGCGAGGATGCGTTCGCGCAGTTGCTGGGCCAGTGCCAGTGCATCGGCATCGCTCAGTCCACCAGAAGGCGGCAAGTAGAAGCCTGTCACCGGATCGGTCACGAGCGCCGTTCCGGTAATTGCGGCTGTGTCGGTAATGCCTTCCGTGCCCGTAATCTCTTCGGTTGGAGCCAGGGTAGCCGTTTCGTCGACAGTGATCAAAATATGACGTGTGTTGACCTGTTCCTCGGTCCCAGGCACCAACTCCTCGCCGATCTGCTCGCGCAGCTTGTCTGTGAGTAACTGCACACGCACGATCTCGCGGTATTCTGCAAGAGAGACGCCGGCGATCTCTTGTAGATTGTCTTCCAGGGTGGCAAGACCTTCCTGATAGAGTTCATCAGTGAGGATCGTCGGCGGTTCGGGCGTGGGCACTTCGGCGGTTTCGACTACAGTAGCCGGTTCGGTAATAACGGCGCTGTCGGTGATCTCTAACGTTTCGGTGAGTTCAACCGTTTCAGTGATGACGGCGGGCAATTCGGGCGTCGGCGTGAAGAGTTCGGCGGTGGCCGTGGCTGCGACAGCGGCTTCGGCGGTAGCCGTTGCCTGCGGAACAGTCAATGCGTTCTGGCCGGCCGCCACTTCATCGCGCAGAGACTCGTCAACCTCTTCATCGCTGACAGAGATGCCTAGTTCTTCTGCCCTGATCTGGACGATCTTTTCGTCGATCATCTGATTGATCACCTGTGTACCCAGCGAAAGCGGGCTGCTCAGTGTTGCATTGAGCTGGGCGATCTGGGAAGCAAAGATACTCTGCCCCTGTTCGCCGAACTGAGTGGAAAAGATCTGTAGTTGCTGAAGTTGGCTCTGTAACTCGCTCTGGCGCAGCCAGGTCCGTTCCCAGAAGTCGCGGGTGACGATGGGTCGCCCTTCAACGCTCGCCAGGACGCTGCGTGGCCGAATCACGGTTTCATTGACGATGCCGATTGTCACAAGGATCAAGGCCACCAGCAACGCGCTGCCTACAATCAGCATCAGCTTGCGGTTGCGTTCCTGGCTACGCATACGAACCCGCGTCTGCTTGCGGGTTTCGGCCTTTTGCTCTTCGGGTTGATTCTTTTTTCTCTTTGCCATCGAGTTCACATCCTTCTGTTGTTACGAGGCGGCAAGGACGGTAGAACAGAAAATAGGGGCATAGGAAGTTTCCCCACGCCCCTACATCATTCCAATCTCTGCCACCGGATGGCGACTAGCCGCGCTTGCGCGTGATGCGGACGTGTTCGCCGGTGTACGGCATCAACGCCAGATGACGGGCCCGCTTGATCTCACGGGTGACCTTACGCTGCATCTTGGCGCTAATGCGGGTCTTACGGCGAGACAAAATGCGTCCATGGCGATCCACGAAGCGGCTCAAGATCTGGACACGTTTGTAGTCAATGTCTTCCATCTTAACTTCGCGGGCAAGGCTCCGTATATTACGACGACGCCCAGCAGGTGCCCCACCGGTATTTTCACGAGCTCGTGAAAATACAGCAGGACCTTCAGAGTAGGTTACATCTTCGTCGTCGGCTACTTCTTCGTATTCATCGTCGGCGGCGGGGATGTCTTCGTCGTCGTCGCCGGTGTAATCATCGTCGAAGTCGTCGTCATCGCTTTCGATTTCGCTATCACCCTCGAAGACAACTTCTTCAAGCTCTTCCGACTCGTTCATCATTTCTTCACTCATGATTCTCTCCTAATATTCTGCCCGATATGCTTACCGAACAGCCTAGTATTGGCCATGTGTACGCCAAGCGACGCAGCGACCTGCGATTGTAGCAGCGGCTTGTTACGTACAGACGGCCCTGTTGTGTTGGGAACAGGGCTACCAGGGACGAGAGGTCTTCTCGTACTGCTGCACTGTCATTGCCAAAGACTCCGTTACCCCAAACTGGGCTACAAAAGATTCCGGCACAAGAAACCTGAGATTAGGCGTCCTTGCGTACAACGAGAAAGCGGATAATGTTCTCGTTGAGGCGCATGACACGCTCTACATCGCTCACACCGGCGGGCGGCATCTGTACATTGTGGAGGATGTAGTAGCCTTCAAAATAGCGACCGATGGGGTACGCCAGCTTGCGCTGTCCCCAGATCTCGGTGCTGACAATCTCGCCTTTGTTGCCGGCAATGGCTTGCGACACACGTTCGTCGACAGCCTTGGTGGCGTCGTTATCCAACTCGGGCTGGATAACATAGATCAATTCGTACTGATTTAGTTGCTCGGTCATCCCCGCGCTTCTCCTTAAAAAATAATGGTCTTTCCATGGGCTTGCCCACAGCATCGACTGTGAACAGAAAGAGCGAGGAAGACATGACACAGCCAGTCGCTCCTCGCCGCAGGTCCAAGCGAAGATTTTATCACAGCAGACGGTTCCAGGCAAAAGCAGGGGAGTACAAAGTATTTCAAGATCGTAGGGGTTTGCGTGGGGCGGAAGGAGCGCTCGCCAATGAAGCGAGCGCTCCTTCCGCCCCACGCAAACCCCTACCGTTGATACGCTCCCCCACTGTCACCGTAGCCGGTAAGTTCAACGTAGCCACGTCCACGCACAGATTCACCGTTGGCGCTGCCCTCGATCAGAGTGGTTCCTTCGTAGTAGGTGAAGGCAACATCCATCTCTTGATCGTCGATTAACGGTTCGATGGTGAGTTCGATGTCGAACGCAGGAAAGGTTACCTGCCAGCCGGACGGGTAGACGATGCCTGTATCGGGGCTGGTCCACTCGCCAAGCGGCGTGAGGACGAAATCGTCCTGGTTAATAACAACTTGTCGCCCGTCTGGATAGGCGAGAGTACCCTCAAAGATGTCCTGACTGACGCCACTGCGTGTACGGATCTCGGCAAACATGATCACAATGCCATTGTCCAGGGTGACACTGAACCAGTCCCAACCGACGGCGTCGCCGCTGAGTGCGCTGGTGCCATACTCATGATCTTTCCAACTCAGCCCGGTAACCTCTACGCTTTCGCCGTCGAAGACGACGGTGCCGGTGGTGTCCATGCGCACAAGGCTGTAGTAGTAACTGGCGTTGCCTGGCTCCGGTCCTTTCTGGCTAAGACCACGATCGCCGTGCAGCAGGGGATCGCGTGTCTCGGCGAGGACGAGATCCAGGGCGACACGCCCGTCGGGGCCTTCGGCGGCGGCGACGAGACGGTATTGTTGTGGGCCGATCTGCTCGGCGCGCCAGTCTTCGAGCCAGACGCTGTACTCTGGCTCACCGATTGCACCGGCCAGGCCTCCCGCGCCACGGCTGAAGCGATCAAAACTATGGTGCTCGGCGTCTGGTCCACTGGTGATGGCAAAATGAGCCATGTAAATCTGATTTGTGGCCAAATCCGAAGCGCGTTCAGGTTGATCAGGCGAAAGCGCGCTGCGAAAGAAGGTCAACTGGAAGCCGTAAAGCCCACCCTCGGCGTCTGCCAGATTGCCGGTGTAGTACCACCATTCAGTGGTGTACTCAGGATGTGGCCCATGATCGCGTGGGAAAACAAATTCCACCGGCTCATAAGCGCGGGCAAAGTTCTCGTCCGCCGGGCCACTCATCGCCTCGATGACGTTGGCGCTGGCAAGGCGAGGCTCGGCGGGGGCGCAGGCGGTTAGGAGGAGAGCAAAAGGTATGAGCAAGGCGTAGTGCGTAGTGCGTAGTACGTAGCCAGGCGCGTTTTGCTCAGTCCATCGAACACAGAATATGGAACATGTAACAAGCAAATGAAGACACTTGAAGATCTGATTCATTTTGTTGAGTCACTTTATGTGAAAAATGTCACGGAATGACTCGACTGTACGGGGAATTTGGCGAATTGGCAGTGGAGAGGATTCCAGTTGGGGAAGGGAAGATGATGAGATGATGGGGTTGGAAAGCCATCATCTCATCATCGTTTTCTATGCACTTTCCAACGCTTGCGCCAGATCGGCAATAAGATCGTCAGTCTCTTCGATACCCAGGCTCAGGCGCACGAGTTCATCGCTGATGCCTAGAGCGAGGCGTACTTCGGGATCGGTGTCGTAGTAGGAGATGATCGACGGCTGTTCGATGAGGCTCTCTACGCCCCCCAAGCTAGGACCAATACGCGGGATGCGGCAGGCGTCGATAAAGCGGCTGGCGGCGGGTCCATCGCCGTCAATCTCGAAGCTGATGACGCCGCCGAAGCCCTGCATGGTACGGGCGGCAACTTCGTAATCGGGGTGGCTTTCGAGGCCGGGATACCAGACGCGACGCACTTTGGGGTGGTCCTCAAGGAAGCGGGCGACAGCCATACCGCTGGCGTTGTGCTGGCGCATGCGCAGCCCCAACGTCTTCAAGCCGCGCAGGATCAAGTAGCCACAGTGCGGATCCACCACAGCGCCCATCACCCCTTGGGCCTGGCGCAATGCCGTGGTGATGCTGTAGTTGCCCACTACGCAGCCGGCCAGTAAGTCGTTGTGGCCGCCCAGGTATTTGGTGACGCTGTGAATCACCAGGTCGATGCCATATTCAATCGGGCGCACATTCATGGGTGTGCCGAAGGTGGTGTCGACGGCAGTTTTGACTTTGTGACGCTGGGCAATGTCGGCCAGACGGGCGTAATCGAGGCAGCGCAGGAAGGGATTGGTGGGGGATTCGGAGAAGATCAACCTGGTGTTGGGTTGAATGGCCGCCTCGATGGCATCGTAATCACCGGGGCGGACGGTGGTACATTCAATACCGAAACGCGTGAGGAAGGTGCGACAGAAGGCACGTGTGCGGCGGTAACAATCTTCGGTGATGATAAAGTGATCCCCGGCAGAGAGCAGAATCAACATTGTATTCGTGATGGCGGCCATGCCGCTGCTCACCATCACAGCGTCTTCGGCTTTGTCGAGGGCGGCGATTTTGGCTTCGGCGGCGCGCACGGTCGGGTTGCCGTAGCGCCCATACTCCTCACGCTCGGGCACGTCCCAGAACATGTGATTTTCGACGTAGTCGATCAACTCGGCCGTGTTGTCGAAGGTGTAAGTCGACGTCTGCACAATGGGCACAGTCAGGCTGTTGTGAGAACGAAAGCGCGCCTCACCGGCATGGACAGCTTCGGTCAGCGGCGACAGTGAACTGTCCTCTTTCGGGGTATGTCCATTGCGGTGAACGCTATTGGCGGCAGTTGGGTCTACAGTCTGCATGATCGCTCCTCGGTCAGTATATCGCGTTGTCGATGGAAAGCTGTGATGGGTAGAAGATCAGGCTGGTAAGTGAGTCTGATGTTGCAGGTTGCAGGTTGCAAACAATATCGTGTGCTGCTCCGGTCGTCGGTCGTCCGTCGTCGTCCAGCGCATTACCGAGAGGGGCATTCCCTTGCACCGTTGCCGTGAAAACAAAAAACCCCTTCCGATGGATACAGGAAGAGGTTACGTTGGCTGAACGAATCGCCATCGCGTCTCATCTTTCGGCATCACACCGACGGAATTGGCACCTGACACAACGAAGACATGATCACGTCCGTTGCCGGTTGCCGAGGCTTCAAAGGGCCGTTCCCTCCACCTCTCTTGATAAGCGCAGATTGCTGCTATTTGGTTGTGGGGGCGATTGTATCATCAATGGGGGATTGGGTGTCAAATCGGGAGCGTAGTGTGTGGTACGTGGTGCGTTTACCAGTTGAGACTCTTGATCCAGTTGAGACTCTTGATACTGCATTGGCGTGCCTTGCGTTGTGCGAGTAGAACCTGCCAATTCTAAGTACAGCGCCACGACGAGTCCACGCACCACGCACCACGTACTACGCAATTTGGATCTCCACTTGAATATCGTTAAAGTAGACACTTACTTCGTTTTCGCCAACGCCGCACCCGTGAGGAAATCGTTTGAATTCGACGTTGCCTGCCTGGTACAAAGCTGCCAGGCGCCCCACTGAAATCAACCGCCGTGGACCCGATGGGACGCTGCATCGTATTTCGATTGTCGTGCCCACACGCAACGAGGCAGACAATTTGCGTCCTGTGCTAGAAATCGCGGCGCCCTTTGCCGACGAACTATTGGTAATCGACGGACACAGCACCGATGCCACGCGGGAGATTGCGGCGTCGTTCGGGGCACAGGTGATCCTCGACAACAACCGCGGCAAAGGAGACGCCATCCGCACGGGGATCGCCCGCGCCACCGGCGACATTCTCGTCTTTGTCGACGCCGACGGCTCCCACGATCCTTGCGATATCCCCGCGTTGGTGGAGCCGATCGTCAACGGTGTGGCCGATCATGTTTCCGGCTCGCGAATGCTGGGCGGCAGCGACGAACTGCATGCCACGATCCACCAATTCATCCGCCTCTTTGGCAGCCAGATCATTACCCTCAGCGTCAACTACACACAAAATCTGCGCCTGACCGACTGTCAAAATGGCTTCCGCGCCATTCGCCGTGACGTGGCGCAAGCGCTCGATCTGCAAGAAAACATCACCACAATTGAGCAGGAGATGGTGATTAAGTCGGTGCGCAGCGGTTACCGGCTGGCGGAAGTGGCCACCCACGAATATGTGCGCGCCAACGGTGAATCCAACTTCCGTGTCAGCGACGTCTGGTCGGCGTATGTCCGCAGTTGGCTGTACTACCTGTTGGTGTGGAAGCCGAGAAGATAGAAATGCGTAATCCGTAATGCGTAATCGACAGCGCAACACACATTCAACCACGAGCGAGACTGTTTCAAGCCGGTTTGTGCAATCGGATGTAGTTGCCAATGCACAAGTGACGCCACAGACAGTTACGCATTACGCATTACGCATTCGCCGTTACGCAATTCAGCTAGTGCTAGCAGTCTTCATCGTCCTCACCACCAGCTACTCCATCCTCACCCCAGCGTTTGAAACGCCGGACGAAATCTGGCATTTTGCCTTCATCCAGCACGTCACAACAGGGCAGGGATTGCCGGTGTCGGAGCCGAATTCTCAGGCAATGTGGCGACAGCAGGGTGTACAGGCACCGGGCTACTACCTGGCCGCCGCCGCATTGACAGCCTGGATCGATCAAACCGATTTCCCCACCATCTATGACCGCGCCAATCCCCACCGCGCTATCGGCCAACCGGATGCACCGGGCAACCGCAACTACCTAATCCACTACCCCGACGCCGAAGGATGGCCGTGGCAAGGATCGATCCTGGCCTTACACATCGCCCGCTTCTTCTCGATCTTCCTCGGCGCAGTAACAGTCTATGCCGTCTACCGCACACTCGATCTGCTGTTGGAGCCACCCGCGGCGCTGCTCGGCGCGGCCTTCGTCGCCTTCATCCCGCAGTTCGTCTTCATCAGCGCCGCCGCCAGCAACGACAACGCCATCAACGCCACAGCAGCGTTGGTCCTCTGGCAGATTGTGGTGATGGTGCGGCAAGGCAATGAGGCGACAAGACGACAAGACGACAAGTTCGCCTCTCGCAATTCGCAATTCGCAATTCTCGGCACCTTCCTCGGCCTGGCGCTGATCTCAAAACTTAGCGCGTTGACGCTCCTTGGTCTGGCCGGGTTGGCGGTGCTGTGGGTGGCTTGGCGGCAACGCTCCTGGCGCATCATCGGGGACGCGATCCTCTGGATCGGCGCGCCCGTGTTGCTCATCGCCGGTTGGTGGTACTGGCGCAATTGGCAACTTTACAGCGATCCCCTGGCCTGGAACGTGTGGGAAGCCAATATCCTACTGCGTGTGGTGCCGGCAGACTGGGGAATCATAGCCGGAGAATTGGGCAGTCTGTTCCGCTCGTTTTGGGGCTTGTTCGGGTGGATGAATGTCCCCTACCCAGAGTGGATTTACACGGGCTTTGGCGTGTTGACGATCGGGATTGGCATGGGGTTGGTTGCATGGGTGGTACGTTGGGTTTACACCTCCCTAGCCCTCCCAGCAGCCGACGCAGCGCCGGGCGAAGAGGGGACCGCTGCCACCCAAAAACAATCAGATTCTCAACACGGCAACAGTCCTCCCCCTGCTTTGCGGGGGGAGTTAGAGGGAGGTTTTCTCTTTCTCTGGCTCGGACTGCTAATTTTTTCCTGGCTGCGCTTCATGGAGATCGCCCCCGCCGCACAAGGACGTTACTTTTTCCCTGCTGCGGCGACACTGGGTTTGATCTTCGTGTTGGCCTGTCGCAGCGTGGGCATTCGTCTGGGCATGCGCCTTGGCTGGGGAATTGTGACAATCTTGGCGATTCTCACGGCTGTCACACCGTTTTGGGTGATCCGCCCAATCTACGCCGCGCCACAGCCACAGATCGCTGCGCCGCAACCGGCGTCGGCGACCTTCGGCCTAGCCAGTGAACAAGTTGCTATCCTGGCGGTGACGGCGTCGCCCGCAATAGTGCGTCCTGGCGATGTGGCGCAGGTAGAGGTGACGTGGCAGGCGCTGACATCGCTGCCCAAAGACTACTCCGTCTTCGTGCACCTCGTGGACGACGACGGTTTCACCGTGGCACAACGCGACACCATGCCCAATGGGGGCAATGCACCCACCAGCCGCTGGCTACCAGGACAGGTTGTGATAGACACCTATCTGGTGGACGTCCCCAACACAGCCTACACGCCAAACCGTGGACAGTGGGCGGTCGGCCTTTACGATTACCGTAGCGGCCAACGTCTACCCCGTGTGGACGGCGGCGACAGCCTTGTCTTCGGGCATGTGGCGCTAGAGCCGCCTGTGTCTGCCGCAAACGACGTCCCCAACCCCGTGTCCGTTGATTTTGCCGATGGTGTTACCTTGATCGGCTACAGATTCAGCGCGCGTCGGCTCTTCCCGGGCGACGAACTCACCGTCACCCTCTATTGGCAGGCACGCAGCCCGATCAGCCAGGACTACACCACCTTCGTCCACATTCTAGACAGTGGATTCATCATGCACGGCGGGCTGGACAGCGCCCCCCCGACGCCATCCTCGGCCTGGTTTGAACGTGAAGATCTGGTCATTGTCGATCCCCACACTTTTGTTGTCAGCCCCGACGCGCCGACAGGGGATTATCAATTGGAGATCGGCCTCTATCCCTGGCCCAGCTTTGAACGACTGCGCCTGCTCGACGCAGCGGGTGCCGAAGGCGCCGACAGGCTGTTGCTGGGTCCACTGCGTGTTGCGCCATAAACGTGTTGCGCCATAAACGTAATGTATTCCGTTTGCAATGGGTGGCACACTTCCTGAGTTGGTAAGGGGATGTGGTAAAATATCATCAACGCGTCCTATTTTATTCATTGGAGTCGAAACCATGAGTCGCAACAGCCGCAACGGTCGCCGCAAATTTTCCCTGAACGAAAAGATCTTTTACGTCCTCAGCTTTCTGATCGTTATTAGCATGGTGTTGAGCCTCGTTGCCGTCGCCATTGCGCCAGGATTCTAAACGTAAACCCGAACCGTGCGTTTTGCTCGATTTGGGATAGTAAGGCAAGAGATTAAGCGATTCAGGGATTGAGTAATTCAGGATTGTCTCTACAGTAGTTTACAATCGCTTAATCTCTTCTTTACCAATCTACCTTCGCTGCTACCACCAATCTCCCAACCTGGTAATTTACGCCTGTGACCACCGAAGAACGCCGTGGTTTACTGCTGGTTGCGCTGGCAGTTGTCCTCTTTAGCACAAGCCCGGTGCTGATTCGTTGGGCGGCGGCATCGCTGACATCGTACGAGATTACGGCGGGCAGGCTGCTGGTGGCAGGTGTGCTTGTGCTTGGGTTGGCCGTCCTACGCAAAGATAGGTTACCGAGCCGGGCAGAGTGGCCAAAGTTTGCCGGTTTCGGGCTAGCGGCAGCGCTTCACTTTGGCCTTTACATTGCCTCCCTTTCGTTCACATCGATTGCACACAGTCTGGCGTTGATCTATACAGCGCCGATCTTCGTCGCGCTCTTTTCATGGCTGGTGCTCAAAGAAAAGCTCAACCCGCGCCAATGGACGGGCATCCTCGTGGCTGTGGTGGGTGTGGCACTACTGGCCGGCGCCGAAGCACAGCTCACATCGCGCATGATTATCGGCGATCTACTGGCCCTTGGCAGCGCCATCTGCTTCGGCATCTACAGCGTGGCCGGGCGCAGCCAACGCAACCGCTACCCACTCATTTCCTATGCGGGGACGGTCTACGTCATGGCAACGTTGTGGTTGATCCCCACGGTGGCCGTCAACTTTTCGCCGGGTGGCTACTCCTGGCCGGCGGTGCTCAGTGTGTTGGCATTGGGCGTTTTCCCCCTTGCAATTGGGCACACACTCTACAATGCTGCGCTGCGCCGAGTCAGCGCGACTTACGTCAACATCATTGCCACCCAGGAAGTCACCGGCGGCGTGATCCTGGGTATTCTGCTCCTAAACGAAATCCCTACCTGGAACAGCATAGTGGGTGCGCTGATTACACTGGCGGGGATCCTTTTGGTGGTTCTGGCACCTAAGCCCAAAAAGGAAGTGATTCCGTGAACAGCCAACGCCTCGCCCTTTTTCCCATAACCACCCGTCTTGAACCCGGCACCAACGGCGAAGTGATGTACATCGGCGGCTGTGACCTGACCGAATTAGCCGAACGCTACGGCACGCCGCTTTATCTCTACGATCAGGCCAGCATGGACGCCGCAGTGGACGAGTATCGCAGTGCGCTGCATACCTACCCCAACCACAGCGGCATCACTTACGCGGGCAAAGCATTTCTGTGTGTGGCGGTGGCGCAGTGGGCAGTGCGGCGCGGCCTCTGGCTCGACTGCACCGGTGCTGGTGAAATTTCCATAGCCGTGGCAGCCGGCGCGCCGCGTGGACAGATCCTGGTGCACGGGGTCAACAAAACGGCGGGGGACCTGCGTGCCGCCGTTGCGCATGCAGGTGTCATCGTTGTCGACAATCTCAGCGAGCTACATCACCTCGCCGAGGTTTACACAGACCAGGACGATCCCTTCCCCGATCTGTGGCTGCGTGTGCGCCCCGGCGTCGCTGTCGACACACACAGCTATCGACAAACCGGCCAGGACGACAGCAAATTCGGCATGAGCTACACCGAAACACTCGAAGCGGTTCGTTTGTGCCATCGACAAGGGCTCCCTCTGCACGGGCTACACTTCCACCAAGGATCACACTTTCATGATCCTGAGCCGGTGGGGCCAGCAGTGGCTCGTGTCCTTGATCTGATGGTCGATCTACGTCGCGACAGTGGCTGGACGCCCGGCTACCTCTGTCCTGGCGGCGGATGGGGCATCCCCTACCACGAAGACGATCTCCCCCATCCTAGCATTGAGGACTACGTGCGTTTTGTTGCCCGGCGCGTCGAAGAGGGCTGTGAGGCGCGAGATCTGGCACTCCCGATCCTGCACCTGGAACCCGGGCGCAGCCTGGTAGCGCGGGCAGGCGTCGCCCTTTACCGTGTTGGTGCCGTGAAACAAACACCCCAACGACGCTGGCTTCTTCTCGACGGCGGCATGGCCGACAACATCCGCCCGGCGCTCTATGGGGCGAGATACTCGGCGCTGCCTGTCGCTGATCCAATACGTCCTACGGCGGGGGCGGCGTGGTTGGCTGGTCCTTACTGTGAGAGCGGCGACGTGTTGATCCACGAGCTGCCCATGCCCGACGTAGCCGAAGGCGAGCTGATTGCCGTCCCAGCCAGTGGGGCCTATCACTTGATGATGGGGAGCAACTACAATGGTGCGCTGCGACCTGCCGTGGTGTGGATCCGGGGAGGAAAATCAAGCTTAATCCAACGGCGTGAGGAAATCGCAGATCTGATCCGCCGCGATCTGCCATTAGAAGTAGAATGAGTAAGGAGCAATGAGTCGGTTCCATTTGGCTCGACACACTTGAAGATGACTTCGCTCAAGCCTATCCAGAGTCGCAGTTAACCTACTTACTTCTTACTCGTCATAAAAACTGAACTCGTCATAAAAACTGAACTCGTCATAAAAACTGAGAACGGGCTAACGCGAAGCTTCCTTTTGGCTGATGCGCATCAACTCACGCACCACGTCATCGACGCGGCGTTTGTAGCGCAACAGTTCGCGCCGACACTCCACTTCGGCAGCGCTTTCAGGCTTGAAGGCCCGTAGCGCTTCTTCGATTTCCATATCGACCTGGAGTTTGTAGGGGTTGACTGGATGACCGCGTAGGTACTCGCGCATCTCTTCCGCAATGGTCATGTCGTAGTGGGTCAGATCATTGTGGAGATCAACCAGCCGATCGGTGGCAATTGCAGGCATCGGCAAGGATCGCAACGTCTCCCAGGCTCGATTCAGTTTCCGTCGGTTCATGCCTATCCCTATCTACTGGACCGGAGGAGCATCAGTTCCGGCTATTTTGAGAGCCGGCTTAAACCACTTAGCTTGAAGGGTAGCGTGCACGTTCGGGCAAAAAACTGGAGCAAAACAGACCATCAACAGATCGCAAAGACCGGTGAAGTGCCTACCGGTTTATGGCAAAAGTGGCATTAACAGAGGCGACTACTTGTTCGGATTATAGCAGGTGCCGCAAACAAACAAAAAATGACCGTGGTTTTGATCGTGATTCACCCTAAGCGTGTAGGCATTCTACTTAGCAGGTTGTACTAAAAATTATCCTGGCAGCTACGTCAATCTTTGAGCAATTCTGAGCAAATTATGAATTGACGAAAAGGAACGAATGTTCTATAATTACTGAATATTCAGACACTTGTGCCTAACGGAATGTGAACATTGCCTACCTACACGGAGGATGCTGATGCCCCGCTCAAGCAATTCGAGTGCTTCAAAGAGTACTACCACAGCGACCAGTGGCAAAGACAAAGCCCTGGAAACCACATTGAGCAATTTAACCCGACGTTTCGGCGACGGGATCATTATGAAATTGGGAGACGCCAACAAGCTTGATATTGAAGCGATCCCAACCGGTAGCCTGAGCCTGGACATTGCCCTCGGCGTGGGAGGTGTACCCCGTGGTCGTATTGTAGAGGTTTACGGGCCTGAAAGTTCAGGCAAAACGACAGTCTGTCTACATGTGATTGCCGAGGCGCAGCGCAACGGCGGCGTCTGCGGTTTCATTGACGTAGAACATGCGCTTGATCCCGTCTATGCCAAAAAGATCGGCGTCGACGTAGAAAATCTCTATGTCAGCCAGCCGGATACGGGTGAGCAAGCACTCGAGATCACTGAAGCGCTCGTCCGCTCCGGTGCGATGGATGTTGTGGTGGTCGACAGCGTAGCAGCCCTTGTGCCCCGCGCAGAAATTGAAGGCGAAATGGGAGACAGCCATGTTGGCTTGCAAGCGCGCCTCATGAGCCAGGCGCTGCGTAAGCTGGTGGGTGCAGTGAAGTCAAGCAACACCTGTATGATTTTCACCAATCAGTTGCGCCAGAAAATTGGCGTCATGTTTGGAAACCCCGAAACCACCTCTGGCGGTATGGCGCTTAAGTTCTACGCCAGTGTCCGCCTTGATATTCGCCGTATTCAATCGATCAAGCAGGGCAACGACGTCATCGGCAACCGCACCCGCGTCACTGTGCGCAAGAACAAGGTAGCGCCACCCTTCAAAGTTGCTGAATTCGACATCATGTACAACGAAGGCATCAGCACAGAAGGCGATCTGGTCGATTTGGGCGTTGAGCACGATGTCATCGACAAGCGTGGGGCTTACTACCGCTTTAACGAAGAGATCATTGGGCAAGGACGAGAAAACGCCAAGGTCTTCTTGCAAGAGAACCCCGAGATTGCCAAGCAGATCGAAGTCAAGCTGCGTGAGACGGCCAGCCTGCCCGTCAACTTCGCAGCGGACGGTGACGCCGTGATTGGCGATGTTGATGATGTGGCCGAAGCGTTTGACGAAGCTGCTTAATGTCGTCTGGTATTGAGAGTTTGTTGAAATAGAACTTGCCGGCGGACAAGGACAAAAAGAGGACACTGATAACAGGCAGACACAGGGAATTAACGGCCTCCAATCGGCGATTGGGGGCCGTTTCGTACGCATTTTCCATGAGGATGCGTACTTTGACTGAAGAAACTGCACGCTGTTTGAGTAGAGTATAGTATAATCTGGATATAATTTTATCAGTGTGTGTCATCTGCCAGTTAACAGGTTGTTGTAGTGGTTCGTGGGTAACACTAGGCGTTGCAGACATAGTCTTTCGATGGAAATACAGGACGGTTTTATGGGCATGTTTCAAGATTCAGTCGATCTGGTGCAAGAACAGCCAACGGCAAACGGCAACGCTGAATCGACGAAGCCGAAACTTTTAGCTTCGCTCACTGAGTTGCAACAGTTGCTACGGAACAGTGATACCCGGCTTTACTGGGAACGCTGTGCTGAGATCCTCTTTGAGCATACATCTATCAAAGCCCTGAGTTTATGGCTTTTCCGTATCCACACAGTGATCCCTGACGTATCGGTGCGTCTAGGAAAATTTGATTCTACATGGCTGGCGCGCATCCAGCGCTGGGAAATGGCGCTCCGTAGCTACTCAAGCGAAGAGTTCCAGGCCACGGCTTCCGATGATGTGGAATTGGGGCTGGGGCGCCGTGACGAAGATCAACCCATTATTCACATGCGTCTTCGGCTGGATGGGATCCTGCTTGGCGGCATCAGCCTTGTCTTTGCGCCAGAAGATCTCCCCAGTGATCAAGATTACAGCCGTCTTCTACAGTTTATACAGTTGGTGGTAGACAACGGTCTGCGCGCCCGCCAGTTGACCATTACACGCCAGCGCCTCGAGCAGATGAGCCTAATCGCGCAAGTGAGCCAATCGCTCAATAGCACGCTCGAACTGGAAACTGTCCTCCGAGACACCACTGAGATGAGCGCCATGACGCTGCAAGCGAAAGCAGCTACGCTCTTTGTAGTGGACGAACGCAACCGCGAGTTGATCTTCTACATGCCCACCGGCACCGCCGGCGGTATGTTACACGAAATGCGCATTCCGCAACATCAGGGCGTAGCCGGTTGGGTCTCAATGAACCGGCGTTCAATTATTGTGAACAACGTCGAAAACGATCCACGGTTCACTTCGCTTGTAGACGATACAACAGGCTTCAAGACACGCAACATTCTATGTGTCCCACTCACTGTGCAAGGGCGGCTGGTGGGCGTCCTTGAGGTGCTGAACAAAGAGGGTGACGAAGATTTTACCGAAGAAGACAAAAATTGGCTCGAAAAGGTGGGCAGCCAGGCCGGTGTAGCACTGGAAAATGCTCGGCTCTACCAGAATCTGCGCAACGAACAGGATCGCATCATTAAAGCGCAGGAAGAAGTTCGCCACCAGTTGGCTCGCGACTTGCACGATGGCCCAGCTCAAATTCTGAGCCTGATCATTATGAATGTAGACGTTGCCCGTCGGCTTCTCGAACGTGAACGCTTTGAAACTGTGCGATCAGAACTCGATCTGCTCGAAGACTTAGGGCGGCAGGCAAATCGCGAAGTACGTACCCTACTATTCGAGTTACGCCCGATCATCCTGCAAAGTCGAGGCCTGATTCCGGCGCTACACTCTTATCACGAACAACTAAGCAAGACGCTAACCACTCAGGTTCACCTGGAAGTTGAAGAACTTTCTTTCAAGCTCAGAGACAAAGTCGCCAACAATATCTTCACGATTTTACAAGAATCGATTAACAACATTCGCAAACATGCCAACGCCCAGAATATCTGGCTACGTGTCTACATCGATGAGCAGAACCTCTACTTTGAATGCGAAGACGACGGTAAGGGGTTCGATGTAACCAACATTCGCCGTAATTACGATGATCGAGGTAGTTTCGGCCTGCTTAACATGTACGAACGCGCCGAAATGCTCAATGGTCACCTAGAGATCCTCTCACCCAGTCCTCGTCTCTCGCGGGGTACATTGCTCAGAGGCAAGATCCCGCTCGACGACGCCCGACAGGCGTAATCATTGGGGCGTTTTGTATGATGGTGTAGGGTCACTGTTTTCATGGAGTGTGTAGCAGTTGAATATGGTCCACTTCGTAGGAACATTGAGGCAGTTTGCACCAGCATGTACAACGCCCCAGTCTCAGTTCTACTGCCCCGAACTTTGACAGCTCTGCCCCAATGCGCTAGCGTATGCCATTGTGCATCGACTCGAAACACAATGGACGCGGCATGACAACCACACCTCCTTTTACTTTTGAATTGCATCAACAAGACGGCAGCGCCCGTCTCAGCACCTTCCAAACGCCGCACGGACCGATCCCCATGCCGGCCTTTGCGCCAGTTGGCACATTAGCCAATGTGAAGACGCTGGAACCACGCGACCTCAGCGAATTGGGCGCAACATTAGTCCTCGCCAACACCTATCATCTATATCTACGCCCAGGACACGAACTGGTGGAACGAATGGGTGGCCTGCACCAGTTTATGGGCTGGAACGGCCCAATGCTCACCGATTCAGGTGGATATCAGGTCTTTAGCCTTGCACACCGGCGTAAACTCGATGACGACGGCGTCACCTTTCGCAGCCACATTGACGGCAGCACCCATCGCTTCACACCGGAGCGAGTAATGGAGATCGAGCAGGCATTAGGTGCAGATATCGCCATGGTGCTCGATGAATGCCCCGATCCATTGGACAGGGCATACAATGAGGCGGCGTTGGAGCGAACCCACCGTTGGGCTGCCCGATGCAAAGAGGCGCACAACCGAAGCGATCAAGCGCTGTTCGGCATTGTGCAGGGTGGAATCTTCCCGGAGTTACGCCGCCAGAGCGCCGAATTCCTCAGCCGTCTAAATTTCCCCGGCTACGCGGTGGGTGGGCTGGCGGTGGGTGAAACCAAAGAGCAGATGTACCAAACACTAGATGAGACCTGCCCCTACCTCCCCACAGAGAAACCACGGTATCTCATGGGGGTGGGCGCGCCTGAAGACATTGTCGAGGCTGTCGCCCGCGGCATCGACTTCTTTGACTGTGTGTTGCCCACACGTATCGCCCGCAACGGCGCTGTCCTCACACCGCAAGGGCGGATCAACCTGCGCAATGCCGAGTACGCCGAAGATGTGCGCCCGATTCAAGAAGGATGTGGTTGCTACACCTGTCGCACCTTCAGCCGCGCCTACCTGCGTCACCTATTCAAAGCGAAGGAGATCACGGGATTGCGCCTGGCAACCATCCACAACATCCACTTTATGATGCAGTTGATGACACAAATCCGTGCGTCGATTGCTGACGGTGTCTTTGCCGATTTCCGAGATACTTTCTGGGAGAACTACACCCTCTCGAACCAGACGGTGCGGCATGAACAGCGACGCAAGCGCGAAGAGCAATTGCGTCAGATCAATTCATAACATCATCCTGCGCCAACAAGCGCACCAACATCAGCAGCGGATCAGATCGTCCGCCAAGAAGGACTGCTTGTGTTTGAGTTCATCGAGGCAATCGTTTTGGGCATCGTTCAAGGTGCAACCGAGTTCATTCCCGTCAGCAGCAGTGGACATCTGGTGATTGTCCCGTGGTTACTGGGTTGGGAACACAGCGGACTGCTTTTCGACACAGTGTTGCACTGGGGAACACTAGTGGCAATCTTCGCCGTTTTTTGGCGCGATTTTGTTGCAATCATCACAGCTTCTTTACAAAGCATTGTGCGCCGTTCGCTGGCCGATCCCAACGCACGGTTGGGTTGGTTCATCGTCGTCGCCTCCATCCCCGCCGCGGTGACAGGATTGCTCTTCAAAGATTTTATTGAGTCGCTCTTCACCTCTCACTTGGCGGCAGCCGGCTTCTTGCTGGTAACAGCGGCGCTGCTGGCCGGCAGTGAACTGTTGGCCGCGCGCAGCCAACAGAATAAATTCACCGAACAAATGTCTTGGGGCGATGTAATCGTCATTGGGCTGGCGCAGGCCGTTGCCCTTGCGCCAGGCATTAGTCGTAGCGGCAGCACCATAGCCGCAGGCCTTGCGCGCGGCATGAACCGCGCAGCGGCTGCACGGTTCAGTTTTCTGTTAGGCACACCGGCTTTCTTCGGTGCAGGGCTGCTTCAATTCAGCGATGCCCTGGCCACAGATCCGGCTATGCTGTCGGCCCAGTTGCCTATACTGGCGGTTGGCTTTATGGCCAGCGCAATTTCGGGCTTTGTGGCCATTCGCTTCCTTCTGGCGTATCTGCGCCGCCACACACTTTATGTCTTCGCCGCCTACTGTCTAAGTGTTTCGATCCTGGTATTCATCCTCAGCGCGATCCGCGGCTAAGGAAGCACGAAACAGTATGAACTCTCTCCGCTGCCGCTTATGGATGGCGCCACTGCTGTTCATTGCGGTGCTTCTCTCCTCGTGTAGGCAGGCCGGCATCGTGCCTTTGGAGCCGGTGAATCTGAGCATAGCCGGTTCCACAGAGATGATGCCACTGCTCATCGAGCTGACCGGCGCATTCAGCGATCGTCATCCGAATGTCATCTTCAGCCTGCGCGGCGGTGGCAGCACACTCGGCGAAAGCTGGGTTTCCAGCGGCCAGGTTTCGTTGGCCGCAAGCACACTACTCAGCGAAGAGGAGGAAATACCGGCTAATCTACTGCGTGTGCCTATCGCCTGGGATGGCATTGCCATTCTCGTGCATCGCAACAACCCGGTTGAAAATCTTACCTTGCTGCAACTGCGCAATCTCTACAGTGGACGGGCATTGAACTGGCAAGATGTGGGCGGCAACAACAACGAAGTCGTCCTTGTAAGCCGCGAAGATGGGAGCGGCACGCGCGCCCTTTTTGAGGAGCGGGTAATGGACACGGAAAACGTAGCACTTACAGCGGTGGTCATGCCGACAAGCCGTGACATGGTAGGCTATATCGCCGGGCGTCCTGACACCATCGGTTATGTATCACAAGCTTACACACGCAATGCAGCCGGCGCCTCACTAGCCGATCCTGCCGATCAGGCGCAGGTACGTGTGGTGCCCATTGAAGGCAAGCTGCCCAGCGACGAAGTACTGACCAACCAGAGTTATCACCTGAGTCGTCCACTTTTTCTGTTACGACGCAGGGTAGATCGTGGCTGGCCACAGCAGTTCATCGATTTTGTCCTCAGCCCGGCGGGGCAGAGGATCGTTGAACGTTATCATGTGCGCATTCGTTAAGAGCCGACGGCTAAAGGCCAACGAAGATACAGTTGGAAGATACAGTTGGAAGATACAGTTGGAGAACTTTCAATAAAATCTGTGTTGTACTTGATTTTTGACTTGGGACTGTGTTATAATTCCTCTGTTTGAAGGTAAGGTTTTAACCTTGCAGTCTGAAGTTATTGTTTTGAGGGTGTTTTAGTAGTGTTTTGTTGATATTATTGTGGTGACGGAAGTGGGGGCTCCCCACTTTTTCTGTTGTATGGACCTTTTTTCTTATTCACCGTTCACGTAATTTTAGTACTTACATTTGTTTCTACCCACAATCGTATATCGTTCTGTAGTTCGAGGAGTTGTTCGAAAATATGAGTAAAGCGCTCATTGCCGGCATCAACCAGGTCGCCACCGACAAAGGATTGGAACGCGAGGTCATCTTCAATGCAATTGAAGCTGCGCTCGTGTCTGCCTACAAACGGAATTATGGTTCTGTGGCAAATGTCACGGCAGAGATCGACCGCATCAGCGGCGAGATGAAAGTCTTCGCCGAACGCGAGGTGGTCGACGATGTCATCAACCAGAATACTGAAATCCGGCTGGAGGATGCCAAGGTCGTCAATGCCGACGTCAAACTTGGCGATGTCATCAGCGTGGAAAGTGCCCCCAAAGATTTTGGGCGAATCGCTGCCCAAACGGCCAAACAGGTGATCCTACAGCGTATCCGTGAAGCGGAAAGGGACACTGTTTACGAAAACTTTGTGCACAAGGTCGGTGAAATCATCAACGCGCAGGTGCGCAGCATCGACACAACCAGTGGCACCGTCACTGTGTTGTTGGGCGAAAAGCACGAAAGCCTGCTCCCGCGCGAGGAACAGATCCCAAGCGAGACGCTGCGCCGCGGTGACTATGTCCGGCTCTATGTTGTCGATGTGCACAAAAGCAACCGTGGGCCTGTCATCAAACTGAGCCGCACCCACCGCAACCTCTTGCGCCGCCTAATGGAACAAGAGATCCCTGAAGTACGCGACGGCACGGTAGAGATTAAGTCAATTTCCCGTGAGCCAGGCGCACGTAGCAAGGTTTCGGTGACCACTTCGGTGCCTGCCGTGGATCCTGTGGGTAGCTGTGTGGGGATGCGCGGATTGCGCATTCAGAATATTGTTAACGAGTTGGCCGGTGAAAAAATCGACGTCGTCGAATGGAGCACCGACCTGCGAACCTATATTGCCAACGCCCTTAGCCCGGCGAAGGTACAGAGTGTGCTCCTCGACGAAGAATCAACGGTGAAGACAGCCGTCGTCGTGGTGCCGGATCGACAGCTCAGCCTCGCCATCGGCAAAGAAGGGCAGAATGCCCGCCTGGCGGCGAAGCTAACCGGCTGGCGCATCGACATCAAGAGCGAAAGCGAAGCCCGAGAAGAAGGTCTTGATCTGCTGGCCGTTCACCAGACACAACGTCAGACAAGTGGTGGTGGTAGAGATCTGCTCTCGTTGGCGGAACGCATCCTACAGGGCGACAACACAGCCGAAAGCATCAGCGAAGAACGACTGCGTCAGGCAGCGGAGACAATCCAGCGCCTGGATGCGGAACGCGAACATGAGGATGTGGCCGAAGAGATGGCGTCATGGCCTGATTCATTCAAAGATCTTGACGACGCGCTGCGCGACCGCGACGAATCCCGTGCTGCGCTCGACGCCTTTGAACGTGCTGCAGCTGCCATTGGCACAGGAGACAACCTTAAACCGTTGTTCGACGAAGATGATGTCGACGTAGTCGAAGATGAACCGGCAGAGCAGGAACCAGTCGCACCGAAAGAAACTGTGGCCCGACACGTTGAACCGGCTTTCCCCGACATTGTCGAAGAGGCAACCGAAGAAGAAGACCAAACGGCCGAAGAAACAGATGTTGTGGAGGGCGAGGAATTGCCTGAGATTATTACTGCCGACATGTTACGTCAACGCATGGCGCAACGCCGCGGTCAGCAGGTTGATTTTGGCCCGCTCGATGAAATCGAAGTCCCTGAAGAGCTACTAGTGGGCATTGGCGATGAAGAGGAAGAAGAATTCGAAGAGTGGGACGGCAAACGTAAAGGCAAACGCGGTGTCAAACCTGTAGCTGGCAAAGCCGTCGAGAAGAAGAAAGGCAAAACAGCGAAGCGGGGCAAGCGCCGAGAATTTGAGGAAGAGGATTTCGACGATTTCAGCTTCCGCTAGTTGTAGAGCGATTCTGTAAGTAATTGAGTGAGAAGTAATATTGAGTGAGAAGCAGTAGACAATGGCCCAGAAACAACCACAGACGAAAAAGCATGTACCGCAGCGCATGTGCATTGCCTGCCGTCAGGGAGCAGGCAAGCGCGAATTAGTTCGAGTCGTGCGCGTAGAGTCTGAGGTGAAGGTTGACTTAACAGGCAAATTAGCTGGACGGGGTGCGTACTTGCACCCCGTCCGTTCATGTTGGCACCAAGCATTGAGCAATCGACTCTTACAACGCTCCTTGCGAACAGGGATTAGCAGCCAAGATATTGACGCACTACAAGCGTATGCAGAAACACTGCCCGATGTAGATCCACTTGAAGAAGATGCCAATAGCTGCTAAATCTTGTACCAAAGGCAGGCCAATGCTGGCTTTTTTGAGCCGTGTAGGCTATACTAAGTAGCGGTAAACCTAAAACGTTTATGTTATCGTGCCCATTTATGCTGGCTGTTGTAAGCGATTTTTGAGATCAGTCGCACAAAATGGGGTTGCAATCAGCTTATCAACCTAGCGCATTAGCGAAGTCGTTGGTGACAGTGCAGAGGATATCTGCCATGTATGTTGATGAAAGCCGTATGGGTGAAACCAGTGGTTAAGGGCCACTACGCTGTGTGGAATGCTGAACAGCACGGCGCCCAACGGAGAACGCAACCGACAGTTTTTGGTGTCGGTGAGGGAGAACCAAAATGAGTATCTAACTCATCATTCCTGATGTTTCGTGGACAGCACGTCGCGTGATCGTCAGTCAAGTTGAGATGGCTCTCAGTTTTCTCCCCTCCTTCCCCGTAACTTCCGGTGGTACTTCTCTTCATGGGTGTTTGCTACCCAGTTTTTCTACAGGCATACACTGTGGACTTTTCCAGTTTAGCGAATCGGTAGTACATTCAGTCGCCGTCATCAGGCATGCTGGGCATGTTGGCGCGTGTCATCCGCTTTGATTGTGCCTGAACGCACAATGAGGCATTGAATACACGCGCAATCAGGTGCTGAAAACAAAAAGTGTACGCCGGCAGTCCATGCGCTACGGAAATCCATGGGTTACATGGAGATAGCATACCGGGTAGAGATTCGGGTGCCCATATTAGGGTCGGCATCAAACCGCAGATGATGTCTGAACCCGTGTTTAGTGAAAGGTAAAGGGGAGTCAAGATGACTACAAAAAGCAAAGAAACCAAAGCACAACCAGCTCGAGGCCGTAACGGCGGCAACGGAGCGCAGCCTAGAGAAATTATTGTCGAAGATCATATTACTGTGCGCAAACTGGCGGAACGGATGCAGCGCAGCCCCATTGATCTGATCAAGGTGCTGATGCAGTTTGGCATCATGGCGCCTATCGATCAGGCGCTCGATCACGACACTGCCGCCATTGTAGGCGAAGAACTAGGTGTTGATGTACTTTGGCCCAAGGGCGACCAACCAGAGCCCGAATCTGACGAACCGGCAAAAGCAGACACCCGAACCAAGGCGCAGGTATTCGTCGACGACATTATTGATCATGAACAAGATAGCAATTTGGTCGAACGACCTCCTGTTGTGGCAGTGCTTGGTCATGTCGACCATGGCAAGACAACCCTGCTCGATCGCATCCGTAAGACGAACGTTGTGGCGACGGAAGCCGGTGGCATCACCCAGCACACCGGCGCTTATCAGGTCGAAGTGGAAGGGCGTAAGATCACCTTCCTCGATACACCAGGTCATGAAGCCTTCACCTCAATGCGGGCACGTGGCGCACAAGTCACCGATATTGTGGTTTTGGTGGTGGCCGCAGACGATGGTGTAATGCCGCAGACCAAAGAAGCGATCAACCATGCCAAGGCCGCGGGCGTTACCATTGTGGTGGCTATTAACAAGGTTGACAGAGCCAACGCAAACCCTGGCCGCGTGATGGAAGAACTGGCCAAAGAAGGGTTGCAGCCTGAAGCCTGGGGCGGTGACACGATTATGGTCCAACTCAGCGCTTTGACCGGCCTGAACATTGACGAATTACTCACAAACCTGCTTCTGGTGGCCGAAATCGAACAACTGCGCGCCAACCCCAAAGGTAAGTGCGTGGGTACCATCATTGAAGCCGAACTGGACAAATACCGTGGCGTCACTTCAACGCTGTTGATACAAAACGGCACCCTGAACCGTGGTGACGTCATTGTGGTGGGCAAGACCTGGGGACGTATCAAGGCAATGTTCGATCACGAAGGCAACCAGATCAAGAAGGCGACACCAAGCACACCTGTGGTGGTGCTCGGCATTCAGGACGTGCCCACCGCCGGCGACATCTTTGAGGTTATGGCCAAAGACAAAGATGCCCGACGCATTGCTGACGAACGACAGGCCGAAGCCGATGCCATCAGCCGTGCACCTTGGGCCCGCCCACAGTTGACACTAGAAGACTTCTTCGCCCGTATCGAAGAAGGCGAAACCAAGACACTCAACCTCATTGTACGCGCCGACGTACAAGGGACCTTGGAGCCTGTGGTCAACAGTCTTGAACAGATCGCAACCAGCCAGAGAGAAGTGCAGAAAGAGGTCAGCCTCAAGATTTTGCAATCGGCCATCGGCGACATCTCCGAATCAGACGTAATGTTGGCTGAAGCTAGCGAAGCGATTATCATCGGTTTCAACGTCGACATTGACAAGTCGGCAGCGATGCGTGCTGAGAACTCTGGTGTTGAAATCCGCAACTACAATGTTATCTATCACATGATCGAAGACATTGAGTTGGCACTGACCGGTATGCTCGAACCCGTCTACAAAGAGGTAACCATTGGCCGCGCCGAAGTGCGCCAGCTCTTCCGTGTCCGCCGTGGCGGGTTGGTAGCAGGTTGCATGGTGTTGGATGGGGCGATTAAACGCAATGCAGGCGCCCGCTTAATTCGCGGTGGCAAGGTCGAGGTCACCAGCACGATTAGCACGCTCAAACGTTTCACTGAAGATGTTAGCGAAGTGCGCACCGGCTATGAATGTGGCATCAACCTGGCAGGTATCAACGACAACATGCAAGAGGGCGACATCATCGAAGTCTTCGAGAAGCAGCAGGTACGATAGAGGGATAAGGGCTGGGGGATCAGAGACTGGGCTTTGGGACAAGTGAATCACTTGTCATCCAACATCAAGCTCATCACGACAGCAGTTTACCGTTGTGACAATGAACACCCCCAGCCCCCAATCCCTCGTCCCTGGTTTTTCCTCTGCCTCTCGAACGCGATAGAATACGACTATGGCTACAATTCGACAACAACGTGTACAAGAACTGCTCTACCAGGAACTTTCGATCCTGATAAGCAATGAGTTGGATGACCCCAGGCTAAGCTTATTGACGGTAACCAATGTGGTGGTTAGCCGTGATCTGCGTAACGCCAAAATTTATGTCCACCATGATGACGAAGAAGAGACGCCGCGGCGCCTCCTTTTGCGCGGACTAGATCGGGCAACACCCTTCATCCGGCGCCAACTTGCGCAGCGGCTTACGTTGCGCGTGGTTCCGGAACTCTCATTCCATTACGACGATACACCTGAACGCGCCGCTCGTGTTGCTGAGCTGCTCCAACGCATTCGTTCCGAGCGATCGGACACTGATGAAGCGCAGAGTGGTGAAGTGCAGGCTACTCCCTCGCCACAGACGGACGCTGACGCACCTCGAAACCCTGAGGATTAGGTATGGCTCTAGCCACCACAATAATGGGCGATACCTGGCCCCAACTCGACGCCCTCCTCATCTCCACATTGCGGAACGCAGAGCGCATCCTTTGTGTTAGCCATGTCGCCCCTGACGGAGACGCCATCGGCAGTCTCTTGGGCATGGGATGGATTTTACGCGCCATCGGCAAGAATCCTACCCTGGCCTTACAAGATGCCCCCGGTGAAGAGTTCTCGTTTGTCCCTGGCTATGCCGACATTGTGGGCGAGGCCCAGGTGACAGCCGGCTACGATCTGATCGTCTGCCTCGATGCCTCAAGCCCAGATCGCATGGGATCGATCTACCGAACTGCAGACCATGTCGCCATTCCCCTGGTTGTCATCGATCACCACGTTACCAACACACGGTTTGGCCATATCAACTGGGTGGAACCAGGCTGTGCCGCCACCTGCCAGATGCTCATTTATCTGGCAGACGCCATGCAAGTCCCGGTAACGGGGCCGATCGCGCAAGCACTGCTTACCGGTTTGGTGACCGATACACTAGGCTTTCGCACGAGCAACACCACGGCGCGGGTGATGCAGGCGGCTATGCGGTTGATGGATGGTGGTGGGAACTTAGTGCAGATTGTGGACTGGACGTTACGCCGCACCCCCTTCAGCATTATCAAATTATGGGGTGAAGTGCTCAACCAAGTGCAGTTCAAAGACGGCGTCATCTGGGTGACAATCAGCCGGGCGCAACGTGAATCTGCCGGCGTCGACGATAAAGAGAGCGGTGGGCTGGCCAATCAGCTTGTCACTGTAGTTGGGGCCGACATCAGCGCAACCTTCAACGAAACTGTCGACACCCAGGGCAGGGCTGCCGTGGAATGTAGTTTCCGCGCCAAAGAAGGCTTCGACGTGAGCAAAGTTGCCTTTGCACTTGGGGGTGGTGGCCATCCACCGGCGGCAGGCTGTACCATCGCCGGCTCTTTGGACGAGATCTCAAAGCGAGTCGTTGCCGAGCTACACGAAGCGCGCCGCATCGGGACTTTGATGCAGACAGCGGAGCAGAAATCTCGTGGCTAAGCAGTCTGTCAATATCCACGGCCTGTTGATCGTAGACAAACCAGGCTTGCCCCTGGCAGCCGATCCCGCTACGTCACCACGGCTCCCCACCAGCCATGACATCGTGCAGCGCGTCCGTCGCCTCAGTGGACAACGCCGCATCGGCCACACCGGCACGCTGGATCCGATGGCCTGCGGCGTCCTCGTGTTGTGCCTTGGCGTTGCCACCCGTCTCGTCGAGTATTATCAAGGCCACGACAAACGGTACCTGGCTGAAATCTGTCTGGGGACAGAGACCGACACCTACGACGCCATGGGCGCAGTGGTTGATCAACAACCTGTGCCTGAATTGGGGCGCGAGCAAATCGAGGCTGCGCTACGCACCTTCGAAGGTGAGATCGATCAGACGCCGCCTGTCTACTCTGCCCTCAAGCAAGACGGCGAAAGCCTGCACCGCAAGGCACGACGTGGCGAAAGCGTTGAAGTTGCCGCCCGACGCGTCACCATCTACAGCTTGGAATTGCTCGAAGTACGTTCACCGGCACGCGTCTTGGTGCGCGCCCACTGTTCGGCGGGAACCTACGTGCGCAGCATTGCACATGATCTGGGGCAGGCATTGGGTTCCTGCGCGCACCTAAGCTATCTCCGTCGGGAAGCAGTAGGACACTTTCACGAACAAGAAGCCCACACCCTCGAAGAAATCGAAGACGCCGCCGCCCGCGGTGAACTAACGACATTTCTCCAAGCGCCAGGTGCAGCACTCGACCTGCCTCAGGTTGTCCTCGATGCGGCGGGCATAGAACGGATTGGACATGGGCAGAAGGTCTGGTTGGCACTCGATCCTGCGTTGAAAGGCGATCTGGTACAGTCAATCGACGCCCGCGGCCAGTTGCTGGGCATTTTGCGTATCCTGGACCGGGCAGAAGATCATGGGCAGGCGCTGTGCAAAGCAGAAAAATGGCTGGCGCCCCATCTTTTCGACAATTAGAGGATCCAGTTCAAGGGTATCGTCCCAACGCTATGCAGATCTTTCATCGGATTGAAGACGTCAACTTACCCGGCCCCACCTTCCTGACTATCGGCAACTTCGATGGTCTACACCGTGGTCATCAGGCGCTAATTGAGCGGATGCAGGCAGAAGCCCAACAAAATGGGCACCCGCAAACATGCACAGCATTGATGACCTTTGATCCCCACCCACTGGCGTTCTTTCGCCCAGACAGCAACCTTCAACTGTTGACCAGCCCGCTGGAAAGACTTGAACAAGCAGCCGAGCAGGGTGTAGACGTGGGGATCATTCAGCCCTTTGATCAGCAGACCGCCGCACTCACAGCCCGTGAATTTATGCAATTGCTGATAACGCACCTGGGGCTGACTTGCCTTGTGGTTGGGCCGGATTTTGCCCTGGGCCATAACCGTGAAGGCAATATTCAAACACTGCGCCGGCTGGGCGAAGAAATGGGCTATCGGGTGGTTGTGATTGAGCCGGTGCATGCCTCGGAAGAGGAAGTGCGTAGCTTGACCATTCGCCGTCACTTACAGAATGGTGATGTCGTACAAGCCCAACGGCTGCTTGGCCGCCCCTACACAATCAGCGGTATCGTTGTCGACGGCGACAAACGTGGGCGCACCATCGGCGTACCGACAGCCAATCTGCAAATTGTCGCGAATCGGATCCTGCCCGCCGACGGCGTCTACGCCACGTGGACGTGGGTAGGATCGCCCGGCGCCGCAGCGCTTTACGCCGGCGCCACCAACATTGGTGTCCGTCCTACCGTGGATGGCACACAGCGCCGCGTGGAGACCCATCTTTTCGATTTTCCGCCGCCCGGTGAAAGTGGCGATCTGTATGGACGCACCTTGACCGTTGCATTTGCAGCGCGCCTGCGCGGGGAACAACGCTTCAATGGGATCGACGAATTGGTGGCGCAGATTCATCGCGATCTGGCTACGGCCCGAGAGATTCTCTCCCCCCCCAGTACTGGACCAAAGTAAGTACGTCGGAGTCTGTTTATTTCGCACTTGTGCTTATTCGAAATGTGACTATGATCAAACCTCTCTCCTGTTCACGACTGCGCCCTATCGCAGTCAAGACACTCCTGTGGATTGCGCTTGCGCTGACAAGCGCCGGTTGTGCCACAGCAACACCGTTGGCGCTTCCCCAATCATCTACGCCTCCAGCAGAGACAGATTTATCGATGGGACCACTGCCGCCGCTGAAACCTGCCGGCGTGGGCTCCGGGCTGGGAGAACCCCGTACAATCGAAGGTATTCTCGACGCAGTATCCTGTTTGGCCGATGGGCAGCCTGTCTACGCGCTGATGCAGGGCAATGCCAATGTACTGACGCAACCGGCAGCAAACAGTTGCCAGGTTGGGCGAGCACAGTCTGGCGCATTGGTACGCGTTGAAGGGATTTACCAAACCAGCGATACGCTTCCACTCGTTTCTATGGACCGACGCCAGTTGAGCCAGGGCGCTGTTTTGGCGGATCCGGTTGGTTATGTTGAAGACATTCAGCCCCTTTTTGAGCAGACGTGTGCAGCCTGTCATGGCCCGGTGGCGCAGACAATGGGGTTGGTTGTCACCGAGTACGAGGCATTGCAGAAGGGTGGACAGAACGGGACGGTGCTCACACCTGGCGATCCAAACGCGTCGAAACTTTGGGATGTGATCAACACGGGTAGCATGCCGCTCATCGGAGAACTCTCGCCGGAGCAGAAACGTCTGGTTTATGCCTGGATTTTGAGTGGCGCGCCCGAAACCCGTCCAGATCCACCTGCAGCAGCAGATCTATGGTTCAAGATCAGCCCTGTCGACTACAACACGGTTGCCAATAGCTGTGACGTAACCGAAGGCGATACAGGAAGCTTTATCCCAGCAACGCAGGTGCGCATTGCCAGTTGCGCCGCAATCCCGACAGCAGAGCAGTTGGCGCAGATCCGCCCATCGGCGCGCCCCTCCGCGCAGACGGCGTCGTTGCGGTCGGATGTGCTGCCGGCAGATGTCGAGGCATCTGCGGATGATGCCGGAGCGAGTGCAGAGGCAGCAGCAGAAGTTGATGCAGAAGCAGTCGCCGCAACGTCTGTGCAACCCGTTACACCAAGAGTAAGCGCTGCAGCAGGGCAGACACGAATTCAGGCAGCGCCACTAGGTTTAGGTGCACCCACCGACGCAGATCCGTGGTTGATTGGCCGAGGCGGCTTCTGTGTAGAACAACGGCTGGCGCAGAGGTTAGAAAATTCACATGGAATCACCAGCCTGGCCTTTGCACCGGATGGACGGCTCTTTATCGGCCTTGATGCGCCGTCGACAGGAGAAGCTGATCCTAATATTCTCTTCGATGCCTTCCACCCGAGCCGGTCGGTGGTGGTCTACAACACAGCCAGTAGCGATCAATTCTATACGCCAATCCTCGAAGAATCGGGGCGGATCACCGGCCTTGCCTATGCCGGTGGCGCTGTCTACTTGAACCGGGCCGGCGAAGTAGGGCGCATTGTTGACGGCGGCAGCTACGAGCGGTTGGCAATCGGCTTTCCGGTCAACGGACGGCTCTTCCATGCCAACAACGGCATTGCTGTCTCAAACGGCTGGCTTTACGTTTCGGCAGGCGGTGTACGCGACGGCTTTTCCGACGGCATCATCAACCCTGGCGATGGTGACATACCGGCGGAGACACAGGCCGTCAATATTGCTTCCGGTGGCAATGGCTACGGCGCACGTCTTGTACGTGCCCCCTTGGATCGGCTGTTGACGGAACGCAACATTGGCGTCTTCCAGACAGCGGCACGTGGATTCCGCAACCCCTATGGCATTGGAGTTGATCCCTTTGGCCGTATCTGGGTCACAGACAACGGTGCAACCAACGTGGGTGAGGAATACTTGGCCGGCGACGAAATCAACCTCTTCGATCCAGCGAGTTTGACCGGTAGCGGCGAAGCGTCGACACCGTTCTACGGCTTCCCCATCGCCTTAAGTGGGCAGAACAAAGAGTGGTGGACGGTGCCTACGCTACCATTGCTGAACACAGCGGCGCCCACCGGCATAACATGGGCCTATGGTACGATCTTTTTTGCACAGTACGGGCGTAATCCAGGGTTATACCGCCTGGCCAGTTCTGGTGGTGAGTTGGTGGCCGAGCGGGTCATGCTGGGCTGGCCCATTCAGGCGGTAACAACAGCGCCGGATGGCGCTATTTGGATCGGTACCGGTAACGGCGGTCTCTACCGCTTGTCACCGGGCTGCAACTAGTTCAGTTAGGTAGGAACAGCGTTTATGCGCTTCTTATTCGTGTCGGCACAGCTCCCGGGTCATCTTGATTGGGGTGGCTATTTACCCACAGCGGCGGCCCTGCAAAAACAGGGCCATGAGGTGTTGTGGGCGACCGGCTCAGAGATGAAAAACAGCGTAGAAGCGCAGGGCGTGCCTGTTCATGTGCTGGATGAGACGGGCTGGCGTTGGCCGCCGCCTGCCCCGCTAAAATTGAGCGATGTCGACTCAACTGAAGAGTTTCGTCGCCTGCGCATGGAACGGTCGCTGGATCAGTGGCTGGAAGAAGATCGAGTTGAGGCAGCCACGCAGGCGTTGATCGAGCTAGGACAAGATTTCGCACCTGATTTGATCGGGGCAGAGATGTTTATGGCCGGCGCCGGCATCGCCGCCGAGGTGCTTAACGTCCCTTTTGTGGTGATGGGATGGCCGGCGCTGCGCACACACCTGTCCACGGCTTCAGCACAGGAGGTAGCCTGGGAAGCACGCAGACGCATCAGTACGTTGTTGACAAAGTTTGGCGCAGAAGGCGTCAACATAGAAATGCACGGGCCGCCTGCGCTGCTTTCGCCGCACCTTCACCTCACCTACTGGAGCCCACGCTGGTACACCGGGCTGCCTCTGCTCGAACAAAATGAGACAGTAGGCGGCGTTGCACCAGAATCACAACCGTGGAAAAGCCCATGGTTGAACCAATTGCCGATGGATCAGCCGTGGATTTTCATTACGCTGGGCACCTCTTTTAGCCAGGATGTCAATTTCTTCGTGGCCGCCGCCCATGCTGCTCAACAGGTAGGCGGCCTACCTGTGCTGGCCATCGGCGATCAGTTGACCCAAAGCATGGTGACGGAACTCCAGGCCAAGTTGCCGACCGGCACAATTGTGACGGCACGTGTAGACTTTGGCGAAGTGCTGCCCTACGCTGCTGGTGCCATTCACCATGGCGGTGCCGGCACCACCCATGCCCTGGTGACACATGCCATACCGCAGATTATTGTACCCCATGCCGCCGATCAATCGCGCCAGGCCGAAGGTGTCGCCCGCAGCGGTGTCGGCTATCGAATTCACCCACGTGATGTCACTATTCCTCAGTTGGTGCAGCATCTCCGCAATGTCCTCCCCCACGAGTCCTCAATTCGCCGCAATGCACGTACCCTAAAAGAAGAATTTGCCGCCCTGGGCGGTGTACCCAGAGCGGCAGAGGTGTTGATTGAGTTAGTAAAGCGACTCAAAAAGTTGTAGTCGCAAAAACCATCAACATTTGATCTACCAGGAAGTTACTGCATCACAGTGGGTAGGTAGATGTTGCGAGCTCCGTCACTGATGGTAATGCGGCCCACTTCGAATGGCCCCGAGTTTTTGTCTTTGTCAAAGATCCGCACGCGCCAGTAATACTCCTTGCCGCTGAGTTGTTCCACAGGGGTATGGTTTGTAGTGTCTACAAGCTTTGCAATGTTAATTGACGCAAACTGAGGATCATCATCGATCTGGAGTTGATAGTAAGCAGCGCCCGGCTGTTCCGCCCATACAAAATTGGGTGCGCTCGTAAAGCTCCCCCCCTGTGTAGGACCAATCAACGTTGGCGGCATGTACTCTTTGTAAAACTGCTGCACCGGGCTGTAGGTACCAACATTGCCGTTGGCGTCGATGATGGCCACACGCCAATACCAGGTGCCGTCGGCAATGCTTTCACCTTTGACGACGGTGTAAGTGTTGGTGTCTGTGTTGAAGCTACGCGGGCTACTGAAATTCGGGTCGCTATCCAGTTGCACACGGTAACGCGGCGCCGCCAGGAAGGGCTCATTCGTCGGCGTCAAGACAGCCGTCCACTGGAAGGTGGGTTGCTCATGAATCACAACGTCTTGGATCGGGCTGACAGGGACAGGGAAACTCGATGTCTTGGTGAAAACCATGGTAGGGCTCCAGCGGCCCACAACCTTGCTAGATCGGCGTAGCGCCACCCGCCAATAGTAGGTGCCATCTTGAAGGACAACAGTGGGGATGTAGCTCGTGCCACTGGGTAGTTTAGAAAGGATCGGGCTGCTGAAATTGGCGTCGTTATCGACCTGAATCTGATAACCTGCCGCCCCTTCCACCCGCGCCCAGTTGAAACTGGGCGTCGATTCAACGACATTGTCCTCGCTCACGTGAGCGCCCATTGAGAGATAAGGGTTGACGGCCTGGCGACTGTCTAATTTAAAGCGCATCGGCGTCGACCAGGGGCCATAGTCAAAAGCGCCTTTGTTGTTATACCTTTCGTGGCGCACGCGTACACGCCAATAGTAGCTTTCATTGTCTGCCAGCGCGCTCTCCGATTGTGCAGTTGCCGGAATTAGAGCGTAGTAGGGAGATCTCTGGGTTTCAGATGCTTCCCAGGTTTCCACAATCTGTGTGAAGTCTATGTCTCGGGCTAAGTGAACCTGATAGCCATCCACCGACTTGTGGAAAGGCATACGCCAACGGAGCGATGGCGGATCGAAAAAGACAAAGGGGTTCGACAATGGGGTATCGAATGGGTAAAGCGGCATGACTGAATCGGTGACGTAACCGAAATCACGCAACGTCTGTGTCACGTCTTGGCCCGGAATCGTATCTTGTATGAGGTTCGGCTGCCCAAGTGGCGCGCTGAACACCAACAGCGCAATGCTGCCGCCGAATTCGGCTGCCCCAGCCCCCAACGATGTGTATGGCAGCAACAGTTGCATTTGGTTCAGCCCCAACGATACATTTATCTGCCCGGCCATTTCCGCTAACGTTTGTCGAGGCGACCAACTGCCCCCCTGCCAGGCATAGTAGTCGACTTTGCTGGCGTTAACACCGTCGCCACTGCTTTGAAAGGTGATGTAGAATTCGGGCAGATTGACATTGTCTACAGAAAGCGCATTACCAAAAGGATCGAACGTTGCACCCGATCCTGGCCGTTGATCTGAGTCGACCAAAATGCCGTACTGAACCGTCCCTGTAATGTCGGCGCCGCTGAAGGCAATCACCCAGTTCAGGCTCTCGTTGTACGTACGGTCAAGTGCTACGTGTAAACTGCCCAGGTTATACTGATTGCCTAACGGAACTGTGTCCGTTGCCACCAAGGAGATGTTAGGATCATAGGACTCAGTCGAGAGGAAGAGGCTCTCGGGCAGGACCAGATCCCATGGATTGCCGGTCAGCAAATCCTGCGAGAGGTGGAAGTAGCGCGGTGTGCTCCACTCTGTAATCGCTGCACCGTCAGAATTAAGGGCACGAACACGCCACCAGTAGGTACCAAAGGGCAGCTTTTTGGGCTGTGACTGCCCAGGAACGTAATTGGTGTACTGTGCGCGGCCCGCCTCGAAGTACGGCCCTATTGCAGGATCGAAGGCGCTATTACGGCTCACTTCTACAGCATATGAAGCGGCCCCTACAACCTGCTCCCACCCCAACGCAGGAGGCACGTCCACTGCTTCGAACTCAGATTGTGGGTAAAGGAGTGAGATTGCTGTTGTCTGCGCTCCTGGTAGTTTGGTATCGAAACGAGTCTGCCAGGTGATGGCGGCCCCGATCTGCTCCGGCTGTCTACTATCAGGGTCGTTACGGAAAGCACGTACCTGCCAGAAGTAGCGTTGACCGTCAATGATATGAAATGGATTGTCGATGGTTGGGGCAGCCGCCAATCCTGTGGTTGTGATCTGCCAGTCTGGATTGGAGAACGAGGGATTCGCGCTCACCGTCAACTGGTAGTAGTCAGGAACGTGGGTGACAAAGCCTGAGACGGTCGGGCTGAAAATGTGGGCCGTGTCCCAGATAAACAGCGGCGCACGCACCGTACGGTCGGCATAGACAGTGAAATTCTCAGTATCCGGCTCATAGTAGGGCAGAGGATAGATGAGGTTGGGGGATGTTTCAAAGGAAATTTGGAAAGAGCGAACATTGCTCCACGGTGTCACGTTGCCCTCAGTATCAACACCACGGACACGCCAGAAATAGAACTGATCAATGTAGACGTTGATGCCCCAGTCGGCAAAGGCAAAAGAGGTAGCATTAAAGGTGTAGACCCGTCCAATAGGTAGGGCAAAGCCTTTGCTTTCATCGATCTCGATCTGATAGCGTTCCACACCAGGAATGGGTGTCCATGCGAAGAAGGGATAAGACAGATGAATTGAGTTGTCTGCCGGCGACAGCAACTGTGGGACAAAGTGCCAACGAGCACGGAAGAGGAAACTATCGCTGGGCGGAGAACTATTTCCGCGTTCGTCAATCGCTTTGACACGCCAATAGTAATCTTGATCGTTGGAAAGCGGTTTTTCCAGTGTGAAATCTGTATTAGGCGTGGTGTAACTTTTCACTGTGCCAACGCCGAAATCTTGTTGGGTGCTGATCTCGATCTGGTACAGTTCTGCCGCCTCAATCGCCGTCCATGAAAAACGCGGCAGGAAGGCCAAATCTGTATTGTTAGCAGGGGTCAGCAACTGTGGCGCTACATTCCAACTGAAGTTGAAGGTACGCACAGCGCTGGGCTCACCTCGGTTCCCCTGGTTGTCGAGTGGGATGACGCGCCAGTAGTAGAGATTGTTGCTGAGGCGTGTTTTGGGTGTGTGACGAGGCTTGATTGTCTCGGCCGAGTAAGCGATCTGGTTAAACGAAATATCTGTGGCAACTTCGAACCGGTAGGTGGCCGCCCCCGGCACCAAGGACCACGTAAAGTCTTCGGCGCGGAAGCCTGTGCGCAGTGCGTCTACATCCGGCGCCAGCAGTCTCGGGACCAACGCGCCGTGGTTGCTCCAATTCTTTGTAAACGACCATGTCGGCGAAAAGTTGCCCCAGATACTGGCTCTGGACGCTCGCACACGCCAATAGTAGATGCCGTCGGGCAACGATGTACTGGGGGTGAAAGACGTGGCATAGGTAAGCTGATTAACGAGCAGATTGGCAAAACCGGCGGCATTGCTGATCTGTATTTGAAACCGATCCGCTTCGTCAACAGCCGCCCAGATCAGGGTGGGCACGCCCGTGGGTGGATCAGATATCCCCGTTGTAACGCTTCCATCTACAGGGCCGATTTGCTGCGGTGGCAGCGGCGGCGAAAGTGGATCGGCGGCATAGAGGCTCTGTGCAGAGGGCATCCCCCCCCACCCAACCACTGTCGCAAACAACAGTGTGAGCATCAACGTCGTTAGTGATTTTCTCATGAACAACTGGCTCCTCTTCAGTACTAGGTTTCATCGCCACAGAATTACCTTGGCGTAGGGCGCGACGGTGGGCCAGAACGGATTGGCCTACCTGGCTAGTATAGAGAAGAGTATGAAGGTGACTGTATCACCTAAATGTCGTGTTTGTAGATGTGGGGTGGATTTGTGGCGGAATCAGCAGGTAAGACAATAGGGCTATGTACCGGTGTCGACGACGCTGACGCCGTCGGCTTTTTGGATGCGCACCAGATTTTCCGTGGCCTGTTCGAAGGTGTCATCGTGGCTAATGACGAAGAGTTGGCGGAAGCCTTTGATGGCGAGGATCTGGCGCGCCAGTGATTCGCGGCGCGTTTCATCGAGGTTGGTTGTGGGTTCATCAAAAAAGGCGACGTTGATGTCGCTCATTTCACGTAGGAGCGCCAGACGCACCGAGAGCGCTGCGCTCATCTGCTCACCACCCGAGAGTTGAGCAAACTGTCGCTTATATCCACCTACTTCGAGGGTGACGGCGTATTCTTCATCCCATTGCAGGCGACGTGTGTAATCTTGCATTATCTCACCAAAGATCTGCGCCGCCTCAAAGCTGATCTGCTTGACCAACGCCGCGGTGACATACGGCCCAGCCTCACGCAAGATGCCACGCAGCAGGTTGAGTAAATCGTGCTGTTCTTGCAGAAAGGCATGTTGTTCCTGGACGGCGGCCAACTCGACTTCACGCTCGCTCAAGTGGACGATCTCCGCCTGTTCAGTGTCGAGACGGCGGCGCTGCTCGCTTAACTGACCGTCAATGGCGCCAAGGCGCAGGCGCAGTTGTTCATCTTCATTGAGAAGTTTGCGGTAGACGGCTTCGTCGAAACGGCTGCTCACCTCGGCATAAGAGGCTTCTTGCTCGGCCAACATCTGCTGCGCCTCGGTCAACCCTACGGCTGCCTGTTCGGCATCTTGACGGCGTTTCACCAAACTCGACGCCAACTGTTCATAACGGCGGAATGTGTCATCGGCACTACGGTTGCGTTCAATTTCGGCGTTGACAGACTCAATACGCTCGTCGAGGGTGCCGAAGGCATCGATCTCTTTCTGTAACGACTGTAACACACCGCGCTGTGCCGTCATCCGGCTTTCGATTTGTCGTAGCAAGGCTTCCGTCCGGCTACGCAGCGCTGCTTTTTCGGCAGCGATCTCCTGCCGTCGACGTGGGTGCTCCAACGCATTCAATTCATGCTGCAACCTCTTCACTTCGTCCGGCGCAGTGGAGAGTTCTGCAATCTCGGCGTTGAGCTGGGCTAGATCGTGTTTGGCTTGTGCCAGTTCGGCGGCGGCACGCTCACCTTCCTCGGCGCGGGGCAGACGGCGCAATGTCTCTTCGTGCGCCTTGGTCTGTGCCTGCAATTCCTTCTGTTCTGCGTCCAACTGCTTCACCTGCTGCTGCGCAGCGCGCCAAATCTCGCGCAGTTGCGTCAACTGGGCGTCGTTGCGCGTCTGCAATTCGTGCCGATGTCCGTCGTCCAGTGGCTGCTCGCACACAGGACAGCGCATACCGTCACCCTCGGTAAGCGCGGCGAGTTGCGTCTTCAAACGTTCAGCTTCGGCCTGACTGATTGTCTGCTCCTCGCGGGCAGTGACAAGCGCCACAGCCACTGCATCAAGACGGCCAAGCTGAGCATCCAACGCCTGCTGCACACTACCCACCTGCGCCAACTGCTTTTGGAGTGCAGACAGCCTGTTTTCGGCGTCTGCAACCGCCTTCTGTCGACGTGGCTGCTGTTTTTGGAGATCACCGAACTGGGCGGAGCGGCGTTCGGCCTCACGCAAGGACGTGTTGATCCTGTCCTCTTGGGCGACGGCTTCGGCAAGCGACGTGACGACACCTTCCGCTTCGGCGATTTCCGCCAACAACAACTGCTGCTGCGCCTGTTCGGCCACAGCCAAGGAAAGCTCTTTGTCGCGTTTGGCGGCCTGATCGCGCAGATCCTGGCGGCGACGCACGTCGGCATCGATCTCGCGCTGGGCTTGGGTAGCGGCCACAAAGGCTTCGTGGCCGGCGCGGCCGGCTTCTACCTGTGTCTGCGCGTGGACGGCTTCATCGAGCCGTTCCTGGGCGGATTGGGTCTGCTGTGTCCAGTGCTGCACTTGCTGGTTGGCCTGCCGTACCATCGCCGCTAGATCGGCAATCTGCGTGCGCAGCAGATCCTGGGTCCGGCGTTGTTCATGGAGCAACACCTTTTGCGTCTCCAGCGTGGTGCGTTCTTTTTCGGCGGCGGCGATGCTTCCCTCCAACGCGGTCACGCTTTCCTGTAGCAAGGGAAGACGTTCGAGTCGCGCCGTCAAGGCGCTGATTTGTACATCGAGTTGGATCTGGCGTTGGTTCAATGTACGCAGTGGACCGTTGAGCAGATCGTAGGCGCGCTTGTACTCTTCGACGCGCAGCAGTGGATCAAAGATGGGTTTGCGCCGAGCCGGCGTCTCCAGGAAAGCACTGGTGAGCAGTCCTTGCGGCACGCCGACGGCATTGGCAAAGAGATCGGCCAGGTTCGTGTCCGGCTCCACACCCAGGTGATCACGGAGGAACAAGAGCACATCAGCCTTGCCCTCGCACAGTTTCAGATCGAGGTCAGGATCATAAATTTGATATTGATTGCTCGCTCCACAACGACGGATCACGCGGTACTCGCGCTCGTCCATGCTGCTGAGGAACGCGACTGTGACAAGGGCGCTACGCGCGCCTTCGCGTACAAAGTCTGACTGGCTGTAGCCTGGTGGTGTGTGATCGAAGAGGGCAAAGCCAATTGCTTCGAGCACGCTGCTCTTGCCCGCGCCGTTGTGCCCGACGATGGCATTCGTACCCGCCGTGAACTCGATCAGGGCATCGTCGTAGCTTTTGAAATTTTCTAGACGGAGGGAAACGATCTGCACAAGAGGCTCCGGAGAAGGCAAAAGGCAAAAGGCAAAAGGCAAAAGGCAAAAGGCAAAAGGCAAAAGGCAAAAGGCAAAAGGCAAAAGGCAAAAGTGATTATCTGACGGATCCCGTCACTGTTTGTAAAGCATCTTCCGTTTATTCCAGAATTTTAGTGATCCACAAAGGCACACGAAGTTATACAAAATACAGAGAGTTTATCGCTTTTCTTCGTGCATCTTCGTGTGCCTTCGTGGATCAATATTTCTCTAGATTCGCCTTAGGCACGGCCTTCAACGGCGTCAGTTTGGTCAACGGCGTCGTCTGTCGTCTGTCGTCCGTCGTCTTGTTCGCGCATCGTTGCCCCCAACTCCTCAAGGATCGTATCGGCATCGGCTCCGGTGAGGGCGAGTTGCTTGAGGCTCAGTGCGAGATTCGTCCACGTGGCGCTGCGGGTACGAAAACGGACATCTCGGCTTAGCAGTTCCTCGACGATTTGCGCTTCCAGACGGCGGCGGTCAAGCTGTTGATCGGCGTCGATTGCGAAATCGGCAGATTGGGTGGCGTTTCTGATCTGACAGTGGATCGGATTAAAGGTTTCTTCGACCAACGTCTTGATCTGCTCGATGTTAAGTCCGCTGCGATCGAAGGGGAGGACACCGGAAAGCCGTAGTTCCACCAACGGGCTGCGTGTCGGATCGTCTTTGGCGTTGATGCCCAGATCGGCGGCGCGGCGCTTGACGACGCTGTGGCAATGGTTGTAGAGATCCACCGGCGACGCAGCATGGTCCACTTTAACAGACAACCGGTAAAAAGGACGGCGGGGGTTGGCGCGCAGCGTGGCGATGTGGGCCGGTTCACCATCCTCACGGCTGCGGCTGGTGTCCACTTCTACCAAATAGTAGCCCCGATCGGTCCATTCCACCTCTTCCATCGAACAGGTTTCAGGGCTGCCGGCATTGTAGACCCAGTTGTCGAAGGTGAAAGGCTTGTGGACATGTCCTAGCGCCAGGTAATTGACATGGGGACGCATTGCCGCCAATTCTGAGTGGCTCAACCCGCCTTTGTGACCAGAGAGGACACCTTCCACGCCGGTATGGGCAATACAGATGGTGTACTCGATGCCGTCCTTGGGTTGTTCGGCGATGGCGGCGGTCATCCCGGCAAAGGCGGCATGAGTGCTGCTACCGGAATAGCGCAAGCCATACAGGCGTACACCAGGCACAGGATCAAAATATGCGCCCTGTCGCCGTTCGTAGGGCGTTAGGATCGGTTTGCCGTCCTCAAAGGTGGGGTGCAGCAGAATCAACAAGTCACGCTCAGCCAGAAAGCGCAACCAGCCCAGGGCCTCGTTGTAGTAAGCCAATTCGTGATTGCCTTCTACGGCTATACAGGGGATCTTCGCCTGCGCCAGCTTTTCGAGGCCGCGCATGGCGCTGTTGAGGGTGAGGGCGTCGATGGCGCGTTTCTGAAAGAGATCACCCGCCAGCACCACAAAATCGACCTTTTCGACGATGGCGGTGTTGATGATGCTTAAAAAAGCGCGGCTGAAATCGTTAAAACGCAGCTTGCTACCATATTGCAGATAGCCTAGGTGACAGTCGGAGAAGTGCAGGAATTTGGTGCGCACGGTTTAATCGTCGTCGTCGTCTGAAACAAAGACGCTGAGCAGGGTGCTAACAATTGAAATCACAATGCCGCCGATCAGTGCCGACATGAAACTTTCTACACGGAAATCGCCCGCGCCGACAAAACCGGCAATGCGCTCGGTAAGCATCAACATCAGTGCGTTGACGATGAAGGTAAAGAGCCCCAACGTGAGGATGTAAAAGGGACAGGTGAAAAAGGCAACGATTGGCTTGATCACTGCATTGACCACACCAAAGATCAGCGCCACAATCAGCAGCGCGCCTACGTCTACACTTTCGCCGCCAAAGCCGATCCCCGGCACAAAGAGCACGGTGACATAGATAGCCGCCGCGTTAATCACCAAACGGAGTAGTAACTCTTTCATAGATCGCTATCTTTCTTGGAATGATTCAGGCAACTTGACAAGAACTAGCCCGATGCAATGGAAGTATGGAGATTGCACCCGAGCAGAAGCGTATGCATCAAAAGCCAATACGCATGTCGTTTCCTGAAAGTTTCCGGTGGAAAAGCGAATAAGCCGTCTAGCGCATACGTCGCCGCATGGTCAGCAGGGTGTGTCGTTCTTCGAACCCATATTCAAGCAGAAGATCTTTGGCCACAGTCTGATTGGTTGCCAAACTGGCTTTGATTGGCCATACAGGGTAGTGCTTCAATTGGGCCAACGCCCAGGAAATCAGTGTACGTTGGTACTCGTCCCCTGCATCAGGCCGCGACCAGAAATCAATCTCGTGGATGCCGCGCCAACGCCGCGCCGTCAGCTTCACCGCGGCCTCGAAACGCCCCTGGTATTCACGAATGGCACGACGGTATACCTGTTCGCGACCGACGATCTGGTTGATCCATTCGCCCATGCGCTGTTCTAGCGGAATCTCGAAATCGACTTTGCGCACCGCGCGCCACCACTGCGCCTCGGCAGTCTGCTGGCTGGTGGCGAGTTCGTAAAGCATTTGGCTGTGTGAGCCACCATAAGTTTGCATGGCGACATCCGCAGAAAATTCCACATTTTTGGGCGGGCGACCTGCGTAGAGTTCGGTGGCGCCGCCCATGTCTTCGAAGCCCATACGTTCATAGAGGCCGCGGGCGACTTCGTTATTAGCCCGAACTTGCAAGACCGACCATGTTCCGCCCATCTCCTGCACGTAGTCCAGCGCGGTTTCCATGAGTGAGCGGCTGATACCACGCCCACGGAAGCGGGGCAACACGGCAACATTGGCAATCTGCCAGCGACCGCTGTTGTTGTTGGCCCGTTGCACGGTGACATTGCCCACCAGTTCACCGTCTTCCATCCAGACGAAGCCGTTGAAGACATCCTGAAGCTCGCCGGTGCTGCGAGTGAGCAGACGAATCAAACCGCTCATGTGGCCCAGGATGCGCAGTTCACGCAATGCAGCCTCGCCGCTCTCGTCGAGTTCATCGGCAAAGGCAATGGCGATGAGGCGCGCCACAGGACGCAGATCGCGCCCAATGTCGAACGGGCGGACACCATGCAAAATAGGCTGCTCGCCGGCATGGTCAGTTAGGACATGCATTGCGGACATAGGTGCCTGCTTTGGCAATGGGATGCTGTGGAGTCGCTGCCGGGGGTAGGGTCGGCGCGGCAACAGCACCTTCCTCATCACGAGGCCCTTCTTACTGAGCAACCCGCACGAGCGCAGGGCGAAGCACACGCTCACCATAGGTGTAACCGATGCGCAGGGTGGCAATAATGTGCCCACTTTCGACGCTGTCGCTGGGTTCGTGGGTGACAGCTTCGTGACGGTTGGGATCAAACTCACCGTCAAGCGCAATCGGCTTGATGCCCTCATCTGCCATCAATGCCGCCAATTTCTGGTGGATGCGCTGAAAGCCTTCGTTCCAGGCCATCTCCTCCCCCTGCAAAGCGGGCGGAACGTTATTGAAGGCTAGTTCAAAATCGTCGAGCACGGGGAGCAGCCGACGGATCAACCCTTCGGTAGCGCGATCAATGCTTTCTTGAAGCTGGCGATCCTGGCGGCGACGGGTATTCTGAAACTCGGCGGCGGCACGCTGCATCTGATCCAAGTACATGTCCGCTTTGGCGCGGGCTTCGAACAGTTCAGATTCAAGCCGGGCAATTGCCTCTTCAGGCGTTTCGATCTCACCTTCCGTTATTTCGCCGTCAACCACTTTGCCTTGCATCGGCTGATCAGATAGCTCGACAACACCATCCACCGGCTCGCCGGTAGCCGACGCTATTACATCGTCAATCGCTTCTTTTTCAACAGATTCTCTATTTTCGTTCATAGTCCACTACTCTAGATCGTTTAATGGAATTGGATGGTTCCAGCCCAAACCACATCAATTTATCCACGGAATGACACAACTCAAGAATTTGACATCCGCAATCCGCTTATTCTCTATCTTATCACCCAACCCCTATTTCCCGTAGATCTGATGCATGAGGTCACTCATGAGATCTGAGACATACCGCACCGCACCAATGGTACGGGCATAGGGCATGCGCATGGGCCCGATGACGCCCAACATACCTGTGGCTTCGTCTTCGACGCCGTACCGGCTAAGGACGAGGGCCACGTCTTGTAGTTCTACATAACGCCCTTCCCCAGCAATCAGCACATGCACATGGCTCACCGACACCAGTTCGGCCAGCACTTCTTCGAGAAACGAACGTTGCTCAAAGACCTGCACAATGCGGCGCATGTTTTCGCCTTCGGCAAACTCGGGCGCCTCGAGCATCTGCGCCAACCCATCGCGATAGATGCGCTCGCTCAGGTGATCGTCCTCACGCTTCATCACATCAAGCACAAGCATGGCAATGTCATGGGGCAGGGTTGAAAGGGCAGCCGCCTCTTTGGTAATGCCGTTGACGTTGGCACTGGCAAATTTTTCGTTGAGTTCGTTGCTAATGTGGCTCAGTTCAGGCTGTTCCAGCGGCGCATCCAGCGTGATGATCTGCTGTTTCACACCGCCTCCTTGCAACACCAACACCAGGAGGACAACCGAATCGCGGATGGCCAGCAGTTCCAGGTGCTTAAAACGACTTTCATTGGCCCGAGGCAAGGTTGCCAGCGCCGCCGCCTGCGACGCCCGTGCCAGCACCGCAGTACTGAGGCGCAGCCACTGGTCTACTTCCTGGCGCGCCTGATGGAACTGATGGCGGATCATCCGCTGTTCCGCCACAGGCAGTTCCGTACTCGAAAGAAGATAGCGCACAAAGTAGCGGTAACCGGCATCCGTAGGGACACGTCCAGCGCTGGTGTGCGGATGGGTGAGTAGCCCTGCTTTTTCCAGTGCAGCCAGCTCGTTGCGGATCGTGGCCGAACTGACACCCAGTTGGTAGTTGTCGGCAATGTTCTTGCTGCCTACCGGCTGCGCTGTGTCGACGTACTCTTGCACCACAATTTGCAGCAGGTGTTTGCAGCGTTCGCTCAACTCGATACCGTCTTCGGCAGCGTTTTTCATCGGCGTGCACCCGCCGATGATGTCGACCTCGTTGCGCTGTTCACTGCTGTCGTTATGCATCAGTCGTCGCCCCACAACCGTTCAAAAAAGCCCTTTTTGGGTTCGTTGAGTTGATTGCCCAACGAACCGGCCAATTTACGGAAGAGTTCACGCTGTTCTTCATTGAGATCAGTGGGCGTAACCACGCGCACCGTGACGTTGAGATCGCCCCGTCCACTGCGTTGCAGGCGTGGGATGCCCAGACTGCGCAGGCGGAAAGTTTTGCCCGTCTGTGTCCCGGCGGGGATTTCCAATTCCTCGCGCCCATTCTGCAGCGTAGGAATTTCGATGATGTCGCCCAGGGCGGCTTGGGCGAAGTTGATGGGCAACTCCATGTGAATATCGAACTCGTTACGCACAAAGATGGGATGCGGTTCGATATTAATCACCACGTAGAGATTACCCGGAGGGCCACCCAACATGCCCATTTCGCCTTCGCCGGCCAGGCGGATGCGGGTGCCTTCGTCCACACCGGCAGGGACATTGACCTTGATCTTACGCGTCACCTGCACCTGTTTGCGTCCATTACATTTCGTACAGGGAGTTTTGATCATCTCGCCTTCGCCGCCACAAGCCGGGCAAGGGGAAGCGGTGACAATGGTGCCGAAAAGCGGGCTTTGCTGCCGTCGATGAATTTCACCGCTACCGTTACAGGTAGGGCAACGTTCAGAGGACGTACCCGGTTCAGCGCCGCCGGCGTTACAACGATCACATGGCTCCATGCGCGGCACATCGATCTCACGGTCGACGCCAAAGGCGGCTTCCTCGAAGGTAAGTTTGATGTCTACACGTAAATCTGCGCCGCGGCGAGGGGCGTTGCGGCGGCTGCGCTGTGTCGATGCGCCGGCAAAGCCGCTGAAAAATTCCTCGAAGATGCTGCCCAGATCGCCAAAACCGGCGGCGTTGAAGTCGCCGTAGCCCCCCGATCCAGGACCGGTGGCGGCGTGGCCGAAGCGGTCGTAGGCGGCGCGCTTCTGGGGATCACTGAGTACCTGATAGGCCTCGTTGATCTCCTTAAACATAGATTCGGCGTCGGGCGCCTTGTTGACATCGGGGTGATACTGTTGCGCCAACTTGCGGAAAGCGCGCTTGAGATCTGCCGCATCGGCGCCGCGCTCCACACCCAGTACTTCGTAATAATCACGTTTGCTCATAAGCTACATTCACCTGTCATTCCCAATCCAAGATCCAGGCGCAGAGGCCCGCTAGTAAAATGGTGGTGACGATCAGCGCTGTCCATTGGCTGAGGGTGAAACCGACATGACGTGCGCTGAAAAAGAGGATCACGACGAAACCGATAGCCAAAACCAACCAGTTCGAGAGGACAGGGTGATCGTTCCAGAATTTTTTCAGCGCTTGCATGGACACTTCCTGGTTCAAAAGGGTGTAACACTAGCTGCTGTGGTTCATCAATGCCTGCATACGTGCAGGGTAACGCTTCACCAGATCCTGCCAGATGGCGTCAAGTTGCGTGTACAGATCTTCCATTGTACCGTCATTTTCGATGACACGGTCGGCCTGGTTTACTTTGGCGGCCTGCGGCGGTTGAATGTTGATGATCTGGCGTGCCTGATCTTCATTCATGCCACGGAACTCCAGTAGCCGTTTCAACTGATTGGCGAAGCTCGACGTCACCACCCAAACTTCATCGCACAATGTAACCATCAAGCCGGCTTCCAGCAGTTTGATCGCTTCCAAAACCACCAATGTCGATTCAGCTTTTTCAATCTCCTGGCGCCCCAGATCAAAAACCTTGGGATGCACCAGCTTTTCGAGTTTGCCCAATTCAATGGGGTTGGCGAAGACGATTTGACCCAGTTTCTTACGGTCGATGGTGCCGTCATCGGCGAGGATCTCCCGCCCAAAGACACGCACAACAGCATCATAGGCGGTGCCACCCGGTTCCATTACACGGTGTGCCAGTTTGTCGGCATCGATGATGGCGGCACACTTTTCCGAAAGATACTTCAAGATGGTGCTCTTGCCAGTGGCAATGTTTCCAGTCAGGCCGATAACCAGTGATCTGTCAGACATAAGGTTCCTTCTACCTCGACTTTGGCAACCCCAGGATTGGGCGGTTGTGTTGGCTGCGGCAGTATTTCTCTGGAACATAAATGACGCCAAACGACGTCACACAACATCCTTCGTGGACAGCGTTTGGCAAACAGGGCCATAGTATACCATAACCCCTATGCAAGCTCATAGAAGTTAGGAGGAATTGGTGAAATCGGTTACTTTGACAATCCATGTACCCTTCTCTATAATCTGTAAAGTTTCAATGTAGATCTCCCACTACATATCCTGTGCAGAACACCTCTCCCAAAGGGACCACGCAACAGGCTTGTCTTCCCAAAACACCGATCTCTTGGTGGAGGATTTGTCTGGTATGAGTCAAAGTTCCCAAACAACAAAATCTGTTTTTCCACATCTGTTTTCTACTATCTGTTTTCTACTATTATCTGTTTTCTACAAGGAGAATCACATGCAGAAGCGATTGATGATGTTCGCGTTGCTCGTGGTTGTTGCATTGGCATTGGCAGCCTGTCCAGCTCCGGCTGCACCTGCTGATAGCGGCGCTGCCCCCGCTGCTGATGCCCCCGCAGCGGACATGGCTGATAGTGCCTCCACCGAAGGCGCAGTTGTAATCGCGCCCGGCGAAACGATCCGCATCGGCAACTCTGTCGCCCTCACCGGCCCCATTCCGGATCCGGGCCTGGACATTCGCCAGTCTGCCGAGTTAGCGGTTGACGATCTCAACGCCGCCGGTGGTTTTGAGGGATTCCAATTTGAGCTCGTCGTTGAAGACGGGGCTTGTTCGGGCGATCAGGGCACCGTTGTCGCCAACAAGTTCGCCGCTGATGAGACCATTGTCGCGGTGAGCGGTGGCACCTGCTCCGGTGAGACCTTTGGTTTGATTCCAATTCTAAGCGAAGCACGCATTCCCTTTGTCTCTCCCAGCGCCACCAACCCCAACGTCACCTCGGCGGACTGTGACGTATGCAATCGTGTGGCCTTGAGCGATGCCCTGCAGGGCTTGATCGACGCCACCTACGCCCGTGAGACACTGGGCCTTGATAACGTAGCCGTAATGCACGACAATTCCGACTACGGCAAGGGTCTTGCCGAAGTCTTCCAGGCTGCGTTTGAGGAACAGGGCGGCACTGTCGCCGATTTCGAAGGTGTGCAGGTGGGCGACACCGACTTCCGCGCTGCGCTTGCCAAGATCGGTGCCAGCGCACCACAGTTGATCTTCTTCGGCGGCTATTCGACTGAGGCAGGTTTGATTGCCCAGCAGATGACGGAAACTCCTGGCCTTGAAGAAACCGTCTTCATGAGCGACGACGGCGCGTACACGCAACAATATCTCGACACGGCGGGTGCTGCGGCGGAAGGCTCCTACGTTTCCTTTGTGGCAGGCGCCACTGATCCCGAATCCATGAATGTCTTCGTACAGAAGTACCTAGAAAAGTATGGTGTGGAGCCCACCGAGCTTGGGCCTTTCCATGGCCAGTCTTATGATTCGGTAATGGTGATTGCCGACGCCATCAAACGTGTGGGCACCATCGACGGCAACGGCAACCTGGTAATTGACCGCGAGGAATTGATCCAGGCCATCCGCGCCACCGAAAACCTCGAAGGGCTGACCGGCACCCTCACCTGCAACGAAATTGGTGAGTGTGGCGCAGGTGGTATTCAGATCTTCCAGGTACAGGGCGGCGAATGGGTGCAGGTCTCCGGTTTCGGTCTGGAGTAATCTGAACATTCAATTGTAGGGCTCAAAGGTGGGGCAGAGTGCGTCTCTCGCCCCACCTTTTTTGCAACTCTTTCTTGCGATTTTTACGAATGAATCATACGAATGAATCAAATGTGAGAAAACAATGGCCGGCACTGCTTCGACGGGCTCGCTACGCAGCTTTCGCTCTTCAAAACAACTTACTTCAAAATACTTGATTTGGGCCTTTGGCATCACCATCCTGGCGCTGGTGGTCTGGCGGATCATTACTGTCGGCATGGAAGAGAACTACCCCATGTCGTTTTGGATCACACAGAGCATCAACGGCCTGGTGTTGGGTGGCGTCTATGCGCTGGTGGCGTTGGGCTACACGCTGGTCTACGGCATCCTCTTTATGATCAACTTTGCCCACGGTGAAGTGATGATGATCGGCGGTGTCACCGGTTTTTTCGCGCTGCAAGTTGCAATGTCTCAAGGATGGATGAGTGGGCCGACGTTCATTGTCATCGTGGCGCTGCTCTTTGTGCTGCTGACGGGGATGGTGGGATCGACGCTTACGGGCATTACATTGGAGCGGGTGGCGTACCGTCCGCTACGACGAGCGCCGCGCCTGGTGCCATTGATCAGCGCAATTGGAGCTTCGCTCTTTCTGCAATATTCGGTGCTCTTGATCTTCGGCGTCAGCCCTCACAGCTACCGCAAGCCGGCGCTGATTGACGGCGGCCTCCGCTTTGAAGGCATCTTTATCCCATATACGGGGATGATCATATTCTTCACATCAATCATCTTGATGTTAACCCTCTATCTGATCATCCGCCGCACCAAGCTAGGACGGGCCATGCGCGCCGTCGCCGAGGATCGCGACACAGCGTCGCTCATGGGCGTCGATGTAGACCGTGTCATTGTGGCTACGTTTATTTTGGGGTCGGCGCTGGCAGGGGCAGCCGGTGTGATGCTGGGTTTCCACAACACGGTGGTGAAGTTCAACAGTGGCTTCATCCCTGGGCTCAAGGCGTTTACAGCGGCGGTGTTAGGCGGCATCGGCAACATTCCCGGCGCCATGTTCGGTGCGTTGATCCTGGGGCTGATCGAGTCATTGGGGCCCAGCGCATTGGGCATCCCGACCGAGTACAAAGACATCATCGCCTTTTCAGTGCTGGTGTTGATCCTTATCTTCCGGCCCTCGGGCATTTTCGGCGAAGTGCTGAGCAAAAAGAAGGCTTAAGCCATGCAACAAGGACTCAAACCCGGCCTGATCGCCTTTGCTGTGATGGCCTACTTTATCTTCGTGGGGCTGCCCGAACGAATCGGGGCCGGCGCTACGCCGATCCTGGCCGTGGTGATGGCCGTAATCTTCTACCTTTTGCTACGCAAGCCCAGCCAAGAACGCAACGCCACGCAAGTAATGCTCTTGGGGCTTGGGGCCGGCTTGACAATGTCCGTAGCCGGCGTCGCCCTTGTCTACTTTTTCACGACGCTGTTGGGCAGCGGTGTTAAGGTGCAGCCGGTGTTCGACAAAATTGTGCCGTTGAACATGGCGGCATTGCTCAATGTCAGCGCAGGGACAGTTGCCATCGGGGAAGTGCCTTGGGCGGCGTACCTCACCGTGCTGGTGTTGTGGACGGCCTCAGGCGTTGTGGCGACGACTTTGATTCTGCTCCTCCGCGGCGACGGCGCCCGCTCTTTACGCCAGATCCAGATCCCAGGCGGACGTTGGATCGTCATCATCCTGCCGTTTGTCCTCTTTTTGCTGGTCCACATGATGGGCATGAGCAACATGCGCTTCTTTGGCACCAATCAGGGCACGGCCCGCCTGCTCATGGCGATGATCGCCATCGGCAGTTGTCTCTTTGCGTTGGGTAGAACCCGCAATGGACGCGAACGGATCACCATTGCCATTGGGCTGGCGATCCTGATGTTGTTGCTGCCGCTCACGCTGGATCGCTTTCAGAATTCGGTGCTGGGCATTGTCTTTATCTTTGTGATGATGGGGTTGGGCCTCAACGTTGTGGTGGGCTACGCCGGTCTGCTCGACCTGGGCTATGTGGCCTTTTTTGCCATCGGTGCCTACATCTACGCATTCTTGTCGGCGCCATTTTCGTCGCCGTACATCACCGGCATCCTTACCAGCATGGGCTTTGCGGTGGACGGTCCACTGCTTAACTACTGGATGGCGATCCCTGTGGCCATGCTCACAGCGGCAATTGGCGGCGTGTTACTGGGCATTCCCGTGCTACGCCTGCGCGGTGACTACCTCGCCATCGTGACGTTGGGTTTCGGCGAGATCATCCGCCTCTTCATGCTCAATCTTTCAGATCTGACCAATGGCCCGCGCGGGCTGCTCAACATTTCGCCGCCGCGGATAGGCGAATCGAGCCTGGGCAGCCCGGCAGGTATCTTCTACCTGGCGATTCTGGGTTCTGCGCTGGTGGCTTTCGTGGCTTATCGCATGAACGATTCACGCATCGGCCGCGCCTGGGTCGCCATGCGCGAAGACGAAGACGTCGCCCAGGCCACCGGCATCAACCTGGTCAACACCAAACTGCTTGCCTTTGCCACCGGTGCAACGTTCGCCGGGTTGGCCGGTCAACTTTATGCGGCGCGACAGGTGAACATCTTCCCCGAAAACTTTTCGCTCTTTGTCTCCATCGACGCTCTTTCGCTGATCATTGTGGGCGGTATGGGCAGCATCCCCGGCGTGGTGCTAGGGGCGCTGGCGCTGAAAGGATTGCCCGAATTCCTGCGCGGCGTCGACGAATACCGCATCGTTGCATTTGCTGCCCTACTGGTGATTATGATGATCGTACGGCCCGAAGGCATTCTGCCGTCGGCGCGGCGTCGCCGCGAAATGGCTGCAGAAGACGAGCCTGCCGTGCCAGATCCCATCGACGAATCGGGCAGCGAATTGACCGTCACCAGCGACGGCGCAAAACGACAGACTGAAGGAGGCCGAGCCTAATGGGCTTGCTTACTGCAAACGGCGTCACCAAAGTCTTCGGCGGCCTCGTTGCCGTTGATCATGTAGACCTGGAGATCGAAGCCAAGATGATCGCCAGTTTGATCGGCCCTAACGGCGCGGGCAAGACGACCTTCTTCAACTGCCTAACCGGTCTTTACACGCCCGAAGAGGGGGAGATCCTCTTTGAGGGGAGATCGATTGTCGGGCTGCGGCCGGATCAGATCACCGAATTGGGCATCGCCCGCACCTACCAGAACATCCGTCTCTTTGGCGGCATGACAGCGCTGGAAAACGTGATGGTGGGCCAGCACGTGCGCCTGAAGCAGTCGCCATGGGGCGCTATCTTCCGCACCCGCGCCCAACAGGCCGAAGAGCGCCGCGCCGAAGCGTACGCCCGCGAACTGCTCGCCTTCGTCGGTTTGGCCGGCAAGGGCGATGCCGTCTCCACCAGCCTGCCCTACGGCGATCAACGTTTGCTTGAAATCGCCCGCGCCCTGGGCAGTCGTCCTAAATTGCTCCTGCTCGACGAACCGGCGGCGGGCATGAATCCCCGCGAAACCGACCGCATGATGGATCTCGTCCACCGGCTGCGTGATCAGATGGGGATCACCGTCTTCTTGATCGAGCACGACATGAAGGTGGTAATGAACATCTCTGAACAGGTGACGGTGCTGGACTACGGCAAAAAGATCGCCGAAGGCCAGCCCATCGAAGTCCGCTCAGATCCGCGGGTCATCGAAGCGTATCTGGGGCCGGGCGTGTTGGTGAATACGGGCGGGGATATTGTGGATCAGGGAGCGTAGGGCACGTCCTTGTGGATTGGAATTTTTGCGTAATGCGTAATGCGTAATTGGTCGACGATGAATCGTTCTATTGGAAGCGAATCACGCTCAACGAATTACGCATTACGCATTACGCCTCACCAAATCTGGGTTCTCTATGCTAACACTCAACAACGTACACACGTACTACGGTCGCATCCACGCCCTCAAGGGGATCTCCTTGACGGTGGAACAGGGCGAAATTGTGACGCTCATCGGTTCCAATGGCGCGGGGAAAACAACGACGCTGAACACGATCAGCGGCATCCTCAAGCCGCGTGAAGGATCGATTCTGCTCGAAGGCGAACGCATTGACGCCCTGCCCGCCCACAAGGTGACGCAACTGGGGCTCTCACAGTCGCCCGAAGGACGCAAAATCTTTGCGCGGCTGAGCGTGAAAGAGAACCTGGAGATGGGCGCCTTCAACCGCAAAGACACAGACGGCATCAAGGCTGACTACGAACGGGCGTTAGAGCTTTTTCCCAGGCTACGCGAACGCCTGCGCCAGCCCGGCGGCACCCTCTCCGGCGGCGAACAGCAGATGCTGGCCATGGGCCGAGCGCTGATGAGCCGTCCGCGCATTTTGTTGCTCGACGAACCGTCCATGGGGCTGGCGCCGATTTTGGTGGAGCAGATCTTCCAGATCATCATCGAGATCAACCAACAGGGGACCACCATCCTGCTCGTAGAACAGAACGCACAGGCGGCGCTACACATCGCCAACCGCGGCTACGTCATGGAGACGGGCGAAATCCGTCTCAGCGGCGACGCCAAAATGCTACTCGACGATCCGCAGGTGGTGGATGCGTATTTGGGGGTCTGACGTAATGCGTAATGCGTAATTGGTTGAGCAAGTTGCGTCTCTTGCGCGGCGATCTGCTCTGAGTTACGCATTACGCATTACGCCTAGCTCACAGCGCGCAAGGAATCTTCAACCGCCGTCAGTGTCTGTGCGATCTGTTCGGGCGTATGCGCGGCGGAAATGTACCAGATGCCGCGGCCGATGAGCCGTACGCCACGTTTGAGCATTTCGAAGGTAAATTTGTCGTAGCGCGCCTTATCGCAGTGGATGGCGTAGTCGCGGTAATCGTGGATTGCGCTCAATTCTGTGAAGGACATATGAAACGCCGTGGGCACTCCCTGCACCAGGACAGGCAACCCCAGCCGCCCCACGATTTCTTGGATGCCGCCCATCAAGTCCGCGCCAGTCTCCTCCAAACGGTCGTAAATTGCCCCGTTGTCTTTTTCCAATTCTTTCAACGCCGCAGCGGACGCCGCCATCGAAATCACGTTGCTGTTGAATGTACCGGAGTGGTTCACGTCTTTGGCGAAGCGCTCCATGTATTCGGCCTTGCCCACCAGCGCAGCGTTGGCGAAGCCGCCCGCCATCGCCTTGGCAAAAGTCGCCAGATCGGGGACGACGTCGAAACGTCCTTGCGCGCCGTGCAGGCCCAGCCGGAAACCCGTGATCACTTCGTCCATAAAGAGCAGCGCGCCCGACTCGTCGCACAGGCGGCGCAGGCCCTGCAAGTAGCCCGGCTGCGGCGGAATGCCGCCGGTGTTGCACATCATGCCTTCGGTCATCACGGCGGCGATCTCGTGTCCCTGCGCGGCGAAGAGATCTTCCACCGCGCCCAGATCGTTCCAGGGCAACACGATGAACTCGTCCTGAACACTGGTGACCTGCCCTGCCGTCATCAGGTACGGGCGGGCCGGCGTGCGCGGCGTCGATTCGTCCACAGGATGGGCCAGGCTGATGAGAACGTTATCGAACCAGCCGTGGTAATGTCCCTCAAAACGCAGGATCTTGGTGCGCCCGGTGACGGCCCGCGCCAGCCGCATTGCCGCCTGCACCATCTCCGATCCACTCAGCCCGAAACGGCACAACTCGGCACAGGGGACGAGCCGAATCATGGCCTCGGCCACTTCGATCTCCTGGGGATGCTGCCCGGCGTAGAGCTGTCCTTGGCGCATGGCGGCGTTGACGGCGTCGAGCACTGCCGGGTGGGAATGTCCCAACAGCATCGGCCCCTGTCCAAGGACGTAGTCGATGTAGCCGTTGCCGTCGACGTCGTAGATCATGGCGCCTTCGGCGCGCTCGAAAAAGAGCGGCCAAGGTTGTGATTGCAGGCGTACGTTGCTGCTGACGCCGCCCGCCATGCTCTTTTTCGACTGCTCAAAGAACGCCTGTGAACGATTCCACTGCATGGGGTAATCCTCTCTCTTGTGAATCTGGTTTGTAACTATTCAGGTGCGACGCACTGGCCCAAACGTTGCCGCATACAGGTGGCTCTCCTGGCCAGTGCGTCGCACCTGAATAGTTACTCTGGTTTTACAAAAATCCATGTCGCCGCATCACCTCGGCCACCCGCTCCTCTTCGGCGGGGGTAAAGCTGTGCAACGGCGCGCCCACCTGCGTCGACGCAATGACACCCTTGACCTTAAGCCCGGTCTTGAAGCCGCCCAACGCCGACGCCGAAAACGAATAGCCAGGATCGCCCTGGCTGATCAATTCCCAGAAACAGGACAACAGCCGTTCTTGCAACTGCGCGGCGGCGTCCCATTCCTTGGCTATCGCCCAATTGTAAATCTGAACATACTCGGCAGGGAAAATGTTACCCAGCCCAGGCACGCTACCATGCGCGCCCATCTGCAAACAGGAATCGACGATCAGCTCGGATCCGGTGAAGACACGAAAATCTGTGCCGCGCATGGTGACGATCAGGTGGCGGAACTGTTCCACGGCGCCGCTGCTGTCTTTGACGCCGTCGATGACACCTTCTTCGTGCAATTTCTTGAGCGTCTTCAGATCGAGTTTCACATTTACCGTCGCAGGCACGTCGTAGGCGATCAGCGGTAGATCGACGGCGGCGCGCACGGCGCGGAAGTGATCCATAATCTCCGCCTGGCTGTTGCGATGATAAAAGACACACGAAATCACCAGCGCGTCGACGCCGGCTTCCTGCGCAGCGCGAGCATTGTCGATACAGCGGCTCGTGGACGTGTCGAGAATGCCGGCCAGGATCGGGACACGTCCCCGCGCCGCGGCGACGGTTTCGTGCAACAACAACTTCTTCTGACGGTCGGTGAACAGCGCAAATTCGCCGCTGGACCCCAGCACAAAAATGCCGTGTACGCCGCCGTCGATCAAATGATCGACCAGACGGTGCACCGAAGGCACATCAATTTCGCCGTCCTCAGTCAACGGCGTACACATGGGCGGGATGATTCCGTGGAGATTAAGTGGGTGGGTGGGCATGGTGGTCTCGTCTGGGTGGTGATTGGTGATTGGTGACTGGTGATTGGGTGGCCTATTCAACCCGGTTGGTGATGTGGACAAGTCCATCGCCAACATGAACACGATGCACGCGGCGCAACATGATCACAACCCCGGCGCGTTCGGCATGGATTTCGGCCAGTACGTTTCCAAAGAAGTCTGCGATTGTGCCCAGGTGCGCGCCGCTTTCCACTTCGGCGAGGAGTTGGACAGTCGCCCGAAAGTATCCGGCTGCTGGCGCGCTGTGGATGGTGTCGAGGTTGCCGTCGCCGATGAGATGATGGGTGAGAGGACGCTGTCCTGGCGCGTGGTCGATCATGCCCAAGTGCGCCATCACGTTGAGGACGCCGTCGACGAAGCAGGACACGTCGTCGGGGCGGGCGTAGCCGCCGCCAGGTGCTTCGGTGTAGAGCGACGGCACGCCCAGATCGGTGGCGACGGAGATGGATCGTCCTGGTGGCACGGGCATTGGATGTCCCCACAGGATGGGCGCGCCGAAGGCTCGCGCCGCGGCCAGCGAACGACGCCCCAGATCGCCGTCGTCGTGGATGTAGCCAATCAGGGTGGGGATCTCCGCAGCCACGCCGCCGCTGTGCAGATCGATAAAGAGATCGGCGTGGATCAACAGGTTGCGCGTGATCCAATCGGCGATGCGCTGGGTGATCGATCCGCCGGCGTCGCCGGGGAAGACGCGCGCCAGGTTCAACCCATCCACAGGGCTGCTGCGCTGCGATGTCTCGTAGGCAGGCAGATTACACACAGGGACCATGAGCAACGTCCCCCACAGTTCGGCGGGCGACACCCGTTCAAAGATCTGCGGGATCGCCTCGACACCCTCGTATTCGTCGCCGTGGACCGCTGCCGTCACCACCAGCGTGGGGCCGGGGCGTTGGCCCGTCACCGCGAGCAGCGGCAATCGCCACGCGCCGCCGTCTGCGCGCCCGGCGATGAAGATGCGCTGGGCGATCTTCTGTCCCCGCGGGAGTTGTTTTGGATCGAAATCTTCGACGTGCATGTTGAGTGTCCTGTGGTTGAGTTAGCGTAATGCGTGATGCGTAATACGTAATTCGTCAAGCACGTTCATTTGGATTGGAGCGATCTGCTCTGGGTTACGCATTACGCATCAGGCATTACACCAACCTGCGCCATCGCCTGCGCCACAATATCAACGCCGACCAGATCGCTCCAGGCAGCGAGCAAGCGTTTGGTCACCGCGCCGACATGACCGTCGCCCACGGGCAGGCCATTGATACGGGTGGCGGGCATGATGCAGTAGGGCGTGCTGGTGAAGAAGGCTTCGTCGGCGGTGTAGATGTCGTAAAGCTGAAAATCGACCACCTGGGTGGGGATGCCAATTTCATCTGCCAGTTCGAGGACGGTGGCGCGGCTGACACCGGCCAAGGCGTTACGCGTGGGCGGCGTCTTGAGCACGCCGTCGGCGAAGATGAAGAAGTTGCCGCCCTTGTTCTCGGCCACGTTGCCGTCCGTATCGAGCAAGATGCTCTGCGCCTGGGGATCGACCAGCTTCACCTCGATTTCGGCCAGGGTGTAGGCCATGCGGCTGCGGTTCTTGATGCGGGCGTCCAGCGCCTGCCCAGGCATGGCGCGGCTAAACGGGGTGACGGCGTGGCAACCGTCAACGTAAAAGCGCGCCCAGTCGACGAGGATCATGGGCTGGGTGTGGATCATGATCGTCGCCATACTGCGCTGCTGCGTGGGATCGGCCCCGGCGATGAAGCGTCCGCGCGAGATGTTGTGGACGATCCAACAATCTTCGTGTGGGGCCAGACGGGGCAGGTTAGTCTCCAATACGCGCAAGGTGACATCGGTCATCTCGGCAGGGGACATCCCCGGATCGATGCGTGTCACCTTGAGCGATTTGTAGAGACGGTCGATGTGCTGATCCAGCTTAAACGGACGGTGCGCAAAGGTGCGCGTCGACTCGGTGACGGTGTCGCCCAGCATCACGGCGGCGTCGAAGATGGAGATTTTGGCGTCTTCTGGGGCGAAGAATTCACTGTTGATGTAGACAAGGTGGCCGTTGTTCATGGATATTATTTCCTCGTCAACCGCGGATCCAACGCATCGCGCAATGCGTCGCCGATGAAATTGATACTGAGCACGGTGACCATGATCATGATACCAGGCGGAAGCCACAGCCACGGCATCCGCTCGAGGACGGTCAAGGATTGGGCATCGGTGAGCATATTGCCCCAGGTGGCGGTGGGGATCTGTACGCCGATGCCCAGGAAGCTCAACGCCGCTTCGGTGAGGATAGCCCCGGCCACGAAGAATGTCCCCGCGACGATGATGGGGGCGACAACGTTGGGCAAGATATGGCGCAAGACGATACGATTGATGGGGACGCCCAAACAGTGTGCCGCCAGGACAAAGTCGCGCTGGCGCAGACTGAGCGTTTCCCCACGCACCACGCGGCAGGTACCCGTCCACCCGAAGACGCCGATGACGATCATCACATTGAAGATGCTAGGCCCGACGGCGGCCACCACCGTGATGATAATGATCAACGTGGGAATCGTCATCACCATATCAGTAAAGCGCATGATCCAAAAATCGACCGGTCCGCCGTAGAAGCCGCTGAAGAGACCGAGAAGCGTGCCGATCCCAATGGCGATCCCGGCGGCCACAAGGCCCACAGAGAGCGAGATGCGCGCGCCATAAATCAGGCGGCTGAGCACGTCACGTCCTGCGCCGTCGGTGCCCAGCCAGTGTGCGGCGGAAGGCGCGTCCTTGATCGCTTTCACGTCAATGCGGTGGGGTTCGTAGGGCGCGATCAGCGGCGCAGCCACAGCGCAAAAGACCAACGCCAGCAGCAGCATACTCCCCACCACCGCCAGTTTATGCCGCGAAAAACGTCGCCAGAAGCGCGATTGAAAAAAGCCACGGCGCTTTTCCACCGTCCCTGCGCCGGGAGAGATATTCAGAGTCGAAGCGTTGTTGGTCATGATCCTCTTTGTGGAGTGTTATGAATCGTAGGGAACGTAATGCGTAATGCGTAATTAGTGAAGTGCGTTTTCGCCAATGAAGAAAGATCGTGCTCCACGCATTACGCATATCGAATCCGCGGATCCACCACCGCATACGCAATGTCCGCCAGCAGATTGCTGAACAATACCATCAACGACGCGATCAGCGCCACGCCCATCAAAATCGGGTAATCGCGCTGGTTGATGGCGGCGATGGCCATCTGCCCCATGCCGGGCCAGGCGAAGATGTGTTCCACGATCACCGAGCCGCCTACCAGCGAGGGCAGGCTCAACCCCACCACGGTGATCACGGTGAGCAGGGCGTTGCGAAAGCCGTGGCGAACGACAATCGCAGTAGCGCGCAGCCCTTTGGCTTTGGCGGTGACCATATAATCCTGGCTCAGCACTTCCAACATGCTGGATCGGGTATAGCGTAGAAAGCCGGCAATGCGATCCAGCCCTAGCACAATGGCAGGCAGGATCAGGTGGTGCAGCCGTTCGAGGATAAAGTTCGGCGCATCGGGATCACCCAATCCATGCGAAGGCAGCAACTTGAACTGCAAAGCGAAGATGTAGATCGCGCCCAGCGCCAGCCAAAAATTCGGCGTGGAAATGCCGGTGAAGGCGGTAAAGGTGAGCACATAATCCAGCTTTGAATACTGGTAGAGCGCGGACAACACCCCCAACGGAATGCCGATGGCAATGGCAATGAGCAGCGCGGTGACGGTCAATTGCAGGGTGGCGGGCAGCCGCTGCGCCACACGCTCGATCACCGGTTCGCCGCTGCGATAGGAATAGCCCAGGTTGCCCTGCACCGCCTGTGTGAGCCAGATGCCATAGCGCACCAGCATCGGCTGATCCAGCCCCAACGCCTTACGCTTCGCCTCCAACTCCCCCGGTTCCATCGCTACACTGGGATCAACCATTGCATCAATGGGATCCCCAGGGGCCAGGTTGTAGGCAATGAAGGTGATAAACGTAATGCCCAACAATACCGGAATATTGATCAACAGCCGGCGTAGAATGTACTTTGCCACGGTGTGCTCCTTGAAGGAGGGGATTGGAGATTAGTGATTGGTGATTGGGGAGAGAAAGTATCGCCACGAGTGGCGGGTGGTTTGGTTGATCTGGCGATTGGGGGATTAGGGGGATTCCAGAGTCTCGACGAGATTCTGAAATCGCCCAATCTCTCAATCGCCTAATCGCCACATCTCCAATTCATGTCCCAGGTGTGCGGGTATCTTCTCCTCCCAATCACGAATCACCAATCCCTAATCACCCACTCACTCAATCGTCCAATTCTGTACGTCGTCCCAGAAGTAGTGATCGTAGGTGAGGGTGACGTTGTCGGCGGCGGCAACGATGATCTGACCGCGCCAGAGCGGAATCAGGGGCAGTTCTTCGTTGTTGATGCGCGAAATTTCCTGGTAGAGGGGAGAACGATCCTCAACGCTGATCACTTCGCGGCCTGCCTTCACCAGTTCGGTGACACGATCATTGCAGTAGCGAGTGCCATTGAAGCCGTTGGGGTAGATCTGCCCACAAACCAGGAAGTTGTTGGCCGCCACGTTGGGATCTGTCCCCGCGCCATAACCGACGAAGGTGACGTCGAAGGTGCCGTTGGCGTAGAAATTCTCGACGAAGGTGGGGCCGTCCACCGGGCGCGGCACCATGTTGATGCCCACGTCGGCGTACATCTGCTGCAACACAGCATGGACAGGTTCCAACTGCTGCGCCAGGACCATCCAATCAACCTCCCAAGACTCGTCCCAGCCGATTTCGGCCAGCAGTTCGCGGGCGCGGTCGGGATCGTAGGGATAGTCCACCAGGTCAGGATCACAGGCCCATTCCTGGATGAATATACACGCCTGACGATTGACATTGCCTTCGAGCACGTCATTGATCAGGGCGTCGAAATCCATGGCATGGAGCAGCGCCTGACGGAACTGCGGCTGGCGCATGGCCACCTTGATCGGCTCTTCTTTGGTCTGATCAGAATCGATGAAGGTGCCCTGAACCGTGGGTGTATCCTGGGTGATGATCTGAAGACCCGCCACGCCGCGCAGGCGTTCTAGTTCCTCGGCGGGGATGTCCATGATCAGGTCAACTTCGCCGTTTTCCAGGGCGATGATACGCGTGTTGCTGTCCGGGATCGACTCGATGCGGATACGGGCGATCTGAGGCGCGCCGCGGAAGAAATCGGCGTTGGCGCTCAACTCGATGAACTGGTCGGTCTCATAGCGGTCAAAGACATAGGGCCCGGTGCCCGGATAGGGACGCCGAGTGACAAATTCGCTGGTGAGGAAGTCGGCGGGCGCGATCTGGCTCACAACATGCTCGGCCATGATCGACTGATCCGTCAGGTCGATCAAGAAGACGGCGTTGGGCGCAGTCAGCGTGATCTGCACCTCGTAGTCGCCTGTGGCCACGACACCCGCCACGGGCGTTGTGGTATCTTCGCCGTACTCGGCTGCACCCTGAATCACCTGGAAGTTAGAGAGCTTGCGCGCACCGGCTGCCGGGTTGAGCAGGTAGTTGAAGGTAAAGACAACGTCTTCGGCGTCGAATGGTTCGCCATCGTGCCAGGTGACGTCTTCGCGCAGTGTGAAGGTGAAGACGGTGCCGTCGTCCGACACAGTAAAGTCTTCGGCCAGGTCGGGGATGATCGCCCCGTTGCTGTCTAATGTGACCAATTTATTGAAGGTCCACTTCTGCACATAGATCTGGATGCCCTGAATCACAGCCATCGGGTTGAAATCGTTGGGGCGTTGGCTATGACCAAAACGTAAGAGCGATCCCTCGCCTGTAGCGGGTGCCGCAGGCGCTTCTTCGGCGGCGCTGGTTGGCGCAGCCGCGGACGAATCGGCGGGGGCCGGCGCTGCAGGCGCACAGGCGCTCAACAACATCCCCAGCACCATCATCAGCGCAAATAGGCGAAATAGACTTCGGTTAGGACGCACGTTCATGTGTTCGCTCCTGTGGTGTAGAGACGATGGACGACAGACGACGAAGTGATCTCGTTTGTGTTACCTCCTTTTATTGAATGATTGAAGATTGATGATTGGGTGGAGGGTGTTGTCTCGTTGTGAGTGGATTGAACTGGGTAAGTGCCAACTCAAAACTGCTAATCCGCCAATGCCGCGGCAACACCCTCTACCCAATCATCAATCTTCAATTCTCACCGATTTTCAACCCGAAAATCACGATCCTGGATCGGCAACGTCACCGGCCCACCGCCCAGATGGGACAAGTGACAGGCGATACCTAGTTCGAGCGCAGCCGCACCGTTGTGCCCTGTCGACACGAAGGGAGCGCCCGTGGTCAACGTGGTGTGGACCTCGGCCAGCAGCCGTTGCGTAGGGCTGATGGTGTGCGGACCGGCGTCGATGGCTTCTGACGTGAGCCGGTTGGGGTACTTGCGCGCAGCATCGGGTGCGTACATGGGCGCAAAGCGGTAAAGAACGCCGTCGCCCACCAGCGTGGAGACGGTGAGGTAGCCCTCTTTGCCGCGGGCTTCCAACTGCGGCTGCTCACCGCGGGTGTGATCAAAGAAGGCGGTGACGCCGTCGGCAAATTCCACCCATCCTCGCGCCGACTGGTCCTTGCCGACGACGTAGCCCGGCATCTGCGCGTGGACGGTCAACGCGTCGCCTGCCCAATAGCGCAGTAGATCGAAGCTGTGGGTGCCCACGTGCAACATACCGCCCAACGAGTGAACGGTCAACGTGGTCAACGCGCCGATGACGCCGTCCTCGATCAGGCGCTTGCTCTCACGCACCATCGGGCTGAAGCGATAGGGATGGTTCACGGCCAGGAAGACGCCGTGGCGTTTACAGGCGGCGATCATGGCGTCGGCTTCAGCCATGCTTGTGGCCATCGCCTTTTCTACGATGATGGCCTTCACCCCGGCTTCGGCGGCGGCGATGGTCACTTCGGCCTTTTCGGCGGACTGCGTACAGACGGAGACCACGTCGGGCTGTTCCTGGCGCAGCATTTGGCGGAAATCGGTGTAGAGCGCACGCACGCCCCGTCTTTGGCCGAAGGCGTGGAGCTTTTCGGCGCTGCGGTTGGCCGCGGCAACGAGATCAAAGCCTGCCGTCGCCTGATAGGACTCGGCATGGTTTACCGGCAGCACGGTGTACATACCGGCGTGACGATTTTCGCCCTGGTAGTAGGCCGCAGGCAGTGGGTCGACCACTTCATCGTCGTAGGTGCCGGCGATGCGTCCTGTGCCGACGATGGCGGCGCGCAGGCGTTGGATTGGTTCAGACATTGGATTGGTCCTTATGACGTTGTATCGCCGCAAAAGTCCCCGGCACTTGCGATCCGTAGACGGAAACTGCCGCTGCTCCATATCCCCGGCGTTCAAAAAGTGCCGGGGACTTTTGTTTCTACTCTTCCCAAATCAACAGCACGCCCATTGCTTCGGCCAGGCGTTCGTAGAGCAGATCGTAGGCTTCTTTGGCCGCGGTGAAGGGGAAACGGTGGCTGATCAGCGGCGCAAGTTGAATGCGTCCACGCGCCACCAGTTCAATCGCCCGCGCCTGCATCACGGCGCGAGAGAGGTCGGTGAAATAGCCGCCGATCAACTTCTTCCCCTGGATTTTGCCTGCGTCCAGCGGCAGCGCTTCGCCGTGATAGAGGCCAATCAGGTGGATGGTTGCGCCACGCGCGCTCATGTCCAGCGCCTGCCCAAAGGACGTAACCCCGGCGCGCCCGCCCACACAGTCGATCACCACATCTGCGCCCTTGCCGTGGGTCAGGTCCATCACCGCGGCGACGGGATCGTCTTTGGCGGCGTTGATCACCATGTCCGCGCCCAATTGGGCGGAAAGGGCGCAGCGCCCGTCAATCACGTCTACGGTGACGAGGCGTTCGCACAGGTATTGGCGCGCAGCCTGCATCACCAGATTGCCCACCAATCCCTGCCCCAGGACAACGACCGTGTCCCCCGGCTGAATCCCGGCAATCTGCGCCCACCACACTGCACCACAGGTAAGCGGCAAGAATGCACCTTGCTCAAACGGGATCGACGACGGCAGCGGCCAGACGCGGGTGCCATCCATAGCGTCCATGCCCTGCACCACGAATTGGGCGTGAGGGGCCACGGCGATCACCCGATCTCCCGGCGCAAAGCGGGCGGCGGCCTCTGCGCCCACGTCCTCGACCACCCCGGCCACCGAATAGCCCATGATCGCGGGGTCAATGGCCTCGCTGTGCATGTAGCGGCGCAGGATCTCCGATCCTCGGCTGATCAGGCTGACTTGGTTGCGCACCAGCACATCGCGCGCCCCCACGGCAGGCATGGGCACGTCTTCGAGGATGATGTTTCCGATTCCTTCGGGTTTGGCGACACGCAGCACAGAAAACTCCTTGAAGGCAAAAGGGCGGAGGGAAGGCAAAAGGCAAAAGTGACGAACTCGTCGAGCACGCCCGTCACGCTGGTAGCGTAACCTACGACTTAGGCGACCGTCTCGTCTGTCGTAGCTGCGGTTACTTGAACATTAACAAATTAATCTGGTAACTGTGGTATGCTAGACGTCAGGAGGTGAAAAATGGCCGCCAGACGCAAGCTAGAACTGACACGAGAGCAGAAAGACGAACTCGAAAAGCTACGAGATCACAGCAGCAAGGCGT
>WGMT01000096.1 GCA_016124945.1 bacterium | reverse complement strand
GTCGCCGAGAGGCGGCGCTCTTTTTTTGTTCGGTTGGGGTGAAAAGGGCGACTCGATGCGCCTTTTCACCGAAATCAGGCCGTTTGGGACGGTGGCGGCGGTGCGCGCGGCAGATGGCAGGCAGGGGCAGACGTACGGCGCTGGAAAAGCGTCGTTGTGCAGGGGACTCCGGCTGAATAGACGGTGCTGTGGAGTTGAGAGGAAGCGGCGGAGAGCAACAGCGTCGGTCAAATCAACATCTTTGTATTCTTTGAGGACAGAAAACAGGTGCGACGCACTGGCCAGTGCGTCGCACCTGTTTTTTGTCCTGGCGATCAAGAAAGCTTGTTTCAGTCGCGGCACACGGTCTTTTCAGGACGGGTGCACTTTTGGGGGGCATCTACCTTCCGGGAAGGGGTCAAGCCTGCTACGCCGTTCACTTCATCTCACTGACCCCTTCCCGGAAGGTTGTTGCCGCCAACGTAAAATGCACATCTTTCACGACAACCAAATCAACCCATACGTCACCCCAACCACACCGATCAGGGTGAGCACATAGACGGGCAGCCGCGGCATTTCGCCCTGATTCTCCATGGCCCGGCCAAAGAGGAAGAAGACCAACGGGTGTACGAGGAAGGGCATGGCGAAGACAAAGGTGATCAGCGCAGCAGCTTCCGCACCAAACATGCCCCCCTGAATGGCGGCGAAGAGGCCGAAGTGGGAGAGCGCCGCACTTTTCGCCATCCCCGCGTAGGAGAGGGGCAGCGCCGTTAGCAGCAGCAAACCACCGAAGACGGCCACAAGCTGCCAGCCTAACGAAAAGAGCATCAAACCGGTAATTTCGGCACGTTCCCCACCGCCCGAGGAGCGCAGGGTGCGAAAGGCAAACAGCGTCAACACCACACCGGCCAGCGCCACCAAAGAGACCGGCAACACCAGGACAGCCCCGGCGTCGATGCTCATGGCCAGCAGCGAAAAGACGAAGATGTGGCCGAAAAAGGGAATGTTGATCATCACCGGCGCACGGCGAGCCGCCTCTTCGCCAAAGTCGCCTGCCGTACACGCGCCGGTCAACCCCGCATGGGAAAGCGCGCCGGCCATGCCAGGCGCCAGATTGCGGATCGACGCTGTGCCGCCAATCAACATCAGCAAGGCAATGCCGCCAAACATCCACATCACCTGCCCGAAGAAGCCGTAGATCAAGGTGGGCGCAATGCCCTCAATCTGCAACGTACCGCTGATGAGCGAACCACCTACCAGGAAGTTGGCGGCCAGAATAATCGGGATGCCGGCAAAGAGCAGACAACGCACGGCGGGGCCATGTTTCAACTCGTAAAAGACCGTCCCCAGCGCCGAGGCCAGGATCATCACAAAGAAGATCTGGGGCAACGCCACAAAGGGACGCACCCAGGCTGCCAGGAAATGTGCTGCGATCAGTAAGATCACCAGCGCCACCATTTCCACCAGCCCCCGGCGTAGATAGATCTGCTTGTTGTCGATAATCGCACGGTTGTCGATGAAGATCACAGAAATCACCAACCCCAGATAGGCAATCAGCGGATAGTATCGCCCCAGGTCGTCAGGTGGATTGAGACCCAACAGATATTTGCTCAATGCCTCAATCCCCAGCAGCAGGAAGAAGGCACGCACGATAAAGACCAACTGCGTTCGCCCTGTCCCCGGCACCACTTCGTCAACGCAGTAGACCACCGAGCCATCTGCCGCCACACTGTTTTTTGAAAAGACCCGCCGCAACTGCTGCCCACCCACAAAAAAGGTGGCGGCCAGCGCAACAATCGTGGTTCGGCTCAGAATGTTGAGCAAGGGAAAGTCAGGCAGGCCGGACGTCGTCACCCCCGAGGAGACAAGAATGTGCCCCATCAGCAGGCCAAAGACGACAATGATCAGAATGGGCGAGTAGCGCGTGCCTGCCACCACCGTACGGGCCACAAGCACCATCGGCACCAGGATGAAGATCGACCACCAGAACTGGTTCAGAAATTGAAGATGTTCACTTGACATTGGGGTAAGGTCCAGGATGAGTGGGTTGAGTTCACACCAGCCACAGCAGAGCGCCTGCGGGGACAACGAGCGCGCCTGAAGGAAAGTGCTATGTGCTGAGTATCGTCCTGTAGCACAGGTAATGGAATCACCGGCGGCCTAGCCATTTCCCTGGTCAGGATGCTAGTGTCCCGGCAAAGGGTCTACTTCAAGTAATGGGTGCATCTCAATACGGGGCAAAACCTTCCAGGAAGGCTCAGAACCTTCCTGGAAGGAGAAGCGTCGAGTGCGTTCCGCCCTTCCAGGAAGCTGCTGTTGCTTCCTGGAAGGTTCTCACCCCCATCCGATAATCATGTTGACACCCAAGTGCGCTACAACTTAAACTGAACAGAATTCTTACCGCATCACAAACATATGCTCAGGAGTAAACGTCAATGTCCCCGCTAGGTGCTCACTATGCCACGCAACAGAGATCCTCTGGCACAAAGTCGCATAGACCCACCCAACAGAGCGGTCGTCAGGCTGCGCACCTGGTGATTCAGCGGGCAATGGTCAACCCACATAGCTTGAACGCACAGGATGTACAGGTCCTCCAGCGCACGGTGGGCAATCGCGCCACAGCCGACTTGCTGGCGCCGGTAATCCAGGCCCAACGCATGGCCCTGGGGCCGGCAGACGATGCCTACGAGCGCGAGGCGGATCAAGTGGCCGATCAGATGGTACGCCGCACAGCCACCCAATCCCCCAACGTAGACGAAGCCGCCGGTACGCCTGTCACCGTGCAGCGGCGGCTGGGCCGCAGCGATGTGCAACGTCAGCCGATCGCCCACGGCCCCGAAGGCGGGGACGTCGATCCCACGGTCAGCCGCCGGATTCAATCGGCCCAAGGCAAAGGACGTCCTCTCGACGAGCCGGTGCGCCGCCGCATGGAACAGGGTTTCGGCGCAGATTTCAGCGCTGTGCGCGTCCACACCGATCAGCAAGCCGATACGCTCAACCGCTCCCTCAATGCCAGAGCCTTTACCACCGGCCCGGATCTCTTCTTTCGTCAGGGCGCGTACAACCCCGGTAGCCAGAGCGGACAACGTCTTCTGGCCCACGAACTCACCCACACCATCCAACAGGGTGCCGGCGTCCAGCGTACCGGTGATCTGCAACGACAATGGCTGATCCAACGCGACGATGACGAAAAGGGCATTGTCGGCAAAGCAGCCGAACTGGGCGACATCGGCGGCGCCATCGTGGAACTCTATGAGACGATCAACGGTGATGAGAGCGCCAGCAGCATCCTCAAGGCGATTACCCAACTCTCCGGCGGCTATGCCGACTCCACCGGCGGCGGTGGGGACATGATCGAGGGGGCAACCAATGGGGTAGGTCTACGCTCTGCAAAGGGAGTGGGCGGCACCAGCCGTATTGTCGGTGGGGCCACGCAGGTTGCGTCCAAAGGCTCGGGCATGCTCTCAAGCATGATGGAATACGGCCAGAGTGCGCTCAATTGGGTCTCGTCTTGGGGCTATGGCAGCAACTACATGGACAAAATGGGCGATGCCTGTGCCTGGTTGGGCGGTTGGGCCAAGTCCGCCTCGGATCTGATCAGCCCGTACGCCTACTACACCGATCTGGTTGCCAGCGGCTCGAAGGCGATCAACGGTGTCACAGACGGGTGGAGTGCAGGCTACGTGTTGGAGGATCTGGGCAAGCTGGTCAAAAACGGCGGCGACCGCAATATCAAAGAAGCGGCCCAATTGCTCTTCGACGTGGTCTGGTGGAAACGATTGGAAGGATACACCAAGGGCGGCATCGGTGCAGTTGAAGGGGCCGCCGCCACCTTCCTCGGTCCACTGAGCAAGGGCATCACCACCGTCATGACCAAGACCTACGAATCGGGCTGGGCTGTCTACATTTTGCGCGCAATCGGCAGCAGCGCCAGCAGCAGTGTCTGGAGCAATGCTCAGGTAAAGCAACAGATGGAGCAGGATCAGAAACAGTTGATGGACACAGTCGATCCGATTGTCGCAAACAGCAAAATTAAAGACGTTGTTGAACTTTACCGCTTTGCAACCGAGCTAGGCATGAAAGATCTCGCCGTCGCCATTCTGAAGGCATTTGCAAATCCTCCCCGCGGCAAAGAGAACCGCTACAAAGACCGCAAAGAGGCGTTCGAGCAACAGGCGAAGAATGCAGGTATCAAGATCAAGTAGCGATACCTGAAGGGCAACCCAATCAAAAAAGCTCTCGCCCCGGGGGATGGACGAGAGCTGATGTTGGAAAACCAGGTCACTAAACCGATAAAGTTACCCAAGTAATTTATCATGCCTGAACGGATTGAACAAGTTTTAGACCTGCGTATTTTCCAGCAAGCGTAGCGCCAGCAGCGCCAGCAAGCCGAGGGTGATGTTGTAGGTGGCGTGGGCGAGCATGGCCGCCACGGTGTTGTAACGATAGCGCAACCAGGCAAAGATCAACCCCGCCGCAAAGACCACCACCGTGGAAAGCGACAGCCCATACTGGTTGTGCGTAATCGCAAAGAGGAGCGTGGTAAAGAAGATACCAAAACGCGGTTGCAGCGCACCGCGGAAGAGCGTCTCTTCGCCCAGCGCGGCGGCGAAACCAATGGTGAGAATGCCCGCTGCCGATCCCAACAACGGCCCCAGCAACACCTCGTTCAACCCTTGCACATCTGGGTCCACACCGACGCCCAGGCCGGTCGCCACACCACTGACAATCATACTGACCAGCACCGCCGAAAAACCGGCGCCGATACCCACAGCCACGTCGCGCAGGCTCGGGCGCTCAATCCCCAGGCGCGCCAGCGTCTCGCCCAGGGGTCGGCGTGAGAGCCAGCCCACGCCGATCAACGCCCACAACGCCATCAGCCCCTGTTGCACCCACAACCCACCCAACATGGCAGGGGACACATCGTCCAGCGCACCCTCAGCGGCTTGTTGCACCACCACTTCGGTGAGTGTATCCAACCCAATCGCCAGGATCACCATCATGTTGAGCACAATCAGCATGGTGAACGAAAGCGCCACAGCGTGTACCGGCGAATCAGCGTCGATGGGCAACAGCCGCGCCAGGATGCGGCGCACCGGCCTCCACAAAAAGAGGATGCCCATCACCGCCGCAAAGCTGATCCCAAAGCCAATCACGGGCAACGATTGGATGATACGATCCACAGGCAAACCGCTCTCTGCACGCAGCGAAAGCGAAGAGACAAAATCTTCGAGTAGCGGGATTGTCCCAATCGTCGTGCCCAGCATCAACAGCAGGCCGACCAGCAGCACGATCGCGTAGAAACCGACGACAATCCCATACGTCAACCTGTGCCAGATGGCGGCGGAACCGTCACCGCGGCGGCGTTCGGCCTGGTTGGCCAGCCACACGATGACGATCAACGGCAAAAACAGCAGGACGGTGTTCAACGATTCAGACAAAAGATGCTCCTTGCTCGGTTCTCTGGGTGTAACTCAACTTGGGGCGACAACCTTCCGGGAAGGTCAATCTTGCCCCCAATGTGACGGACACCCCGGTTTTGGCGATGACTCGACAAAAGATGACCCTTTCATTAGAATAGGAGTGCCCCAGGGAACCGTCTGTTGGCAGGCTCCCGGTCGCCACACCACCGGTGCCACTTTTTTTGCCTGCTCTGTAACCCAGGACAACCAAAAAAGGAAAATCCAATCATGGTCTCGTATTACTACAAACTGGAAGGTCAACAGCCGCGTGTGCCGTCGCTCATGCCCGGCGGCGACGCGTTCGACGATAACGCAGACGGGGCACATGACTTTTCGGTGATGCCGCCTGTGGCCGATTTTGAGCCGGAGTTGGATCTTTCCACCCTGTCTCTGGACGAGTTGATCTCTTCGCCGTTGGTCTATAACCGCGAATTAAGCTGGCTAGACTTCAACTGGCGTGTCCTCTATGAAGCGCTGGACGACCGCAACCCGCTTTTGGAGCGCTTGAAGTTCCTGGCGATTACGGCCAGCAACCTCGACGAATTCTATCGCAAGCGCGTAGGCGGGCTAAAACGCCAACAGGCTGCGGGCATGGCTAACCTGACCATTCACGGCCTGACGCCCGATCTCCAGATCCATGTGATCTCCCAGGCGGTGCACCGTATGGTGCGCTGCCAGAGCGACTGCCTGCTCGATGATGTGCTGCCGGCACTGCGCACCGAAGGCATGCGCATCTGTGACTACGCCGAACTCAGCGAGGATCAACAGGCGCAGTTGATGTCGTACTTTCACCGCGAGATCTACCCGATCCTCACCCCCCTGGCTGTGGATCCGGGCCACCCTTTCCCTTTCATTAGCAACTTGAGCCTGAACCTGGCCGTAGAATTAAATGATCCGATGAGTGGAGAGACCCATTTTGCCCGTGTCAAAGTGCCGCCGAATCGGGCGCGTTGGGTGTCGACAGGTGAGCAGTTCGACTTTGTTCCACTGGAGCAGATCATCATCCAACACCTCCAATTCCTCTTTGAGGGGATGGAACTGGTGGCGGCCTATCCTTTCCGTGTCACCCGCAACGCCGACATCGCCCGCAACGAAGACGAAGCAGACGATCTGCTTGAGTTGATCAGCGAAGAGTTGCGTGAACGGCGCTTTGCCCCGATTGTGCGGCTCGAAGTAGACGAATCGATGCCCGAACATGTTCGTCACATGCTGATGACCGAAATGGGGCTGCACCAGACCGACGTGTACGACGTGCGTGGGCCACTTGGGCTGGCCGATCTCTTCCCCTTGGCCGATGTTAACCTGCCCCATCTCAAAGAGGAACCGTGGACGCCCTGTGTACACCCGGCCTTTGCCGGCCTCAACAGCAAGTCGCGCCCTGCCGACGTCTTTGCCATCATCCGCAAAGGGGACGTGCTCGTCCATCATCCTTACCATAGTTTCGCTGTGAGTACCCAGGCCTTTATCGAAGCAGCGGCGCGTGATCCCCAGGTGCTGGCCATTAAACAGACGCTCTACCGCACGTCGTCTGATTCACCGATTGTGAAGGCGCTGATCGCGGCGGCGGAGCGGGGCAAACAGGTGGCCGTACTGGTGGAATTGAAAGCCCGTTTCGACGAGGAACGCAACATCGAGTGGGCACGCACACTGGAAGACGCAGGGGTGCATGTGGCCTACGGGCTCATCGGCCTCAAAACACACACCAAAACCACCCTCGTTGTGCGCGAAGAAGAGGACGGTCTTCGCGCTTACGCCCATGTGGGCACCGGCAACTACAACCCCAAAACCGCCGGCCTCTACACCGATCTGGGCCTGATGACCGCCAGCCCCGAAATCGGCGCGGACCTGATGGATCTCTTCAACTTCCTCACAGGCTACAGCCGCCAGCACCATTACCGGCGGCTTCTGGTGGCGCCCACCACCATGCGGCGGCGCTTTGTGGAGATGATCGACACCGAGATCGCCAATGCACTAGCCGGGCGGCCTGCACGCATCATTGCCAAGATGAACGGGCTGGACGATCCTGGATTGGTACGGAAACTATACGAAGCCAGCCAGGCCGGCGTCCCCATCAGCCTGATCGTGCGCGGCAACTGCCGCATCCGCCCGGGGCTGCCCGGCATCAGCGACAACATCGAAGTCATCAGCATCATCGGGCGTTTCCTGGAGCACCACCGCATCATCTACTTTGAAAACGACGGCGATCCCCAATACTTCATCGGCAGCGCCGATTGGATGACACGCAACCTGAGCAACCGCGTCGAAGCCATTACGCCGATTTTAGAGCACAATTTGCAGCAACAGTTGAAAACGATCCTTGACGTCTGCCTCAGTGACACACGCCAGGGATGGAAGATGATGCCCGATGGCCGCTACCGTCGTCGCCGTTGGGTTGAAGAGGGCGAAGGCGCAGGCGGCACCCACCAAACGCTCATGGACCTGACCCGCAGAAGCAGCCAGATTTAGGAAAATCGAATGCCCGTTGCCGTGCCGACAATCTTGTGTAACAGGCTGCGCCTCGTTTCGATGACGCCGGCTTTTCTTGATGCGTCTCTCAAAGACCAGCGTAGCGAGGCTACACAGATGCTTGGCGTTGCCGTCGCGCCGGAGTGGTTCGACGAGCAGTGGCTCATGCGTCTACGCCTGAACGATCTACAGCGGGAGCCGTCCTTGCAGCCCTGGTTGCTACGCGCAGTGGTCCACAACCAAAGCAACACCCTGATCGGCCACATCGGCTTCCACACAGCGCCCGATCCAGCCTACCTAAGCGAACTTGCCCCCGGTGGCATTGAGATCGGATACACTATCTTCACCGCTTACCGCGGACAGGGCTACGCCACCGAAGCGTGCCGCTGCCTCATGGATTGGGCGCACACTGAACACGCCATCAACCGCTTCATCCTCAGCATTGCGCCGGACAATACACCCTCTTTGCGCATCGCCCACCGTCTCGGCTTCATCCGCATCGGCGAACACGTCGATCCGGATGACGGGATCGAGTACGTCTTTGCGCATATTTTGGGTGAGATCGCAGGGAAAGACGACGGACGACGGACGACAGACGATGAACGTCAAGCATAATGTCCTGAAAGTAGGGAGCAGGCGTGTGAAGCCCATCATCTCGTCATCTCATTATCCTGCGCAATCACCAATCACTACTCACCAATCATCTCACCCGCTATGACCAACATCCACAAATACACCGACCAAAACCGCATCGCTTGGGACGAAATCGCTCAGCAACGCCACATGGCCATGTTCCCGTCGGCGAGTTTCTTTGCCGAAGGCGGCTCTGTCCTCGCGGACAATGTCGTTGCAGCGGCGGGGGATGTGCGTGGGCTGCGCCTGCTCCACCTACAATGTTCCACCGGATCGGATACGCTGTCCTGGGGTGTCCTCGGCGCGCAGGCCACGGGTGTAGACATCAGCCCCAAGCAGATCGAGATCGCACAACACACAGCAGACGACGCCGGTCTACCCGTGAAGTTCGTGGCGGCGGACGTTTACGGCCTGCCCAAGGAACTGCAAGCGAGCGACTTTGACGTCGTCTTCACAGGCGGTGGGGCCATGGTCTGGCTGCCCGACATTGAGGAATGGGCGCGCATCGTGGCGGCGGCGCTGCGTCCTGGTGGGCGGCTGCTGCTGGAGGACGAGCACCCCCTGGCCTCCTGCCTCTGGATCGAAGACGGCGAACTGATCATCGGATCAGACTACTTCGCCCGTCACCAGGCCATCTTCGAGGAAGCGGGGTGGAGTCACTTCGCCGGCGGCGAGCAAGCCACCGAAACCAAGTACGAATTCTCGTGGCCACTGGGCGACGTCATCACCGTCCTGGCCAAAGCGGGCCTCTACGTGGAACAACTCGAAGAATTCCCCAGCACCGCGGCCTGGCGCTTCGGCGGCAAACTCGACGAGGCGCGGCGGCTGCCGGGGGCGTATATCCTTGTGGCGCGGAAGAGGTGATGGACGACGCGGGACGACAGACGACGGACGACACATGTCAAGCACGATGACGATTTAATCGTGCGTCCTCGTCAGTGCAGACGGACAATGTACCTCATCCCGCAAGAACGTCGAAAACCTGTCGTCCGTCGTCTGTCGTCCGTCGTCTGTCGTCCATCGTCCCTCGTCTGTCGTCTGTCGTCAGGCAGCATCCACCCCGCCAACACCCGAAAGGATCTACACCATGCCCACCAACTCACCTCCCCACGTTATCCTCATCATCACCGATCAGCAGCGTTTTGATACGATTGCGGCGCTGGGCTTCCCGTACATGGAGACGCCGAACCTGGATCGGCTGGTGAATGAGGGGGTGACATTCACAAACTGCCACATCACCGCGCCCTCCTGTGCGCCGTCGCGGGCGAGTCTCTTCACCGGCTACTACCCACACACCACGGGGATCTACAAAAACGCCGACAGTTGGACACGCTCGTGGGTGGAGGATCTGGCAGGCGCAGGCTACTACTGCGTCAACGTGGGCAAGATGCACACCTATCCTTACCACACGCCGCTGGGCTTCCACGAGCGCTACGTGGTGGAAAACAAAGATCGCTACCTGGAAGAACGCTGGTACTTCGACGAATGGGACAAGGGTCTGCGCGCCCGCGGGCTGGTGAAACAGCAACGTGAGTTCTACCGCAAACGGCCCGACTACCGAGAAAGTCTCGGCGCGTTCGAGTGGGAGCTTCCCGAAGACACCCACCCCGACTTCTTCGTGGGCGACATGGCGAAGTGGTGGATCGAGACCAAACCGCGCGGGGAACGTCCGCTTTTCCTCCAGATCGGCTTTCCGGGGCCGCACCCGCCCTACGATCCCACGCCACGCTACGCCGAACGCTACATGGACAAAGAACTGCCGATCCAGCCTGTCACCGCGGACGAGATCCACAGCCAGCCGCCGCCGTTCCAGTCTATGCGTGTCCACAACCACGAAGTCGACCACGATTCAGTCGTGCATCTGCTCGATCCCACGCCGGAGCAGCGTCACCGGCAGCGGGCCTACTACCTGGCCAACGTCACCATGATCGACGAGAAGGTAGGCGAAATCTTGCAGGCGTTGGACGACAAGGGCTACCTGGAAAATGCCGTTGTCATCTTCACGTCGGATCACGGCGACGCCCTGGGCGACCACGGCCACAGCCAAAAGTGGACCATGTACGACATCATCACGAAGATGCCGATGATCGTCTGGTCACCAGGGCGCTTTGAGGGTGGGCGTCGCTTCGATGAGTTGTGTTCGCTCATGGACATCGGCCCGGCGATTTTGGAGATGGCGGGGGTCTCCCCGGCGGCGGGGATGGAGGCGGAATCGCTGCTCCCCGCGCTCACCGGCGCGGAATGGGCCGGGCGTGACGCCGTCTTCGCCGAACACAGCCGCGACGGCATCCTGCAAGAGACGGACATGATGACGATGGTGCGCACACGCACGTGGAAACTCGTCCACTTCCTCGGGGAGCCGTTTGGGCAGTTGTTTGACCTGGTCAACGACCCGGGGGAAATCGAAAATCTGTGGGATGACCCGGCCTACGCGGCGAAGAAACAGGAATTGTTCAACCTGATCCTTGAATGGCGCATCCGCAGCGGCTATCAGACGCGGGGTTGGGCGAAAGCGTATCGTTGAACAAGAGCGGCCAGGGGTACCAAGTGCCGGAGACTTTTCGCCGCAGCGACACGGGACATTCACGCCTGGCGTCACGTCCTCCGTGAAGTCCCCGGCACTTTCGCCCCCACCGTGAAATACACCCGTGAGACACGAGTGGATTGAAAAAGGTTTGTTTCAGTGGTAGAATTTCGGAAAATAAGAAATTCTACCACTATCGAAATTGGGGGAACCGTGGCACTTATACTTCAGATGCGGGCGAAGGGAAACGTAACTATCCCAGCGGAACTTCGTCAGAAGTACGCATTCTCGGACGGCGACGTCTTTACACTGATCGATCTCGGTGACGGAAGTTTTTTTCTGACGCCGAAAATTTCGCTTGTCCCCAAATTGGCAGCAGAGATGGAAGCGATTCGGGAGGAAGCCGGTCTCACTGTGGACGATCTATTGCAAGGATTGTCGGAGGAACGTCGCCAACTGTACCTTGAGCGGTACAGCGATGGCTGACAGGCAGACACAGCCGCGGGTCTTCTTCGATAGTTCAGTCCTGATTGCGGGGTCGTTTTCTCTTCGCGGCGCCAGCCATATTTTACTGCAACTGTCGGCTTTGACGCTGCTGGATGGTCGCATTTCCCCAGACGTACGAGAAGAAGCAGAGCGTAACATCTCGAAAAAAATACCCGCTGCGTTGCCTCAACTCCGCATACTGCTCAAAGAAGCGGTGGTAGAGGGCGCGCCGATCACGGAAGCGCAGTGGCGTGCTGCCAGACCCTACGCACATGAAAAAGACGTGGCAATCCTGGGGGCTGCCCTTGCCCAGGATTGCCATTACTTGGTCACGTTGAATGCAAAGGATTTTTGGCCGCCGGAGGGCGGGGTTGAGGTGCTGCGTCCTGCTGAATTGTTATACAAACTGCGTTTACTGCTGATGACACTATAAAGCCTGTCTCACGGTTGCTGCCCACGCACTCAAATATGAGAAGATTCTTGATGCTGTCCGTGCACATCGGTTAACTATCGTCCTCACTGAGGGTCAAGCGAATCTTTAGGCGAGGTTTTCCGTTGCTTCGCTTGCTGCTCCGCCATCCACTCCCGTGTCGACTGCACCCAATCGTAGAATTTCAGGTTCAACAACCCAGTTATTAAAAGATGAAAGATGTAGAAGTCCCAATGACGCGGCGGTCGCCCTACCCAAAGCAGAAACCCGGCAACGACCAAACCCATAAGCAGCCAAGCGAACATGCTATGCAGCCGAGTCCGTGCGAAAAAGAAGGTGCTGCCCTTCCATTCAGCCGAAGGACTATGCCACCACGCCCGAACCCGATCTGAGTTGAGGTAGGTGATGAGCAGGATGGCGATTGTCAACAGCAGAAGTGGTCCCATGTGCTTGAACTCCCAGGTTTAGCCGGCCATTTTCGCCCAGAAGAGGTATTGGTCATTGACGCGCCGTTTGGCATCAGATTTCTGTTTTGTCCTTCGGCATCGACTTGTCAAAGGTCAACAAAGTCAAGAATGCAATGAGCGGCGCTCCTGCAAAAAGTCCACCAAATGCGCCTATTCTCAACAATTCTGGATCAACAATCAGCGCCAGCACCCACCGATAGACAACAAAAAGAAGACCGAACACAGCCCAGTAGCGTGTGGTGATTTTCCAGAATGCGATCCAGTAGCCGGAATGAAATCTTAGGGGGCGCATGACCACACTCCTTACTTTGAATCGAGCACTACGCCTTTGGTATGCGTGGATAGACCAACAGCGCAAACGCGCCACTCAGCCACCAGAGGATCACCCACAACGTTGGATCGATTGAGCTGTCACCGGGTAGCCACTGCAGGAATAGGATACCTACCGTACCCACGCTGCCAAATCTGAGAAGATTCTTGATGCTGTCCGTGCACATTGTTTAGTGACAGTCCTCACCGGGGGTCATGCCAGTCCTGCGCGGAGGGTTTTCGCGGCTTCGCTTGCTGCTCCGCCATCCACTCACGCGTGGACAATATCCAGTCATATTCCTTGAGGGTAACCAGGCCTGCCATCAACCACAGGAAGGCAGATAGATCCCAGTATCGTGGTAGGCGATCCACCCACATCAGAAATCCAGCGATGAGCAAACCGACGACCAACCACCCGAACATTGCGTGCAGCCGAGTGCGGGTGAAAAAATGGGAGGGGCTTATCCCATGCGGGATTGGACTATGCCACCAACCTCGCACTCGATCTGAGTTGAGGTAGGTGATGAGCAGAATGGCGATTGTCAACGGCAGAAGTGGTCCCATGTGCTTTTATCTCCATTAAGAGAACCTATTTTTGTAGGCTAAGGCTCTTTGTTTTGCGTAACGCTGTGCTGGCACATTCAACCAGTAAATCAAAACACCAATCACCGGCAGCGCCACGATGCCCACAAAATAGAGTATTTTTGACGAAATGGTCAGATCTCGCCGCCAGAGATGAATTGTTGTGAACACGAGTATCAACAACCAGAGAGCAAGAACAATCGCATACGATACAACATAGATGGATACAACGGACTGGATGCGAAAGTAGCTCCCCGTCACATCCCCAACAAAGTGAATCTGATCAAGCTGGGATTGGGGCACACCACTTTCAAGAAGAATGATGTACAGATCAGCCGTCGTGGGCCGGGCGAATTGTTGATGGGTGTTGTCATGTAGCATAAGAACGACAACATCCGTTTGTTCAACAATCTCTTTCACGTTTCCAGCCTTGATTTCGACGAGCGCGGCATCGAAGAGAATTGTTTCTGGGTTGTGCTGTCTTGTGTAGTCAATGGTTGGTGGGATCACAAGTGCAAGCCATAGCAAGACCAGGAATGCCACCAGCGCCAGCAGGATTTTGTTTGACATGTTTCGTTCGTGCGCTTAATGCGCTATCCAAGCGACAGGCTGCATGAACCGTGAAGTAGCAGTGGTTCGCCGTCTTCATCAGTCCGCCCAACAAAAGATTCTGCAGCAAGTACAGGAAGACAAATGACAGAATTACGGGCGTCAGGAACACACGTGGACTCGGGACACGTCCACCATTGCGTCAAATAAAAAATAGCTCAAGAACGGAATCTCAGAACCAACGACAAGAACCCAAAAACCAGAGCACTGATCAGCATACCAATTAGCGTTTCCCAACGGATGCCTGCCTGCATTACATAGTTGTACAACGAGATCAGCAAAATGCCGATTATCCAATGTACACTACTGCCCCTGAGCATATTTGATAGTGTATGTTTCTTGCTTTGCTCCACGGACGGGTACTTGAAGAATAGAAGCTGTATACTCAATAGAATCGTCAAGACAATAACCAACACGACCATGCTCACCAAAGGGAAAGTCTTGGCCACCAAAAACATATAGAGGAGGTACAACGCGATTGAGGCAGTAAGAAATATGTTAAAAACAAACAGTGCTCTCTGTTGCATATTTTCTCCTCCAATTATGAACCCTGATGTAGATGAGACTTTTGCACAAGACATTCCTTCTACACAAGACAGGCTACGATCGCGGAGTTTAATCAGGGTGTGATTCTGCCTTCTGCAATCGTAACCTGTCACATGTCAAATTGGCCTTACAATCATCTTTATCTATATGCCATGTACAGAAGTGCGGTGTATAGAACAGAAATTGCTTAAAAATTCACAGGCGCTTGATACCTGCTAAGGGCAAGGATTACCGGATTGGGTGCAAATCACAACGAACATAAATTCGCATGCTTTAAAACACAAACAACCGATACCGGTCGTCCAACATGGACCTGCGCATGTCATGGTACATGCTAGCAGTCCCACTGAAGCACATAGCAAACCTCCGGCCAAAGAGCAGCCGCTCCCAGATGCAGATACAATCGTATTTTCTTCTAGTGCCAAATCTCCATCACGAAATACGCCGACTGCTCTTCCACCATTTGCGGTACGCATGACAATCCTTTGGATGTCACCTTCTACAGGAGTAGCTGTAGCTTCTTGGACTGAGGAGACATCAAACTGGAAGACATCTATGACTTCTTCTTGCTGTGTATCAACAAATGCGGTTAGCCAAGTCTCTTCGTTCTCTGTGTTGGAACCATGTGTACCCAAAAACACCTGGTAAACACGGTGTTCCTCTTTTTGACCGACAAATATGACTGACTGCCCTTCCGCCCCGTAGAACTCGCCGCCTTCATGCCGGACAACATCTAGCCGGCTTGAAGAAGTATTTATTGCGATCCCTTGAGCCTCAAGCTCGGTATGAAACGTCAAGAACATTGGGGACGCAAGCACTAACTCAAGTGCCTGTTGTGCTTCCGCAGCAGATGGGGCTCTAACAGCCGACAAGATAGGCAAGAAGATTTTGCTACCAGATGCTCCTGGTGTGTCGACAAGTGCTGTTTGAGCCTTGCCCATCGAAAAATGAAAACCTGCCATCGCAACACCAGTAACAACCCCTCCAGCATACCGAAGAAAACTACGCCTGCCGGCGTGCTGAGTGTTTGCACGCAACTGAGTACGTCCCACGAGTTTGGCAATCCGCCAGGCATGGGATAACCCAAGTTTCGAGACAATGCGCAATCGCATCTGCAGCCCAGAGAAGACCTGTTGTGAGCCATCATCATCCATCTCCAACAACATCGGTTCCCACTGCCAACCAGGCTTGACCTCATTCAAAATCGCCTGTATCGCCGGTTCCCGTAGGCTACGGGCCGTCAGCAATCCATTCGATTCCGCCTGTACAGACTGAGCTAAATTGCTGCACAAGGAACAACCCGAATCAAAAAGCAGATAACGCTCCATCTTTTGCCTCCATGGTGGTTCAGAAAATGGTAGAAACAACAGAACTCGATAATCCCAGATTCTGAACACTGGAGGTAGATCCGGATCCGGCCCTTTGCGTGCCGGATCCGGCAAGGCGCACCCTCAACCACACACCTAAACTGCCAGTCCCAACCGAATCGCCTTCACCGCCGCGTCAGTTCGACAGGACGCGCCGAGTTTGTCGTACACCTGCCGCAGATGCTTGCGCACGGTCCGTTCCGCAATAGAGAGCGTTCGGGAGATCGTTTGATCCGTATAGCCATCGACAACAAGTTGAAGAATCATCTGTTCTTTTTCAGACAGCAATGGCGATGTACTTATTCGACGCGCGGGAAGGACAAAAGTAGTTGGCGTCGATCGACTCAAGTCGCCCGATTCAAACCAAGAACCACACTGAACGACAGTGGTTATCACATCGACGGGCCGTTTCACGAATTCACATCGGGGAATGTAGCTTGCTGCTCCCTCGTCAACCAGGCGATGCATACAAAGGGGGCAAGAATTATCGACCAGCACGATCACCTTGCTTTGCGGACTTACCTGTTGGATTTGCAGGAATAACGCTTCGGTACATTCAGGTAGATTATGCACACCTACAAGAATCACATCGGGCTGCCTCAAACGCGCCACTCGCTGTATTTGTGCATAACTCTGTGCTATTCTCAGACAGATCACGCTTGAATTTTCTGACAAAAGGGCCACCACTCGATCTATCAGAGGATGGTCGTCCGCGACCAACACGTTTGTCTTCTTCACAAGAGTGCCTCCATTCACTTCAGGATTGCACGAAGTACAAGCCGACGTCTTTCCCCATTTACCACATCGCAAGGACAACACACCAAAAACCTAACAACATTCTAAGGGAATTTTCGATCATTTCAATTCCCAATTCGGGTTACCACTAACACTTATGGACAGTAAGTCGATGTCTACAGGTACGGATTTACGAGATCACAGACTTACTTGACCAAAGTTCTCTCCGATCTCCATCCATCGCGGCAATCGGCACACGCACTACGCACTACTCTTTACAAACCCATCCCGACAACAAAGGATCTCTCACCATGCGCATCACCGACATCCAAACCATCTTCGTTGACCGCTACCTCTTTGTGCAGGTCCACACCGACGCCGGGATCACCGGCCTGGGGGAATCAGGCTCATGGGGCTTTTTGGAGGCGTCCGCGGGCGCGGTGGAGACCTTCAAACGCTATCTCATCGGCCAGGACCCACTGCGCATCGAGCACCACTGGCAGTATCTCTACCGCTGGAGCCACTTCCGCGGCGCAGCGATTATGGGCGCGCTCAGTGCCATCGACATCGCCCTGTGGGACATCATGGGCAAGCACTTCGGCGTGCCCTGCTATCAGCTCATGGGCGGCAAGGTACGCGACAAGGCGCGGGTCTACTACCACGTCTTTGGGGAGACGAAGGAGGAGCTGATCCAGGGCTGTATCGACGCCAAGGCACAGGGATTCACCGCCGTCGGCCACCTGACCCCCTTCCTCGATGACAGTCGCGACATCCCCTACTTCAAGACCCACGTGGACAAGATCGAAGACGCCATCGACACCGTGCGCCAATACCGCGAAGCCGTGGGCAAGGACGTAGACCTGTGCATCGAGATCCACCGGCAACTGACGCCCAGCGAGGCCGTTGTCCTCGGGCGGGGGATCGAGCAGTATCACCCCTACTTCTACGAAGATCCTGTCACGCCGGACAATCTGGACGAGATGGCGCTGGTGGCGTCGAAGATCGGCATCCCCATTGCCACGGGTGAACGCATCCACACGATCTGGGAATTCCAGGCGCTGCTCCACAGCGGCGCCGTGCAATTCGTCCGCCCAGACGTCTGCATGGTGGGCGGGTTGACCCACGCCAAGAAGATCGCGGCGCTGGCCGAGGCCCATCACGTACAGGTGGTGCCGCACAACCCGCTCAGCCCGGTGAGCACGGCGGCCTGCATTCAGTTGGCAGCGTGCATCCCCAACTTCGCCCTCCAGGAATACCCCATCGGCGAAGGTGAACCGCCCAAGAGCGAAATCGTCAAGAGCGCATTGACGCTTGAAAACGGCTTCATCGTCATCCCCGACGCGCCCGGCATCGGCATCGAACTGGCCGAAGACGCCGCGGAACGGCACCCCTACAAACCGCGCCAGGTGAAGACGAGATTGCACCTGGATGGATCGGTGGTGGACCAGTAGGATTGACGATTTTTGATTGACGATTTTTGATTGACGATTGACGATTGTCGTGTTGGGGGTGTGATGGGGTATAGGTTAGGGGTTTTGTGGACACGGATACGAGGGAACACGGATTAAAAGAGATCCGTGTTCTCGCCTATCCGTGTCCACAATTCTGCAAAATATGGGATTAGGCAAGTCTGCCGTGGCGCACATCCCCGTAGCTGACTAGTTGAATGCCCCGCTCTGCGATGATGCGCAAGACTTCGGCATCGGTCCAGGCGTCAACGACACCCTGGCGGTCGGCGGCGACGGCTTCGTAGCCAGGGTGGTGGATGGCGCGGGTTTCGGGCTGATCGTAGGCGGGGTGATCGACGAAGAGCCAGCGACCTGGTTGGAGCGCCGCCAGATTTTCGCGCAGCGTCTCCACCTTCTGCGCAGGGGACAACGCCTGGTTACTCTCGCCAAAGCCACGGAAACGCTCGAAGCCGTGCACCGTCAGATCCACTTTCAAGTCGTACTCTTCAGTCAGACGTTCCACGATCTCGCTGAAAACCGGGTCGTCGCGCAGATAGCCCATGTGCGCCGTCATGTGGCTGACCCAGGGGACGGCGCTCAAGATGCGTTCGATCTGGGCACGGTACTCCTTTTCCACATCTTCCGGCGTCCACCCCGCTTCTTCGAGGACAGGCTCATCGGGATAGCCGTCGCGCTTGCGGAAACGTGGATAGAAGTAGCCGTCCGCGGTGACGATGCTCCTGGCGTCTGTCAACGGCCCCCACTTGTAGTTGTCCCATTCACTGGTCATGGTCAAGTGAACGCCCACGTCGAAGGACGGGTTGGCGTGTAGCAACGTCACCGCTTCGGGGAACCACGGGCAGGGCGCCATCAACTCAACCGAGCGGCAGATTCCATTTTGAAAAACATCGATACAGGCCAGGTTCGCCGAGTGACAGAATCCAATGTCATCGGCGCGGACCAGGAGCGTGATGGTCTCTTGGGACATTTCGTGCTGCACCTTTCGTGTGTGCTGTTAATCCAACCGATTCATCCCCGGCAACATGGGCCACAGGAATTGTTCCTGTGGCTTTGTGTTGCGCGCCCATCCTTTGAGGACGGCGTTGTCGGCGCGCAGATCGGCCATGCGCTGGATGATGGCTTCAGGATCCCAGCCGTCGAGGACGCGGGCGGTAAGATCTTTGACGACGGCGGCGCAGCCTGGATCGGCGATGCGATCGTGCCGCTCGTCGGGGTCTTCGCGCAGGTTAAAGAGTTGAGACGGCTGGTTGTGGTAGTAGATCAGCTTCCACTCGTCGCGGCGGATCATGCGCTGGTAGGCCCCTTCCGGCGGACCGAACTGGTCGGTGCAATATTCGCAGAAGGCTTCGTCGTCCCATGCGGGCGGGGCGCTGCCATCCACCAAGGGAAGGAGCGAACGACCCGGTGAATGGGGTAAGGCGGGCGCGCCTACGGCGTCGAGCAGCGTCGCAGTGACATCTAGCGCGCTGACCACCCGCTCACAGCGCTGCCCACCAGGGATACGCCCCGGCCACGACACGATCAACGGCACCCGCGCCGACTCTTCGTAGAAGACGTGCTTCCACCACAGGCCCTGTTCGCCCAGCATGTCCCCATGATCCGAGGTGTAGACGATCAGCGTGTCGTCGGCCAGATCGTTGGCGTGCAGCGCGTCGAGGATCTGGCCGATCAGCACGTCGGTGCGGTAGACGAGTCCCCAGTAGGCGGCGCGGGATTGCAGAATCTCTTCGTCGCTGACGTCTTCGATTTCGGTGTGGGTGCGCCACCAACGCAGATGTGGATGCGTCTCATCGGCAAAGGGTTTGGGCTTCTTCGGCATTGTGATTTGAGAGCGATAGCGTTCGTAGTCCTCGGCGCGGGCGACAAAGGGCGGGTGGGGCAACATCAAACCGACGGAGAGGCTAAACGGTCTGTCGAGGATGCCGGCGCGCTTTTGCACACCCAGCCGGTTGAGTACGTCCACGGCGGCGGCGGTGACGTCTTCATCGTGGACCTGGTAGGCGCTCTGTCCTGGGCCGGCGTTGCGCAGGCTGATGCGGTGCGGCCCGGACGTGCCGTTGAGGACACCCCGATCCACGCTGTGCGCGCTGCCGATGTGATTCGGGCTGTGATCACCCACCAGCCGCTCGGCGTAGCCGTGTAGTTGATCCGGCCCTAAGCTGTGCATGCGCCCCACCAGCACAGGACGATACCCCGCCGCGCCCATACTGTGCGCCAGCGTGGGGATGGCCGAATCGAGGATGTGCTCGTTCGTCCACACCTGATTCTGGTACGGATGCCGGGCCGAAAGCATCGCCATGCGCGACGGCACGCAGATCGGTGAGGCGCAATAGGTGTTGTCGAAGACGACGCCATTGGCCGCTAGCCGGTCCAGGTTGGGCGTCTCCACCAACGGGTCCCCATAGCAGCCGGTGACGTGGGGGCTGTGCTGATCGCTGTGAATGTAAAGGAGGTTGGGCATGGAAAACGGTCCTTTCAAGGGTGGCGAGGTGAAGAAGCGAAGAGGCGGTTATCGTCGCCTCTTCAGATTAGTACGATTCAACAATCAACGATCGGAACAGATCTTCATCCCATTCCGCGCCCCAACCCGGGCCATCGGGTGGGACGATGTGACCGTCTTCGATGAGGGGGGCGTTGGTGAGTCCCCAGAGTTGTCCTTGGGCACGGTTGAAGTCGGGATCGAGGCTGAAATATTCGTAGTAGTCGGTGTTGTCCACACAGCAGCCCAGGTGGGCGTGGAGCAGACCGAAGAGGCCACCCTGGCCGTTCATTTCCACGTTGGCCCCGTGGAGTTCGGCGAAGTGGGCTAGTTTGAGCACCTGTGTGGTGCCAAAGGTGGCGCGTACACGCAGCCGATCTGTGGCGCCCTGGATCAGCCATTGCGCCGTCAGATCCATGTCGTGCATCAGCCGCTCGGTGGCGAGGACGGGGATGGTCAACTCGCGGCAGAGTTCCTGGTAGAGGTTCATCTTCTGCTCGTGGATCGGCTCCTCTAGCCAGAGGAAGTCGAGTTCCTCCAGCACATGGCCGACTTCGATGGCCTCGCGCAAGGAATACGAACAGACTGGATCGGTGATGAGCGTGTAGTCGGGGCCGACGGTCTGCCGCACTTCGCGGTAGATGGGAATGTCCGCTTTGCCGCCCTTGTACGAGTGGAATTTGTAGGCGTGGATGCCCATCGCCTTGCCGCGCTCGATGTGTTCCAGGTAGCGTTCTACCGGCATGTCCCCACCGGTGAGGTAAACGGGGAAGCGCTCCCGCACCCGCCCCACCAGCGCGTAGACAGGCAGATTGGCCGCCTTCCCCGCGATTTCCCACAGGCAGTTGTCGAACTCGCCGAACCAGCCCGGCTCCTGATAGACCCAGCGCGTGCCTTTGTACATCATCTGGAAAAGTCGTTCACGGGCAAAAGGACTTTCCCCAATCACATGCTCACGCAGGATTTCGACGTGTCGCGGGTTCATGCTTGTGTTGCAGCGCCCGGTGATGCCTTCATCCGTCTCCACTTCGATGAAATTTTGGCGCAGCGGGCGTTCCGACTCCCCGCCGGTGTGGGTGTACTGGATGCGATGCAGGTTTGGCACCTGGATCAGCCGGTGCCCCCGCTGCTTGCGTTCGGGATGCTCCAGCACGTAGAGTTTGACGTTGGTGATCTTCATGGGATCTCCTGGGGTGGTCAGAGGACAAAAGAGTGGAGGGAGCACGCCCACGTACGGCTCTACCTGGTAAACGCCGCACGTGGGCGTGCTCCCTCCGCGTAATTTCATAGAGTTACTTCAGCATCGTCTGTTAACGCACCTCTGCCGACACCAAAACGTGCTGCCCCGAAAGCGTCAACAACGCCAACAGCGCCAGGGACGTCGTTTCTACATTGGGATCGGCCAGTCGCGATTCGGCAGCGCGGTAGTGGGTGTGGAATCCGCCGGTCGCGGGGTCCTGTTGTTCGAGCAAGGCGGAGAGCGCTGTCTCGTGTACCGGCGTCTGTAAAAGCGCGCCTGCATAGACACACCAGGCTACCCCCAGCGTTTCGTAGACGTCACCCCGGTCATCGTGTGCCTTGTCGGCGAAGCCGCGGCCATCAAAAGTGGACATCTGGATCTCGTAGAGTCGCCGTGCGCTTTCGACGTAGCCCTGGTTGTACTCGTTCACCACAGCCATACACGCCAGATTGGAATAGGCCGACCAGTCGTAGAAGTAACCCACTCCTTCGTGGCGGATGGTCAGGATCTGGTCCTCACCGACGTTTGTGATGAGGCTGCCAGGGTCCTCGAAGTGCTTGGGAGGCCACGGGATCACCTCGCCCCAGGCAGCTTCAATAAAGTTGTTGGTGGATGGGCCGTAGCGCGCCATGACTTCGCGGATATCGATGGCGAGATCGTCTTGTCCTGTCTGCTCGAAGACGTAGGCGGCCAACACGTTGTCATTGGTGATGAAGTAGCGTTGCGCCCCAATGTTCGGCGATTCCTGCAACAGGCCCAGATCACGGTTGTACTGGTTGTTCAAAAATGAAAGACCCGCATCAATGGCCGGTTGCAATCCCGGTACAGGCGTTGACACAGGGGTTGGCACAGGCACAGGCGTTGACGCGGGTAACGGCGGCAAAGGCGGCGGTTGAACCGCAGTGCAAGCAGCGAAAAGTACAACCAATAAGCTGAGAAAATGTGTCGGCCATCGCATTTGAGGCTCCTCTCTCTTACGTCATGCGAGTTTCCCAGTCCTACAAATACAACTCGTCCACCCGGATCGCCGCGCCCCCCTGCGCCGCAGACCGATACGCGGCGTCCAGAACTTCCACCACACGCAGCCCGACCTCGCCAGACGATCCATTGTCGTCGCGGCCAAGGACAATATCCACCAGATTGTTGGTGGTGACGTAGCGGCGGTAGGCATGAAGACCATCGGGGCTGGCCGTGAATTCCTCGCGCTCCCAAACACTGCCGCCAATGACGGCGCTCCCTTTGGATTCGTCAATGTCCACCCAACCGTCGGCGCAGTAGATCTGAAGATCGATCTTGTGACCCGTGGGGATGTTGCCGGTGCCGCCGATGGTGGCCAGCGCACCGTTGTCGAACTCAATCAGCAGCGCGTTGACCACGTCCACGGCCAGGCCCAGGTTGTGCATCCTGGCCTGTATGGTGCAGGCGCGCAGGCCGGTGGCGAAGAAGATCATGCCCAGCAGGTGTGTCATCTGTAGGTGACCATGCCCGCCGCCGGATCGTAGCGGATCGCTGTAGACATCGCCAGGGCTGTTGACCTTGCCGATGCCTTCGCTCTTCCCCTGGTACATGGGCCAGATGTGCTGATTGAAGACGCCGGTGATGTACTGGACCGCGCCCAACTCTCCGGCGTGGATGAGGTTGCGGGCGCGGTGGATCCACGGCGTGTAGTTGTGGTTGTAGCCGATGCTGATTTCGCGTCCATGACGGGCGGCAATGTCAAGGAGGGCGCGGGCTTCGGCGGCGTAGAGTGTCATCGGTTTTTCGATGAGCACGTGCAGCCCCGCTTCGAGGCAGGGTTTGGCCACGGCGTAATGGCTGGCGTGGTTGGTGGCCACGATGACGGCGTCCAATGGCTCGGATCGCAGCATTTCGTCCACGTTGGTGTAACAGCGTTCAATGCCAAACGCCTTCCCTGCTGCGTCCAACTTCGTTTTGTCCGCATCACAGATGGCGGCAAGAAACGCATCAGGATTGGCCAACAGGCCGGGGATATGGTTGTCGGTGGCCCACCACCCTGTGCCAATGACGGCGATGCGCGCCTGATCAACCATGTACGCCTCCAAGCGGCAAGAGCCGCGCCAGTGTCCGCCCGAAGATCAGTTCCATGTCGGCGGGTGAGATGAAATCACAATAGCTGCGCAGACATTCGATGGACTGGCGATAGGTCATGGCACGGCGCACCACAGGGTAGTCGGATCCCCAGCACATGCGCTGTGCGCCGAACGATTCGTAGATGGCGCGCACGAAAGGCTGCACGTCACGGAAAGGAAAGTCCCAGCGCGGGCCGGCGGTGCTGTAGTAGAAGCCCGACACCTTGGCGTAGATGTTGGGCACATCGGCAGAAGAGAGGATTTCGTGAATTGAGTGCTGATCTGCAACCTTTGGATGGCCCAGATGGTGGAGCAGAATGGGCAGGTCGGGGAAGCGCTGCGCCACTTTGCGAATCGCCGGCTGCTGGTGCGGATGACAGGAGAGGCTGGCCAGCAGTCCTCGCTCGGCGGCCACATTGAAGAAAGCCGATCCCTCGTATGATGTGAGCCAACTACCGTCGTCTTCAAATTTGAGATAGTGGGTAAAGCCGACGATGGGCCAGCGATCCGCCAGCGCCGACAACCGATCCGCTGCGCCGGGGGTATGGTATGTCTCCGACCAGAGGCTGTCCACATCCACAACCTGGAAGAGGCGATCAGGAAACTGACGGCAGGCATCAGCCACATAGCTGTTGTTTTCGGGGTTGTGGTCGATCTGCGCGCAGACCACCAGGGCGCGCTCCACATCGTTGTGATTCATCTCGTGGATCAACTGCTCCGCCCGTCCACGGTGTTCTGCATCGGGCACAGGGGGTTGGTACGGCCAATAGGACCAGGCGTGGCAGTGGCTGTCAATGATCACGGGAACTCCTTTAGGAAAGGTGATTGGTGACTGGGTGACTCGGTTACTTGCTCATTGGACCAGAGCGCCTCTGCCTTAGTCACCGAGTGATTCTGTTGGCAAACTCGTTGTGACGCGGAAATGGTCTTGAAGCCGACGTTCTGCGGTTGGTAACCGCAGCTACGACAGACGAGGCGATCGCCTATGTCGTAGGTCACGCTACCAGCGTGACGGGCGTGCTCGACGAGTTCGCCAACAGAATCACCCAGTAACCGAGTCACTGCTAAAACGGCTCCATCCACGCCTCAGGAATCTCCAACCCAAACCCCGGCGCATCACTGGGGACAAGGTAGCCGTCGACGGCGACGGGTTGGCCGGGCAGGCGTGGCGCGTCTTCGAGCGGGACGCCAGGGCGTGATCCAATAAAGTATTCAAGCCAGGGTACGCCGGCAAAGGCGTAGCTGAAATGTTGGCCGTAGGGGTTACGCGCCCCCCCGTGCAACATCACACTCAACCCCGACGCCTCGGCGATGGCGACGATCTTCTGACAGGTGGTGACGCCGCCCACCCAGTTGATGTCGGGCTGCAAAATGTCTACAACTTTGTGTGTGGCCGCCCATTGGAAGGGGAAGTGGGTGTACCAATGCTCGCCGGTGGTCAACGTCTGCCAGGGCAGCCGTTGACGCAATTCTACGTGGGCTTCGAGATCCTCAGAGAGCAGGCACTCCTCCATCCACTTCAGCCGGTAGGGGCGCAACGCCTCGGCCAGACGTATTGTATAGTCTACATCGAAAGCCATCCAACAGTCGAGCATGAGTTCTGCATCGTCGCCGATGACTTCACGGGCGTTGGCCACAAACTCTTCGTTTTTGCGGATACCGTCCCAACCGTCGGCAGGGCCGTAGGGACAGGCCAGTTTGAAGGCTTTGAAGCCCAATTCTTTGTACCAATCGACGTCATTGCCGGTAACGTAACAGAACATCTTGTCGTGCGCTGGGCCGCCGAGCAATTGGTAAACCGGTTTATCCAACAATTTGCCTTTCAGATCCCACAGTGCCAGGTCCACAGCGCTAATGGCATAGGACGCCAACCCCTGGGTGCCGTAGGGCTTCGTCATGCGCAGCATCATGTCGGCGATCTTCTCGGTGGCAAAGCAATCCTGGCCCACCAATTGTTTGGCGAATTGGGTGTTGATGATGGCGGCGGATATCGGCCCGTTGTCGGTCTGGCCCAACCCCCAGGTGCCGTCCTCGGCGGTGATTTTGCACCAGACCTGTTCCCAGTTGGGCAGCCACATGGAGCGCATCCGCTTCACATGGGCGTAGCGCGACATTGGATTGGCCACCTCGGCGTCCTCGGCCCAGGATGGGCGCGTCCCCTGCGGCTGGGTGTACGGTGGAAAGTTGACGCGAACAGCTTCGATGCGGGTGATCTTCATGTAGTGTGCTCCTTGATGGTGGAAGGATGACGGACGACCGACGACCGACGACCGACGACCGACGACCGACGACCGACGACCGACGACGAATGCTATACGATACGGGTCGTACAGTGCCAAAGACTGCCAATACTGTTGATTGGTCTTCGGCTTGTGTGATGAAGACAAAGCGGCCGATAAAACAAGAGGCCTGCTCGACGTTTGACCGTCGTCAGTCGTCGGTCGTCCGTCGTCTCCTAAGGGATTAACAACACCTTCGACACATTTCCCGGCGCGTCGATCAATCTGTCGAACCAGGGGCCGCCATCGGCGAGGGGGGCTTCGACGATCCAGGGATCGAGACGGATTTTGTCCTGGTTAAGTAGTTCAACGGCTTCGGCGAAGTTGGCGGGCGAGTAGGAGAAGGAACCACGCACCACGATCTCGCGGCGGATGATGTCAGCGGCGGGCATTTCGCTGACTTCCTCGTGCAGCCCGCTGAGGAGGACGGTGCCGGTGGGCATGGTGGCCGAAACACACTGGCGGCGGGTGACGGCGGTACCCACAGCGTCAAGCGAGACGGCGACACCCAGGCCGGTGGCCTCTTGCACCGTCTTGACCACGTCCACGGCGCGCGGATCGAGGGTGATCGCGCCCAGAGCACCGCCCATGGCCAGCCGTTCGGCATCGAGATCGGCGATAAAGATGCGCTGCGCACCGCTCAGTTTGAGCGTCTGCAAGGCGAGCAGACCGATGGGGCCGGCGCCGATGATCAGGCAGTCCTGTCCGTTGACGTCGCCGGCCAATTCGGCGATGCGCACACCGCAGGCGGTGGGTTCGGTCAACGCGCCGGTGCGCAAGGACATCTCTTTGGGCAACACCGTCACCGTCTTGGCGGGGACGGCCACAAATTCGGCATACGCGCCAGGACGGTGCGCGCCGATCAGCCGCCGAGACGGGCAAAGTTGGTCGAGTCCTCGGCGTTGCAGCACCGAATCGGCGGTACAGTAGAGCGGGTTGACAGTAACGCCGACGCCCAATCCCAGTGCGGGGTTAACGGCGGCGGCTTGATTGCCCATTTCCACAATTTCGCCGGAGAACTCGTGTCCCATCACCAGCGGCGGCACGCGTAGGGCGTTGTGGCCGAGATAGCCGCTCAGTTCCGAGCCGCATATGCCGACATAGGCCACGCGGATCACTACTTCGTCCGCGGCGGCGGTGGGTTTGTCATGGTCGCGGATGTTCATCACACGTGGGGCTTCCCAGACCAGGGATTTCATGCAAGTTCCTCCGTTTATGAAATTAGTGATTGGTGATTGGGTGGATTTGGTAACTTTTAATGCTGACAGCGAACTCGTCTCTACACTTTCGTAGCTGCACGCTACTTGAACATTAACAAATTAATCTGGTAACTGTGGTATGCTAGACGTCAGGAGGTGAAAAATGGCCGCCAGACGCAAGCTAGAACTGACACGAGAGCAGAAAGACGAACTCGAAAAGCTACGAGATCACAGCAGC
>WGMT01000072.1 GCA_016124945.1 bacterium | reverse complement strand
TCTTCACCGACAAGTTGACGACTGGCCCGCTTTGCGCCAACGCGTTGATGACTTCTTAGCCCAATTTCGCTCGGGTTCCCGGGAACTCCTACGTTATGTCGGCCTGTTACCAGATTAATTTGTTAATGTTCAACCAGCGTGACTTGCTCAACGAGTTCACCAACTCGTATTGGCGAATTGGTCGAGTCAGTCAGGACGAAGCGCTCGTGTAATGGATGTCCTGCGGTTGGTAACCGCAGCTACGACAGACAAGCCGGTCGCCTAAGTCGTTGGTCACGCTACCAGCGTGACGAGCATGCTCAACGAGTTCACCAACTCGTATTGGCGAATTGGTCGAGTCAGTCAGGACGAAGCGCTCGTGTAATGGATGTCCTGCGGTTGGTAACCGCAGCTACGATAGACGAGCCGGTCGCCTAAGCCGTAGGTCACGCTACCAGCGTGACGAGCATGCTGAGCCTGCCCCGTGCCGCGCACTGACGGCGATCCCCGATCCCCAATCCCCACTCTTGTGATCTTCCCCACACGCGCCACATCATCCACGCCACAGCCTCAGAACGTTAACGAGCCTATCCTGGATACAACAGCGCGGACTGTTTCCCCTGCGCTGGATGTTTCACCGTTATGAAGATTTGTCCCTCGACTCTTCATCTTTCCAGGAGGCGGTTTATGAAAATTTTTCGTGTTTTCCGAGTACCCGTGCTGCTTGTCTCGCTGTTGGTGCTGGGCCTGTTGGCCGGCATGAGCGGCAGCCGCGCCCCTTCGGTGCAGGCGCAGGAGACGGGCGGCAATGTGCGTGTGGCCATTCTTTACAGCACGGCGGGCACCGATGCACAGTCCTATGCGGCGTTGTTGAACGCAAACGGCTTTGCGGCGCAGATATTCGACGTGGCCGCGCCCGATCTGCCACCGGCGACGCCGCAGAATCCGGTCTACTTGCCGTTGATGGCAGGTGGGGCGGGCGGCAGTCAGGCTGCGGACGCGCAAGCTGTGCCCGATTTTTCACAGTTTGATCTCATCGTCATCACCGCCGACACCGGCGCAGGGGACCAATTTAGCCCCGAAGCCGGTCTAGTCGAGGCGATCCAGAACAGCGGCCTGCCCGTGGTGGGCCTGGGCGCGGGCGGTCATGCTTTCTTCGGCAAGATCGGCCTGACGATTGGCCATCCCGGCGGCGTCAATGTGTCCACGACGTCGGTGCAGGTGACCGACTTCGGCGACAGCCAGGGCTACTACACCAATCCCAACGCCATCGCCACCACCGGCGACGAGGTCCTCCAGATCTTCACGGCGGAACAGCCGGGCATCGCCATTGCGCTCGCTGAACGTCTGCCCGAAGGTGTGCGTGTGGCCGCGGCAACCGCTGGGCAATACCCCATCGTCAAGGAAGGCAAACGCTACCTGCTCTGGGGCTTCGGCGCTGACGCCGAAGAGATGACCGACACCGGGCGCGCCCTCTTCGTCAACAGCTTGCGTCAACAGGTGCAGAAGTTGACAGTCTCCCTGCGTGGACGCACCTTCACCCCCGGCGCGGGGATCGAACAGGCTTTGCTCGACCAGTTGGCGTCTGTCGATGCGTTGCACGCCCTGGTTCAGCTCGATCACCTGCCTTCCCCCGAAGAAGAGAAGGCGCTGGCCGATGCAGGCATCACGCTGCTCGACTTCCTCAACGGCACCACCTACAGCGCAACGGTGAAGAAGCCGTTTGATCCGCAGAACGCCACAGTGATGTCGTTGGTGCGCTGGGCCGGTCTCTTCCAGCCCGCGGACAAGGTCGATCCCAAGATCATCGCAGGCGTCTTCGAGGAGTGGGCCGAAGTCGGCGGCGACAGCGTCAAACTGTTGGTGCTCTTCTTTGAAGACGTACCCACAGCGGCGGCGGAAGCTATCCTTGCCAAGTACGCGCCTTCCTCCGTTGAAGTCCACGCCGACCACACCTGGGCGATTGTGTTGAACAAGGCGCAGATCCTCAACCTGGCCGCCGAGGACGCCGTGAAGTGGATCGAAGAAGGCCCCGCGCCGCTGCGTGTCTTCAACGACGTCACCCGCACCGAACTTAACGTAGACGCGGTGCAAAGCCCCACCGTCTCTGCCGGTTCCATCTACTACAACGGGCTGGACGGCTCCGGCGTCAACGTGGCCATCTTCGACACCGGCATCAACACCCCCACCTTCAGCCATCCTGACTTTGCCGGTCGGCTGCTACGCACGCAGAACGACACCAACGGGCACGGTTCGCATGTGGCCGGTATCGTCGGCGCAAGTGGGGCGCAGTCGGTTGCCAACTGCCCCTTCGGCGGTGGCTGTACCGACTTCCAGATGCGCGGTATGGCCCCAGCGGTGGGTCTGGCCCCCTACGGCGGCTGGAACGCAGGCACCATGGACGACGCCGTCAACAACCTGGGCGTCGAGGTGAGCAACCACTCCTACGTCATGGCCTGCGGTCTCTACGACACCACGGCGCAGAATGTGGATCAACTCGTGCGCGGTCAAATGACCAGTGGCGGCAACGCCATCCCTGCGCATACCGCCGTGTGGGCCGCCGCCAATCAGGGGACGGGCGCACAGTGGTGCACCACCGGCACACTCCCCGGCGGCGGCGCAGACCCAACCACCGGCCCGCGCGGCTACTACTCCGTCCTTTCGCCGGCCAAGAATCAGATTGTCGTCGGCTCACTCAATCCAAGCTCGAACCTGGCACTGCGCCCCAGCAGCAGCCGCGGCCCCACGTGGGACGGTCGCCTGAAGCCCGACGTGATGGCGATTGGCTGCCAGCAGTCCACCGACAACGATTCGCCGGGCTATCGCAATAGCTGCGGCACCAGCATGGCCTCGCCTGCGGTGGCGGGCATCGTGGCGCTGATGACTGAGCAGTATCACAGCACCTTCGGCGGACGCGCCCTGCCGTCTACGCTCAAGGCCATCCTGATCCAGACGGCGCGTGACCTGATCCAGGACCCGGCAACGCCCGGCTTCACCGAGTACGGCTGGAACGATCCCGACACCGGCCAGCCCGTCATCTTCCACGCCGGGCCGGATTGGTCCACCGGCTACGGTGCGGTGGACGCGGCAGCGGCGGTGGCAGGTGTACGCGGCGGCAACTTCGTCGAAGGCACTGTCTCCCCGGCGGACACGGTGGAAGAGTACATCTTCAACATGCCCGCAGGCCGCACCGATGTGAAGTTCACCCTGGCGTGGGACGATGAACCGGGCAACCCTGCTCTGGCCATCACCGCGGCGCAACTGGTGAACAACCTCGATCTAGAAGTGGTGGATCCCAACGGCGTCCTCTGGCGACCGTGGGTGGTGCCTGCCCTGCCCCAGTCCAACAACCTGGCCGGCGGTGTGGCGGACCCGATTGTGCGTGCCACACACGTCCTGGCTGCCGTGCGCGGCGTGGACAACCTCAACAACGTGGAGCAGGTGACGGTGAACAACCCCGCCGGTCTGCCCACAGGCAATTGGACGATTCGGGTGCGCGCTTCGGCGTTGCCCAACAACAACCCGCAACGCTTCTCGCTGGCCGGCGACTTCCGCACCTTGAATATCGTTGAACCGCAGACCGGCAACGTGGCCGAAGCAGGCGATCCTAACAACCCCAACGTGATCCTGGTGGTGGTGGAAGCCGTCAACGCGCTGACCGGCCTGCCCGGCGCTTCCACGCTGCAAGACGCCGTGGCCGCCGACTTCACGGTGACCATTGACGGCCAACCGGCGTCGATCCTCAGCGGCCTGGCCGTGGGCGACCAATTCTGGCTCAACGTGCGCCCGCAGAGCGGTGTCTATGCCGGCGGCAGCAAGTACGATCTGGCAGTGGAATGGACAGGCTTCGGGCGTGACACCGAGACCCGCGCCGTCCTCTTCACCGAGCGCGAAGTGACAGACCGCGCCATCGTCATCGACTACTCCGGCAGCATGAGCGACTACGACAAGATGGGCGCAGCCAAGAACGCTGCCCGCCTCTTCATCGACCAATCGCTGGTGGGCGATCGCGTCTCGGTGGTCGGTTTCAGCACCGGCACGGTGACACCCTACCCGCTGGCCGAAGTGAGCGCAGCCGCCGGTCACCCCGAATTGACGGCAGCCAAAGCAGCGGTTGACAGCTTCACCCCCTTCGATCTAACAGCCATCGGGCAGGGCCTACTGGCCGGTCAGACCGAAGTGACCAAGGCCCCGGCAGACTTCAGTGTCAGTGATGTGATTGTCCTGCTCTCAGACGGCATGGAGAACGTGGATCCTCGCTACGACACCCCCGCCGTGAAGGGCGTCATCGAGCCGACGGACACGATTGTCCACACCGTGGCGGTGGGTCCGTCCAACGCAGGGATGCATGCACTGCTGGCCGACATCGCCGACGACAACGGCGGTGAAAGCTACGTGGTCAACGAGACGGGCGGCGCGATGGCGGCGGATGCGGCGGCAGTCAGCGCTACCGTCACCGGCATTGATGCCTGGCCCAACACGCTGGCCAATCGCCTGGGTGACACCTACAAGGCCATCGCCGAGGAACTGCTCCAGGAAAGCCGTCTCTTCCAGGCGCGAGGCATGGTTGGCAAGCAGGGCGCCGAACGCTGGGAGATCGAAGTGCCCGAGGGCCTCAGCCGCCTGACCTTCGCCGTCAACTGGTCGATGGAGAATCAGCCCATCCGCCTGCGTGTGGAAGATCCCGACGGCAACGTCTACGAGTACGACAAGATCAACCCGTGGTGTCGCACCGACGCCACCCACGAAACCTGCATCATCGACGAGAAGGTGATCCCCGGCAAGTGGCTGCTTTCGATCCACTTCCTGGAAATCGGCGTGGGCAACGAGTTCATGGTCTGGGCGAGCGCCAAGCACCCGGTCAGCTTCCAACTCTTCGTTGCTACTCCGGCCCGTGACCGTGTGGTGGGCAGCCCAATCCAACTGCTGGCCTTCCTCAACCAGGGTGAGAAGGCGCTGCCCAAACAAGACGTGATGGTGAAGATCTTCGGCCCAGGTGAAAACGACTTCCCCGGCAACACGTGGACGATTCAACTTCACGACGACGGCGCTCACGGCGACGGCGAGGCCGGTGACGGCATCTACGGCGCCATCTTCAACGAAGGCGTACAGGATGGATCCTATGCGGTGCGGGGGCTGGCCAAGGGCACCGACGCCCAGGGGCAGAACTTCGAACTGCTGCGCCACACCAGCTTCCACCTGCTGCCCAAGGCGCTCTACGTCCACGACGGTGACATTGCCAAGGGCAACGAAGTGAAGCAACTGCTCCAGGGCAACGGCATCGGCGTCGATCTGGCGCCCATGGGCAGCGTCCCCGCCATCGACCTGAGCCGCTACAGCCTCGTTATCGTCGGGCCGGAGACAGGCCGCCTCGAAAAATGGGGCACCGACGCCATCGTGCGCCACATCATTGGCTCCGAGGTCCCCGTGCTGGGGATGGGTGAGGGCGGCTATGCCTTCTTCGGTCAACTGAAGCTGGCGATTGGCTGGCCCAACGGCGCCCACAGCAGCGGCAAAGCCATCACCTACGGCCTCTCTGGCGATCCCATCTGGGACTACCCATACGAAGGCATTCTGCAAGACAAGCTGCTGCAACTCTACAAAGAAGACAGCAAGCGCGTCGACATTCTGCTTGAGTCGCAGAACAACGTGCAGGTCTTCGGCTACAACGATCAGGACGGCAAATACGCCAACCTGGTGATGGAGAACAACTGGTGGATGCTCTGGGGCTTCCAAGACGGCCCGTCGAAGATGACCGACCTCGGGCAGCGGATGTTTGTCAACACCGCCCATCGCACGCTGCGGTAGCAGAAGAGACTGAGGGGCTAGGCGAATAGAAGATTAGTGGTTTTCTCGCTAAACTTCGATGCGTGGAATACTCTGTAGGATGGGTTACGACCGCTTGCATTCACTCTGATCGTCCTGTAAGTTCGGCGGTCGTAACCCATCTTGCGGATTTAGCGAGAAAACCGCTTAGTCGCAGCCTTCAAGCTTTTGACGCAGAGTAGGCATCCTCAGATGCCGTGTAGACCTGAACAAGCCGCATCTGAGGATGCTCTCTCCGCAATTGCACAGTGAATCATGAACGACTGAATCGCCTAATCCCCCAATCTCAGCGCCACCTCGCCAACATCCCCGCCACCCACCCACATCCTCAACCCGATCCCCAGTCCCAAGTCCCAAGTCCCCAAGTCCCCAATCCCCAATCCCCAATCCCCCACATTGACGGACCGCGCCGCCGTTGCTACAATGGGGCCGTACCTCACAAAGGTCTGACCAATTTTCCTCAGGTTTTGACAATCCAAAATAATATCCCACCAACTTTCAGTGGAGGAATCATGAAACTTGTAACCTACGATGGTGGACAGGGTCCGCGCCTGGGGCTTCTCTCCGGCGACAATGTGGTGGACCTGGCCGATGCCTCGAACAATGCGCTACCGTCGGACATGCGCAGCTTCCTGGAGATGGGCGAAGTCGGCATGGAACAGGCCCGCGCCATCGCCGCCACCCCCGGCCAAGGACAGCCCATCGCCGGCGTGCGTGTGCTTGCCCCGATCAGCAATCCCTCGAAGATCGTCGCTATCGGCCTCAACTACATGGACCACTGCCGCGAGCAGGGCATTCAGCCGCCCAAGCGCCCCACCACCTTCACCAAGTTTCCATCGTCGATCATCGGCCCCGGCGACGAGATCCGCTGGAACTCCGAACTAACCGAAAAGGTCGACTGGGAAGTGGAACTGGCCGTGGTCATCGGCAAAGAGGCGCGCAATGTGTCAGCGGCCAATGCTTTCGACGTCATCGCCGGCTACACCATCTGCCACGACGTCAGCGCCCGCGATCTACAACTGGAAAAGGGCGATCAGTGGATCGTCGGCAAGTCGCTCGACACCTTCTGCCCGCTTGGTCCGGTCATCGTCACCAAAGACGAGATCGCCGATCCCCATGATTTGGGGCTGCGTTGTCTGGTCAATGGCAAAGCGGTGCAGGATTCCAACACCAAAGAGCTGATCTTCAACATCCCCTACCTGATCGAATACCTGACCAAAGGCATCACCCTGCTGCCTGGGGACGTGATCACCACCGGCACGCCCGACGGCGTGGGCGCTTTCCTCAAACCGCCTGTCTTCCTCAATGACGGCGACGAAGTGACCGTGGAGATCGACGGCATCGGCGCCATGACCAATCTTTGCGTCGAGGAGAAATAACCATGACCGGCGAAACCTTTCTGCTCACCGGCTCCCTGGGCTGTATCGGGGCGTGGGTCCTGCGCAATCTGGTTTCCGAAGGGGCCAACATCGTCGCCTCGGATCTGGCCACCGATCCGATTCGCCCCGGTCAACTGCTTTCGGACGAAGAACTGAGCCGCATCCACTTCACCAAGTTGGATGTCACCGACCGCAAGGCTGTGGTGGGGATGGTGGCCGAACACGGCATCACCCACATCATCCACCTGGCCGGGCTACAGGTGCCTTTCTGCCGCGCCAACCCGTCGGTGGGTGCGGCGGTGAACGTGGTGGGCACGGTCAACATCTTTGAAGCGGCACGGGAACATTGGGGCCAGGTGAAGGGGCTTTCCTACGCCAGTTCGCTGGCCGTGCTCGGGCCAAGCCACCTCTACACCGACACACCAGTGCGCGACGACGTGGACCGCATCCCGCAGACGCTTTACGGCGTCTACAAAACGGCCAACGAAGAGACGGCGCGCATCTACTGGCAAGATTGGCAGATCCCCAGCACGGCGCTGCGCCCGTACATTGTCTACGGCGTGGCCCGCGATCAGGGCATGACGTCGGACATTGCCAAGGCGATCCTGGCGACGGTGGCGGGCAAGCCCTACCACATCAAGTTCGGCGGCCCCGTGGCGCTACAATACGCCGACGACGTGGCCAAAATGTTCATTGCCTGCGCCCGTTCGGGCTATCAGGGTGCAACTTCCTGCAACCTGCGCAACGACGTCCTCGACGTGGCCGAGTTTGTGGCCGTGCTCAAAGAGGAACTGCCCAGCGCCGAGGTCACCTTCAACGCCGACAACCTGCTCCCCTTCCCCGCCGATCTCGACGACAGCGGGCTGCGCAGCATCATCGGCGACATTCCCCACACGTCCTTGCGTGCGGCGATCCGCGACACGGCCGATCGTTTTGCGGCGTTGCTGAGTGCAGGGAAGGTGGATCTGGCGCAGTTGAATTAGGTGATTGGGTAACTTGGATTGCATAGACGCGATGATGGGGATGGTGATCATCAAGATCATCATCCCCATCATCGCGTCTATGCAATCGTTGAAGCAGTGCGCCGATTCTCTTAGAGCGCTCGGAAGCTTATCTTTTTTCTGGAACGGACGACACGATGTATCCTTTGCGCCGGCAGAGAAGTATCTATGTCGCCGAAGGTTGTTTTGCGCGATACCGATGTCGACGCAGCGCCTTGTTGTACCGTATGTGTTAACTCATGGGCCAGGAGTTTCTGGCCGCTGGTGTTGTCGGGCTGATATTGGCCCTGCCCAAAGAAGATATCGCCGCCGGTGGTGAAGGCTTTAGCGTTGAGGCTGCGATTCAACGCATCAGCCTGAGGACCGGTGTGCACGCGTACCTGGCTGAAGTCTGCGCCGAACCCCTGCTCCATCGACGTACGCACACCGTCATCCAGCGGGCGTCCACTGCCGCGGGCAGATTGGATCGACTGCTGCACGGTTTCGTCCACTTCGCCGCCTTCGGGGCCGTGCATCTGCTTGCCCTGGAGCATCTCTTCTTCTTCCCCCATACGCTGGATACGCTTGCCCTGGAGCATCTCTTCTTCTTCCCCCATACGCTGGATGCCAGGAGCACCCGTAGCCGAGTTATTGTCCATCGTACGCACCACCTGATCTGCCACGTGATCGGCTTCATGCTCGTAGGTGTCGTTGGCAGGACCAAGGGTCATCTTTGCCTGAATCATCGGCTGGAGCAATTTCACCGTGGCTTGGTTGCCGATGGAACGCTGCAACACAAGAATGTCCTGGTGGGTGACCGAATGTGGAGCGCTCCTTGCACGTTGGATCACGCGCTGAGGATCGGGGTGCCCAGGCCGGTGAGCGGCAGAAGCTGAGCGTTTTCGGTTTGTCGGCGCTGTTTGCGTTAGGTGGATAGGAGTGGGCATGAGCAGTTTTCCCTGTATATAGGGCAAGGCAATCACCCGTCGGAAACCAAATTTCTGGGAGTTTTAGGTTATAACAGAAGTCTCCTGGGTGTCAATCCCCCATTGTACTGTCCAGGGCTTCTTAAAAGTCGGGCTATTGGCCCAATTACGAGCAGTGAGTAGGTTGGGTTCATTACTTTTTATTCATACCCCAACCTCTCCAACCACTTCCTAATCTTCTGCACCACGTACGCCTGTTCTTCGGGCTGTAGGCGTTCCGTCCATCGGCCTATGGAATTGGTAAAGATCGGTTTGCTGAGGTTGGCGTGGTGTTGCTGATACTTGTGTTCCACTGTAGTCGAAGATTTGTGGAATTGGAGCATACGGTTGGGGTGGTGGGGAATGCCTGCAAAAGCGCAGACCTGTCCTAGCGTCTGTTCGGGCGCGGAGACCAATTGCTCGTATCGGATCTCCAGAAATTGATCGGTGTCTTGTAACCGTCGTTCAAGTCGCTGTGTTTCCTCAATGCTCATCACCCAGGCTCGGGTGTGTTTCGCCAGCATGGCCTCGCGGTTGTGTCGTCCTTCCCTTTCGCCTTTTTCGAGATAAGACGAGATGGTGTCACGCCCATCGCGCATGATATGCAGGTACTTGGCCTTAGGAAAGGCGCGCAAAATCCAGGGAAGATAGTATGTATTGAGTGGTGTCTGATCGCCCCATACCCCCACACCGGGGAATTTTTGCGCAGCATAACACTTGAAGATCTCGTCCACAACCCTGGCCAGCGAACGTTCTGCTTGGGGGAGGGCGCTCACTGCGTCGTGGGCTGCGCGCATGGATACTTCCCAAACCGGGAACGCTTCATGCGCTTCCAGACGGTTGATCACCTTTTGGGCTGCCTGTTTCCATCCTTGCGACTGCCAAAGGGGAAAGCCTAGGATCGACATCGGAAGCACATTGGATTCAGGTGGAATGGAAATTTCTCCACCGGCCACCAACATACTACGGAGCAGCGTTGTGCCTGAACGACCGGCGCTAACAATAAACAGTGGACGACAACTGAGTGAATTGGCCTGATCTGCCAATGGGTAGCGGCTAAAGCGGTTGGCCGTACCCAGTCCGTAGCCAAGTAAATGAATCAACCAACTTGGGTAGTAACTGCGTCTTAATTTATGTTCAATAGGTGTAAACAATGTCGCCCTCGCTGGGCTTGTCATACTATCGAGTCCTTTGTTACCGAAACGAAGTGAGGCTCCTCTGGTCGCCTTTCAGGAGTGTACTGTGAGAACTCCGTTAACGACAGGTTTCCTGCACCACCGTCCCCAAAAACAGGGCAGGCGCTGCTTTGGTTGCACCTGCCCTGCTAGGGTACTCACTCATGCCGGAAAATCGAATAAAGGACAAATAAAAATCAGATATAAATTTATGTATAGATTGCGGTTCTCCGCCTTTTAAGCAACGGCCAATCCACCATCGACAAGATAGGCTGCGCCGTTGGCGTAAGCTGCATCATCCGTCGCCAGGAAGGTGACAAACGGCGCAATGTCGTCGGGTGTGCCGGTGCGCCCCAGGGGAATCTGTGCCCGCAGCCGCGCCTCGCGCCCATCCGGATCAGGGTGATCGTCGTGCATGGGCGTCCGCTCCAGCGCGCCAGGACAGACCGCCACACAGCGCACGCCGTACTTGGCGTAGTGCACGGCGACGTAACGATTCAGCCCCATCAACCCGTGCTTGCTCGCCACATAGGCCGGATTGGCCGAACGCCCGTTGTACGCCGTCACCGAAATGACGATGACCACCACGCCGCCTGTCCCCTGTGTCACCATCTGGGCCAGCCCATGCTTCAGTGTGAGGAAGACGCCCCGGTAGTTCACATTCTGCGTCCGATCCCACACGTCTTCGGGCAGGGTGTGTAGTTCGCGATCCTCTTGGTGGAGCTGGATACCGGCGTTGGGCACGAGGATGTCCAGCTTGCCCCAAGTTGCGACTGTCTTCGCGACGGCGGCTTCCACCTGCGCGCCGTCGGCGACATCGGCCACCACCGCAATCGCCTTGTGACCGGCGGCGCGCAGATCGGCGGCCACCTGCTCTACGCCGGCGGCAGGCAGACCGGTCACTGCGATTTTAGCCCCTTCCTCGGCCATGCGCCACGCCGTCGCCGCGCCGATGCCGCTGCCCGCGCCGGTGATCAATGCTACACGTCCACTGAGTTTCATGATTTCCTCCTATAGAAAACGAATTCACCGCAAAGGCGCAAAGACCGCAAAGGGCAGAAAAGCAGAAGAGAATTGATCCACAGATTACACGGATTAAAAGGATTGCAGAGGATTTTTTCGTTTCGTGTGTCGCCCCGAACGGTTGACACCGCCAAAAAATCAGAATCATTCCCTCTCTGAATCCTTAAAATCCGGTAATCTGTGGATCACTTCTTTTCTTTGCGTCCTTTGCGCCTTTGCGGTGAATTTCTTCATTCTACAAAGTCAACCCCGGCTTCGATGGCCTCGGCCACGCGCATGGAATTGACCGCGTTTTGGAAGTTGGATCGGGTGGGTTCTCCAGTGTGGATGGCGTGGAAGAATTCCAGGTACTCGCCTGCGATGCCGCGCTCGACGATTTCCGGTCCTGTGCCGCCGGGGATAACACGCCGGATCAGCCGCTGTTCGTGCAACACCGCCGCCAAGACATTCTCTTCGATCACGATCTCACCGGCGTCCTCCCACAGCGGCCCGTAGAGGAAGGCTGTCCGCTGCGGGCTGTGGACTTCGAGCCGTTCGCCCTGCGCCCCCGTACAGGGGAAAATCTTGAGCAGCCCGCGTAGTCCACTTTCAAACGTTAGATGCGCCAGCCGGATCCACGTCTCGTTCTGCGGATGCGGCCAGCGCTCGTTGCGCACCGCCCGAATCGGCCCGAACAGGTAGGTCATGAAGTTGATCCAGTGAATGCCGGTTTCCAGGGCGAAGTTGGCGTCCTGGCGATTGTGGCGGAAGAAGTGCCCTTCGACGAAGAAGACGTCGTTCATTTCGTCAACAATCTTTTTGAAGAGATTATTGAGCGGGATGAAACGGCGGTTGAAGGCGACGACGTTGGTCGTCTGCACCAGATTTGCTAGTTGCTGCGCCTGCGCGCTGCTGATCCCCGGCGGCTTTTCGGAGAAGATGGGCAGGCCCCGCGTCGAGATCTGTTCGATCACAGAGACCAGCGCCTCGGGTGACACCGCCACGGCGAAGGCGTCGATCTCGTCGTCGGCCAGCAGCTCGGCCATGGACACATAGACCCGATCAAAGCCGTACTCCATCGCCACCGCCTGCGCCGTCGTCTGATCCAAACTGAAAATCCCGCGCAGCCGAATCGACGGCGCGCCGACATCATCCCGCACATGCGCCAGCGCTGGAAAGTGATACTTGCGCGCCCAGTTGCCGCTACCGATGAAAGCTAGACGAAGTGGTGCTGTCATGAGGCGATCCTGTGGGGTAGGACGACAGACGACCGACGACGGACGACCGACGACGGACGACAGACGACGTGTGGAGTGAGTTGTCGCCACATTGGTGCAGAGTTTCGCTAGCGAAAGCCTCGATGTGGTGTTCGCCTGGGGCCTGGAAAGAATCTCGCCAATGAAGCAATATGCGCTCTGCCCAGCCGTCCGTCGTCGGTCGTCGGTCGTCTATTGTCGGTCATCCATTGTCGGTCGTCATCTCTGCCCATACACATTCGAGTATCGATCGTACAGCTTCGCCACGTCCTCCGCGGGGATCTCTTCGATCTGGCCGATCTGCATGGCCAGCCAGACCGACTTGGCCACGTCTTCGGTCATGACGGCGGCTTTGACGGCGTCTTCGGCGTTTTTGCCAATGGTGAAGACGCCATGTTGGCGCAGCAGCACCGCTTTGCTGTCACCGATGTGGTCAAGCACCTGCTTGCCGATGGCTTCGCTGCCGATGAGGGCAAAACCGGCCAGCGGAATTGGCCCGCCGAACTCGTCGGCGATGGCGGTGAGGCAGACAGGGATCGACTTGCCCACCGCGGCAAAGGCCGTGGCATAAGGTGAATGGGTGTGCACCACGCCGTTGACATCCGGCCGGTGACGATAGATGTAGCAGTGGCTCAACGTGTCCGAAGAGGGGTTGAGATCGCCCTCCACGATGTTTCCATCGAGATCAACAACCACGTGGTGCTCAGGCCGCAGATGCTCATAGCGCACACCGCTGGGCTTGATCACCACCAACCCCGTCTCCGGGTCCCGCGCGCTGACATTGCCACCGGTCCACTTGACGAGATCGTTCTTGGGCAGTTCCATGTGCAGATGGTAGAGATGTTCTTTGAGGGATTCGAGCATTGGAGGAGCCTTTCGTAATACGTGATGCGTAATGCGTAATTCGTGGAGTATATTGCCGACGCGAATCGAACAAGTCGCGTCGAGAGCATACTCCCCGAATTACGCATTACGCATTACGAGTTATGGTCTACCCACGCACGCTCTTCCGCAACGCCTTCAACCGCTTCATCACATCATTGGCGCCGCGACCGAAGTAGTCGTGGAGGATGCGGTAGTCGGCGTAGAGCTGGTTGTAGACTTCGACGTGTTCGGGAATGGGTTTGTAGACGACGTCTTGCAGGGTGGCCATGTGGGTGGCTGCTTCGACAATGTCGTCGTAGCCGCCGGCGGCTTTGCCTGCGGCCACGGCGGCGAACATAGCCGATCCTTTGGCGCCGGCCTGGTCGGTGCCGCTGATCTTGATCTCCTGCCCGGTGACGTCGGCGTAGATTTGCATGAGCAGCTTATTGCGCCCGGGCAGGCCGCCCGCCGCCACCAGTTCGTTGATGGGGACACCGCTTTGCACGAACGATTCGATGATGACACGGGTGCCGTAGGCAGTGGCCTCGATAAGGGCGCGGTACATGTCTTCGGCCTTGGTGGCCAGCGTCATGCCCACCATCATGCCGGTAAGATCCACGTCCACGAGGACGGAGCGATTGCCGTTCCACCAGTCCAGCGCCAGCAGGCCATGTTCGCCCGGCTTCTGCGCCGCGGCCTTCTCTTCTAGCAGTTGATGAATGGTGATCCCGCGGCCTTCGGCTTCCTCGAAATAGGACGGCGGCACACAGTTGTCGGTGAGCCAGGCAAAGTGATCGCCCACACACGATTGGCCCGCCTCGTAGCCATAAAGACCGGCGATGATGCCGTCTTCCACCACGCCGCACATGCCTTCGACGACTTTTTCCTCGTCACCCATCACAAGGTGACAGGTTGACGTGCCCATGATCATCACCATCGTCCCCGGCGCGGTGACGGTGGACGCGGGGACGGCGACGTGCGCGTCTACGTTGCCGATGGGGACGGCGATGCCCGGCTTGAGTCCGATCTGCGCCGCCATCGCGGGCGTCAACGAACCGGCGCGTTCGCCCAACGGGTAGATTTCGGTGGACAGCTTGGTGGTCGTGAGGTCGGCCAACCGGGGATCGAGGGCGGCGAAGAAGTCGTTGCTCGGGTAGCCCTTCTCCTTGTTCCAGATCGCTTTGTAGCCTGCGGTGCACGAGGCGCGCCGTTCCTGGCCGGTGAGCTGCCAGACGATCCAGTCGGCAGCTTCCACGAAGCGGTCAGCGGCGTCGAAGATCTCAGGCGCTTTGTTCAGCGTCTCCCAAATCTTGGGGATCATCCACTCCGACGAAATTTTACCGCCGTAGAGGCCCAGCCATTCCTCGCCCCGCTCTTCGGCGATGGCGTTGAGCTGATTGGCCTCGGCCTGCGCGGCGTGATGCTTCCACAACTTGATCCACGAGAAGGGGTTGTTGCGCAGTTCGGGGATCTGGCAGAGCGGCGTGCCGTCGGCCTTCACCGGCAACATGGTACAGGCGGTGAAATCGGTGCCGATGCCGATGACATCGTCGGGGCTGACGCCTGCTTCAGCCAGCACCCGTGGGATCGTCACCTTAAGCACTTCGATATAATCTTGGGGGTTTTGCAAGGCAAAATCGGGGGGCAGCGGTTTGTCGTCGCCGGGCAGGCGCTCGTCGATAACGCCGTCACCGTAGGCATGTACCGCCGTGGCGACCTCTTCACCGGTGGCCACATTCACCAGCACCGCCCGTCCTGATTCGGTGCCGTAGTCAACGCCGATTGTGTATTTTGTGTTGGACATGGTTAGCTCCTCAAGTTGCTCAACGACAGACGACTGACGACGGACGACAGCCGGTATCGTCGATGGCCTTGTCTCGAAATGTGAACAGTATCCATTTGTGCAACAGGTTACTCCCAGCGATCCGTCGTCGGTCGTCAGCTACTCTCGCGCACCACCAACCGCGGACCGATCACAATCTCGTCGCCGTCGGGGTTGGGTTCGACAGCGCCGTTGAGGATCGCGTGCAGCGCGCCGACAGCCTGGCTGCCCACGCGATCCAGATCCTGGTGGATGGTGGTGAGGGTTGGATGAAAGAAAGCCGATTCAGGCATGTTGTCGAAGCCGACGACGGCCACATCGTTGGGGATGCGCCGTCCTAACGCTCGCGCCGCCTTGATTGCGCCTAGCGCCATGCTGTCGTTGCCTACGAAGACGCCGTCTACATCGGGATGGCGGGTGAGCAGCGCCGTCATCGCCGCCTCGCCACTGGCCGCGGACCAATCGCCTTCGACAATGAGGTTGTCATCGATGGGGAGAGCATGGTTTGTCAGCGACTCACGCCAGCCCTGGGCGCGTTCCTTTGCTTCCCACCAATCATGGCTGCCGTTGATGAGGCCAATCTTTCGCCGTCCGCGCGCAACCAGGTGATCGACGGCCATGCGCCCGCCGCGACAGTTGTCCACGTGTACGCCGGTGAGGCCAGGGCGACGGCGCATGGTAATGAAGACGATGGGGATGTCGAACTCCGACACGCCATCTTCGGCCCAGTCGAGATTGCCACCGATTTCGGGCACGGCCCAGATGATCCCGTCCACGTGCGATTCGATGAACTGACCGACGATGCGCTGCGGGTTGCGTGTTTCCGCTTCGGTGAGCATCTGTGGCAACACCGTATATCCCTGGTGATTGGCCTCATGCACAATGCCAGCCAGTGTCTGCGACGGACCGTACAGCCCCAGCCCAAAGCTAACCACGCCGATGGTGTTGCTGCTCCCGCGCAACAAACTGCGCGCCAGCCTGCTGGGATGATACCCGCGCCGATCGATGATCTCCTGGATACGCAGCCGTGTCTCCTCGGCCACGTTGACGTTTCCATTGACCACGCGCGAAACCGTCTGCGCCGAGACACCGGCCTCGCGTGCGATTTCGACGATGGTCACTCTGCGATTGCGCATGGAAGGTTCTCCAAGAAGGTTGCGTGATGGGTGAGGTGGTTCGTTGAGAAATGAATGATGAATAAAGATAGGGTAGAGTCTGTCTCGTTTCTCTTGAACGAGATTTCTTCCAAAAGAACGGTAACTCACTCTACCCAATCTTTATTCATCATTCATTCTGCTTTACCATCCCCGCAGCCCCGTCGAATGGTAGTACAAATCATTCCAGCGCAGCACGTTTTTGAAATCGTAGAGCGTGGTGGATTGATCAATCAGGGCGAATTCAATGCCGGCCATTTCGGCGAAGTCTTGCAGGTGCTGCACGGTGAGCGCCTGGCTGAAGCCGGTGTGGTGCGCGCCGCCGGCGATCATCCATGCCGCTGCTGAGACTTTCAAATTGGGGTGAGGGATCCACAATGCACGCGCCACAGGCAGTTTGGGCAGCGGCGCGTCGGGGACAACCGTATCTACTGTGTTGACCAACATGCGGAAGCGGTCGCCCAGGTCGATGACGGTGGCGTTGAGGCCGGGGCCGGCAGGCACGTCGAAGACCAGCCGCACAGGATCGGCCTTGCCGCCGATGCCCAGCGGATGCACTTCCACGTTGGGCTTGCCATCGGCGATGGACGGGCAGATCTCCAACATGTGCGCGCCCAGCACCTTCATGCCGTCCGGCGAAAAGTGGTAGGTGTAGTCTTCCATGAACGAAGTGCCACCGGCCAGCCCCTGCGCCATAAACTTCATGGTTCGCACCAGCGCCGCCGTCTTCCAGTCACCCTCGCCGCCGAAGCCGTAGCCGTCGGCCATCAAGCGCTGCGACGGCAGGCCGGGGAGTTGTTTGAGTCCGTGCAGATTCTCGAAGGTGTCGGTGTAGCCTTTGAACCTGCCTTCAACCAGGAAGGAACGGATGCCGATCTCGATGGCGGCGGCGTCGCGCAGGGCGAAGCGCATGTCGCCACCGGCCTTGAGTGGATCGGCCAAAGTGTAGGCGTGTTCGTACTCCTCAATAAGATCGTCGATCTGCTGTTCGGTGGCGCCGTTGACATGAGGAACCAGATCGCCCAGCCCGTAGCCGTTGACGGCGTAGCCGAACTGGATCTGCGCCGACACCTTGTCGCCTTCGGTGACGGCTACTTCGCGCATGTTGTCGCCGAAGCGGGCGATCTTCATGTGTTTAGAATCGTGCCAGGCCGCCGCGGCGCGCGCCCACACGTCCACTTCGGCGATGGTTTCGGGATCCTGCCAGTGACCGACGACGACCTTGTGGGCAATACGCAGCCGTGCGCCCATGAAGCCAAATTCGCGCCCGCCGTGCGCCGTCTGGTGCAGGTTCATGAAATCCATGTCGATGCTGCCCCAGGGGATGTCGCGCCCGTATTGGGTATGCAGTTGCAGCAACGGCTTGTTGAGCTGCGACAGACCGGCGATCCACATCTTGGCGGGGGAGAAGGTGTGCATCCACGCCACAATGCCGATGCAGTTTTCGGCGCTGTTGGCCTCGATGCAGACACGGCGGATCTCGTCGGGCGTGGTCACAATCGGGCGAAAGACCACGTTGACCGACAGCGCGTCCGACGCGTCCAGCGCCGCGGCCACCTGACGGGCATCCTCGGCGACTTGCTCCAGCGCCTCCGGCCCATACAGATGCTGGCTGCCGGTGACAAACCAGAGTTCGAGAGGTTGGAAGATCTTTTCAGCCATGAAACGCTCCTCGTGCGGGGTGGGTGACGGCGCATCTGGGCAGGGCAAACCGGGCAATACCGGATTGCCTGTCACAAAGTACGCCAAAGGGAGAAAAGAAAAGTTACCGCCCTGCCACTCACGTGGGGTAGAGAGTCAAGAGCGGTGTCAAAATCTGAAGCGAAGACTGATGATGTTAAGGTTAACAGGAGTTAGGGTGGATGTCAACAGGTTGGTGACTGGGGGCTGGTGATTAGGAAGAGTGTGTTGGCGCGGATTGGGCTATTGGTGGGGAAAAGGAAAGGTGATGGGATGATGAGGATGATGATCTGCACGACCCATCATCCTCATCATCCCATCATCTCATTTTCGCGATCTCTTCCCAATCACCAATCACTAATCACCAATCCCCTCTTCACTGCAACGGATTCCACTTCATCGACAACCCCAACGCCGCCAGGACAAGCAATGCGCCTAACGACGTGAAGGCGAAGCTGACTTCGGTGGTTTCGTGGCGCATGATCAAGGAGGTGGGCAGGTTCTCGAAGACTTCTTGCAATTCGTCGGCGCTTTCGGGGGCGTAGTATTCCGCGCCCGTCATTTCGGAGACACGCATCAGCGTCTCTTCGTCAATGCCGCGGCGGAAGCGTCCGCCGCCCCAGCCGCCGCCCCAACTGAACGGGTCACCCTGCCCGCTGCCCCATGGATCGCCCTGCGCAATGAGGCCGGAACAGTCCATCATGCCGCCATTGGCGGTGCCGAAGCCGATAGTGTAGACCCGAATGCCACGGTCCACAGCCTGTTGCGCTGCCAGCAGTGGTTCCGGCCCGGCGTTGCTGGCGCCGTCGGTCAAGAGGACGATGATGCTGGGCGCATACGCGCCGTTGGGCACCGGCGTCACATCCGGTTCGGAGGAACTACGCACGCTGGGTGAAACGCTGTTATCCACTTCGGCGATGGCGTCGATGGATTCAAGAATGGCGCTGCCGATGGCTGTCCTCCGCCCCGTGATGAGGCTTTCCACCACGTCGGCGAGCACTTCTTGATCGGTGGTGGGGGCCTGCACCTGTTCGGCAAAGCCGGCAAAGGCGACGACGCCGATCTGCGTGTTCGACGGCTGGCGGCGGATGAAATCCTGGGCAGCGTCCTTGGCGGCGTGGAGGCGGGTGGGGGCGATGTCGTTGGAGCACATGCTGCGCGACACATCCAGCGCCAGCAGAATCGTGGTTTGCCCGGCCGGCACGCTGGTAATGGTCACCGGTCGGGCCATGGCCAGGATCAGGCTGCTCATGGCCAGCAAAAAGAGGACGAAGGGCAGATGACGGCGCAGCCGCGAATGCTGTGGCATGGCGGCGCGGATCAAAGACAGACTCGAATAGCGCACGGCAAAACGGCGTTTGCGGCGCAACATCCAAACATACGCACCCACCGCCAACGGCACGAGCAAGAGTAGCGTTAGGAACAACGGCCAGAGTAAATCCATAAAGCGTCCTCCATCGAACGACACCAACATTTCAGAAGGCAAAAGGCAAAGCGCAAAAGGCAAAAATGGTCGAGGTGACCTGGTTGCCATTCATGTCTATGCTTCTGAAAAACCAGAAATCCGTGTCCAAATCAGCTTTCGGCGTTGCCGAGGCTGGCAAGATGTTCACTGCGCGCCGCCTGCCACACTTCTCGGGCTGCGTCGGCATTTATGACGGCGATGCCAAGGCCAACGATGAGATCGGGCCAACCAGACATCCAGTAGAGCGTAACAAATCCAGCCGCAATGATAGCGAGATTGGCAAATGCATCGTTGCGGGCTGAGAGAAAAGCAGCTCGTGTCAGAGTTCCGCTGTGGTGACGAAACCGTGTGAGCAACAGTGCACAGCTAAGGTTCACGACAAGTGCGCCGAAACCGGTGACTGATAAGAGCCATGGCTCGGGCGGCGTCGGCGCCAGAAACTTCTGCCACGCTGTCCAGAGCAAGGCGATACTGGGAATCAGGATGATGCCTGCCAACAGCATACCCAGGCGTGCTCGTTTCTGTACTGTCCACCCCAAAGCGATCAGAATCAAAAAGTTGATCGACGTATCTTCTAAAAAGTCGATGCTGTCGGCAAACAACGAAACGGAACCGATACGCTGCGCAACGACGAATTCGATGAAAAAGTAGGACAGATTGGCAAGTGCAACGATCAGCACAGCCCGACGAAGGCCTGCGCCAAGCCCTTGATTGTCGTCGGAGGAAGGTGTCCCCATACCCAAGTAACCTGACTTTGGGAAAGATGATTGAACAAAAACGGTGACATCAAGGTACGCGTCCAAACCAGAGCATCGACAGTGCGCCGCCGATCATCAAAAGCAAAATGCTCAGCCCGGCGAAGAGCGACGTCACCTCCAGCGGGTCGGATTCGATGGTGAACTGGGGCTCTAACGCCGCGTAGACGGAACTCAATTCCTCTGCGTCGATGGCGTTGAAGTAGCTGCCTGCGGTGAGGGCGGCGATGCCTTGCAGTGTGCTTTCGTCGAGCCGGGTGAAGACCTGGAAGCCTTCCACCTCTAGCACTGCGCCTTCACTGCTGCCAATGCCGATGGGGTAGATGCGCACGCCCCGATCCGCCGCCACCTGCGCCGCTTCAAATGGATCGGGCGGCGCGGTGTTTTCGCCGTCGGTGAGCATGACAATCGCGGCCGAACCGTAGCTCCCCGCGGGGACAGGTTGGGGCGTGGCTGTGGGTTCCGGTGTCAGGTTGCTATAGATGGGCGGCGCGCCGTCTTTGGCGAAGACGCTTTCCACCGCCAGCAAGATCCCCTGCCCCAAGGATGTACCCCGCTCCGGCCCCATGCGGGCAATGGCGGCGAGGACCTCGTCCTGGTTATTCGTGGGCGCGAGGACGGGCAAGCCGCCGTCGCTAAAGGCCACCACGCCGATGCGCACGGTGCTGGGCTGGCGCAACACGAACTCAGTGGCGGCGGCTTTGGCCGCTTCCATGCGCGAAGGCTCCATGTCGGTGGCGGCCATGCTGCCGGAGACGTCGAAGGCCAGCACCACCGTCCCTTGCAGGCGGGGCAGGCTGACCACAGCCTGCGGTCGCGCCAGGGCCATGAGCAGGATGGTCAACCCGGCCAGGAAGAGCAACGCCGGCACATGCCGACGCCGTCCTAGCGCGGGGCCGCTGCTGGCCTGCACGAAGCCCAGCGATCCATAGCGTTCGGCGATCTGCTGCCGCCGTCGCTGGTTGCGTACATACAACGCCACCAACACGGGGACGGTCAACAGCGAAAATAGCATTGTGGGCCAGATAAAGGACATAGATCCGCCCTGAGACTCAGAAATTTTGATCCACGGAGGCACACGAAGAAGCAGAGAAAGAAAAGAAGGACACGGATTTCAGGATTTTACGGATGACAGATGGAATAAAGATCTACCGCAATTACACCGCGTCGGAGAGCGGTTGCCAAGAGAATTTTGGACGCGGATTTCACGGATTTTTAGGATTTCAGAAAAAGCCTAGGACAACTTGGATCTATATTTAGTTCCTGTTCTGCTCCTATAAAATCCTGAAATCCGTGTCCCTCTCTCCTCTTTCCTCTTTCCTCTTTCTCTGCTTCTCCGTGTGACTTCGTGGATCAATCTGCTGCACGAATTTAGCGTCGACGTCGTTTTCGCAGCGTAGCGAAGCGGACAATCGCCTTGACCAGATCCTCTTCGGTGGAGAGGGAGAGCGCATCGACGCCGGCGCGTTTGAAGGCGGTGTCGATGGCGTCTTCGCGCTGCGCCGCCGCCTCTTTGAACCGACGACGAAAACCGGCGTCGTTGGTGTCCACATAGAGCTGTTCGCCGGTTTCGGCGTCTTCCATCACAATCAGGCCGACGTTGGGGATCTCGATTTCACGGGGATCCCACAGGCGGACGGCCAACACTTCGTGTTTGCGGCTGAGCAGGTTTAGCGCCTGCTCCCAGCCCGGCTCGCTGATGAAATCAGAGACGAGGAAGATCAGCGAACGGCGCTTGATCGTGTGCAGCCCCATTTCGATCAACTTCGTCAGGTTGGTTGGACCGGTGCGGCGTGGTTCGGGCTGGTTGAGCAGATCGTTGACGATCCTCAGCACCTGGATGCGTCCACCGCGCGCCGGGATCATTTTGTCTACGCGGTCGCTGTAGAAGACGGCGCCGACGTTGTTGCCATGGCGGGTGAGCAGTCGCGAGACGGTGGTGACAAAGTCCACCAGCACCGACCGCTTCTGATTTTGCAACGCACCAAAGTCCATGGACGGGCTGAGATCGAGCAAGAACCAACCGGTGACGTCGCGTTCCTCGACGTACTGGCGCACGTAGGGCGTGTCCATGCGCGCGGTGACGTTCCAATCGATGTAGCGGATGTCATCCTGTGGCTGGTATTCGCGCAGATCGGCGAAGTCGAGGCCGTGGCCGTAGAAGAGGCTGCGGTAGTCGCCCTGCAAGAGGCCGTCAAGGCGACGGATCACCTGCCAATCCAGCCGGATCAGGATGCGTTCAGGCGCTGACGCGGCGGTTGTTGTACTCATGCAGGGGCACCTCGGGCACAGGAATGCGGTTGAGGATCTGTTCAAGCAGATCGTCACCCGTCACGTTGTCGGAGAGCGCTTCGTACGAGAGCACCAGGCGATGGCGGATCACGTCGGGCGCCACGTCGAGCACATCGTTGGGGAGGACGTAGGCGCGCTGGCGCACGAAAGCCAGCGCCCGCGCCGCCAGGATCAGGTTGATGGACGCACGCGGGCTGGCGCCGAAAGTGATGTAGTGTTGCAGGTCTTTGAGGCCGACGCGCTGCGGCTCACGGGTGGCGCTGACGAGCTTGACGGCGTACTCCATCAACGCCGGGTCGGCGTAGACCTTGTCCACTTCTTGCTGCAACTCCTGGAGCTTTTCCAGGTCGAGGACACGCTGCACCGGCAACATAGGGCTGGTCATACGTTCGACGATCACAAATTCCTCGGTGGCGGAGGGATAGCCCACCAGCACCTTGAGCATGAAGCGGTCCACTTGCGCTTCGGGCAGGGCGTAGGTGCCTTCGTTTTCGATGGGGTTCTGCGTCGCCAGCACCAGGAAGGGTTTTGGCACGGGGTAGGTCTCGCGGGCGATGGTCACCTGGCGTTCCTGCATCACTTCGAGCAGGGCGCTCTGCACCTTGGCTGGGGCGCGGTTGATCTCGTCGGCCAGGAGCAGGTTGGTGAAGACCGGCCCAAACGACGTGTTGAACTCGCCCGTCTTCTGGTTGTAGATGCGTGTGCCCACCAGGTCCGCGGGGACAAGGTCGGGCGTGAATTGAATGCGTTTGAAGTCGCCGCCGATGGCCTGGGCCAGCGTCTTGATCGCCATTGTCTTGGCCAGGCCGGGCACCCCTTCCACGAGGATATGTCCCCGCGCCAGGAGGGCCACGATCAGCCGTTCCAACAGGTGATCTTGCCCGACGATCACCTTCTTCACCTCGTACAGTACCCGTTCCATCAGAGCGCCGTGCTCTGGGCTAAGTGATCTTTCCATTGGGTTCTCCTCGATTACAGAAGGGATTATGGACACGGATTGGAAAAAACACAGATTTCTTTTTCTGGATCTGTGTTTCCTGAGATCCGTGTCCACAAAAGTCTACACGCTCTACCCATTCTTTATTCATCAATCATCATTCATTCTTTAATACGGCGGTAATCCCGCAGCCCCACCCGCCACGTCAATCGGCACCGCAAAGCCAATCCCGATAAACACACTTTCGTCTGTTGGATTGACCAGCCCGGCGACGATGCCGACGACCTGCCCATAGCGGTTGAGCAGGGGACCGCCGGAGTTGCCGGGGTTGACGGCGGCGTCGATCTGGATCAGGCCGTCGATGCGCTGGTTGGTGTTGATAGGCTGGATCGAGCGGTCGAAGCCGGAGATGACGCCCGAACTCATAGAAGCGTAAAGGCCCAGCGGGTGACCGACGACGAAGGCTTCGTCGCCCACGTTCATGGCGTTGGGGTTGCCCAAGATGGCGGGAATCAGCAACGGTGGCATGCGCTCGGGGCGCAACACGGCAATGTCCTTTTCGGGCTGCACGCCCACCACTTGCCCCGACACTTCAAAGCCGTCGGCGAAGGTGAGCAGGATGTTGGTGGCGCCCGCCACCACGTGCAGGCTGGTGAGGATGTCCCCTTCGGTGCTGATGACGACGCCGGTGCCCAGTCCGCGGGCAACGCCGTCTTCATCCTGTACGGGGATCAGTCCCAGGCTCTTCGCCTCGTCGAGAGGACCGTCCTGGCCGGGGACGCGGCCGGTCTGGATCAGGACGATGGAGGGTTGCACGGCGCGAAAAGCCAGCGACGAGTAGGCAGGCACAGGCGTGGCTGACGCCATCACCTCGGTGGCTGCTTCAACTACATCGTTGCGGGTTAATGGAATTTCTTCGGGATTCAAGGCGCTGTAGATGAGCACGGCAATCAGCGCCGCCGCCACACCGCCAACAAAGAGGAACGCATGGCCGACGTAGGGCCGAAGACGCTGTGCTCGTTGACGCCACAGCGCCGGTTGAAGCGCAGAAGGGAGATTCATCCATGCCTCCTGCTCGGAAAGGAAAAAGAAAACACAGTGTTCTGGAGTAGGCGCAGTATACGCACAAAGCTGCGCCGATTCAAGTTGGATCGAATACAAAGATGGGAGATGAAAAAATGATTGAAGAATGAAGATTGGGTCGACGGCGTTGGATCGTCATTGGCAACGGGACGTCGGCCCAGTCTTTATTCGGTGTGCATCTCTTGAACGTTGGGGGATTGGGGATTGGATCTGTGGTGGGCGGATTCCCCGCGTCGGGGACAAGCGTGTCCGCGGAGGCGAAACGTCCGCTGAAGGCGTCGTACCAGCGCGCTCCGTTTCAGGTTAGGGTGAATTCACACTCAAACACTTTCTAGCACCCTCGAATCATGATAGACTATTCTCATAGCAAAACTCAGAGATTCACAAGAGCAACAGCCTGAACCATGACCATACGCGTACAGACAGATGTTGAGATCATGAACGAAGCCGCCCAGGTCTTACAAGCCCACATGACGCCGTCGAAACTGGTGCGATTTTGGGCTGCCTGGCAGCGCGGACACGGTGACTATTTGCAATGGCGTGATGAGCTCTTCGCTGATGCCACCGTGGAACAACTTTACGAAGAGGTTGCTGCTTATCAAGACAAGCCTGGCAATGAGCAGTAGTGATGCGTTCTCTTGATGCTATACGTGGCTGACCGAGTTATGGGAGTATCACATGGAAACTGAACGGGTGGTGACCGTCGAAACACAAGTGCCGATCCAATTGCGCAAGGAGATGCAGCAGCTTGTCCGCGATGGGTGGTATACAGATGAAAATGAACTGATCCTGGATGCCCTGCGTCGCTTCCTGTCCGTCCATCGCACAGAACTGCTGACAGAGCAAGTCCGTGAAGATGTCCAATGGGGACTATACGGACAGGAATAACCGAACATGAATTCGCATGATCAGAGTATCGTCTGCGATGCGGGTCCGTTGATTCATCTGGACGAAGTTGGTTGTCTGGACCTTCTCTCTGACTTTTCTCCGATTTGGGTGCCGACAGGGGTCTGGCAGGAAGTTGAGCAACATCGGCCCCAGGCTTTGCACCGCAACAACATTGCTCTGCAAAAGCTGTCTGTCGACGATTCTGAACTCTCGGCGACGACACGCCATCTCGTGGACATCTTCGAGTTGGATCTGGGAGAGCGGACAGCGCTCTCTGCTATGCGGCGTTACCCGCAGGCCATTTTCCTAACTGACGATGCCGCAGCCCGTTTGGCGGCACAAACTCTGGGTTATCGCGTGCATGGCACGATCGGTATTCTCCTGCGCAGTATTCGCAGACGTCAACGTTCTCAACAGGAAGTTGTTTCTATCCTGCAAGATCTCCCCGCCAGGTCCACGCTCCATATCACCAAAACACTGCTACAAGAAGTAATCTCTTCTGCTCAAAACACAGACCTAGCATAAATCTCCCCTCAACAGACTGGGCGGATTCCCCGCGTCAGGGACAAGCGTGTCCGCGGAGATGAAGACCGACGACAGACCACTGACGACAGTATCTCAATTGTCGAGAATAGGCGTGGACTGTCAATGCTCAGTTTCGCTATCTTTTGTGTAGCCCACCTGCGCAACACAATCACCGGAAGTAAGGGTTTCGCTGAAAATCACAGGCAAGCGCGCCGATTCCCCACCCATCCCCTTGACAAGAACACCCGTTCGAGTAAACTGCCACTACACGCTTAACAACAGGCATTATGATCTGCCCCAATCACCAATCACAAATCACCAATCCCCACTCCGGACCAAGCATGACCAACGTCCACGACAGCGGCTACAAGATCCTCTTCTCGAACCGCACCATCTTTCGCCAGTTGATGGAGACTTTCGTCCGCCAGCCGTGGGTGGCCCAACTCGATTTCGACCGCGCCGAGACGGTGGACAAGTCTTTTATCTCCGAAGACTATCAGAAGACAGAAAGCGATCTCATCTACCGCCTCCCGTGGGGCGATGATGAACTTTACGTCTACGTGCTCATAGAGTTCCAGTCTACCGTAGACCGGTGGATGGCGCTGCGCATGCTCAACTACATCTGCAACTTCTACCTGGATTGGGCCAAGGCGCATGTAGGCGCGCAAAAAGTGCCACCCATCTTCCCGCTGTTATTGTATAATGGAGATGTCCGCTGGTCCGCTGCACAGACAATGGCGGAGTTGGTCGAACCTGAGCCGGCCCTGGGCGACTACGCCATCGGCTTTCGCTACTTCAAACTCGCCGCCAACGAGTTCAGCCAGGAGCAGTTGATTGGCATCGGCAATATCGTCTCTACGCTCTTCCTGGCCGAGTCCAAGCCCGACGTCGAACTGCTCATGGAGCAATTCCTGGTGGTATTTGAACAGGGAGAAGACAAGCTGGCCGGCTCCACCTTGGTCAACTGGTTTCGACAGTTGGCAATCCACGGGCGCGTGAAACCCGAAGACTATGCTTCGCTTGCCGAGGTATACCGTTCTGTCGAGGAGGTCAAAGGCATGTTGCAGACCACATTCAAGAAACAACAAGAACGATGGTATCAGGATGGTTTTGAAGAAGGCATCGAGAAAGGCATTGAGAAAGGCATCGAGGAAGGCATTGAACAAGGACGCGAAGAAGGCATCGAAGAGGGCGTCCGCCGGACTGCTCGCGCTATGCTCGCCCGCGGCATTGACCCCGTCCTCATCGCCGAGGTGACCGGCCTCACCGTGGACGAACTCAACGCCCTCCTCACCTCCCCACCGCCCGAAGACATGACACCCTAACCCACATTGACATCACCCCGCCGAGGACCATGTCCTCGGCGGGGTGTTTTTTAATTGCGACTTAATCATGCACCTTTGAAAACGTGTAGTTTCAAAGGTGCATGATTTTTGGACCGGTCTGGAAGCAACTTATTCCAACTGTTTGCAGTGCTGCCTCAAGGATTACTCATTCTGGGCGTAGCTATAACTGAACTTGTCTCTATGGCTGTACATTGTAAGTGGATTGCTTGGTCCTGGAATATTCCCATAGGGAAAGGTTTCGGGCGGCCCGTTTTGCAACGGCAACAGTGGATGATCTGGGGTTAGCCAGTGTAGGCGACCAGCGTGTACCCAGTGGTTAAGATCCCACCAGAGAGGGAGTGCGCTAGGTGTATTCGGTGGCCGACAGACCAGGCTCCAGTTACAGTGGGTGCGGGCGCGCTCCATGAGATGTTCCACATTCTCAGCAGCGCTGTAGTACGTAATCATGTAGAGCGTATAGCGCGGCACAAACCTATCTTCCTCTATGCGACAGATAGGCAGTGCATGCATAACCGCGTACGACTCAATGTCATCCGTCAGAAAAAACGGCATCACAGTAGGTACTTCTTCGCATTTCCATTGCCGCTCGACCTCATAGGGATCACTCTGATTAAGGTTGATGAAATGCTGTACGCGTACAAAATGCTCACAACGCGTAGCTTGACTTGCCGTTTTCCAAAACACAGTGTGTCCGTTTTGCGCTGTACTCCAAAAATGTAGAGTGTATGTGTCCAGTATATCCTCATACTCACATCCACAGAAAGGACATCGGGCAATCAGGTAACGCGGCAGGCTCTGCCAGTAAGGATGCTCTAGGGCCAGAAGCAGTTGGCTTATAGATCGACCTGCATCCTGCTTTGTCGGCCATAATGCTTGATAGGCTTCTGGCGTCAGCTCTATCTGCAAATGGGATAGGTTCGGTAGCATCGTTCCATCTTTCCTGTCGCTAGGGCGCGATGTAGGTGAAGAAAGCGTGCGGCAGTTGAAAGACACCATCTTCGCCGTTCAAGTAGACCGCCCAGGGAAAGAACGCAGCGAAACTAACCGGCTGCGTTGTGTACGCATAGCCCGTCGCGATCCAGGGGCCGGTTTCCCCCGCCACTGGGCCAAGGAAAAGCCCCTTGTCCGTAGCAACGAGGACGCCTGTGGTTTCTGTTGTGTCGTTGAAGTATGGATAGAAAGCGCGGACCTGCGCGCCGTTCAGGTTGTCGTTACGCTGCTGCCAGGTGACGCCGTCATCGGCAGACAGCCAGACTGTGGCGGCATCGACCAGGTAGATGGCAGGCACCATCTCTTCGGCGGCAGCGCCGTTGAATACGGCGAAGACCTCGGGTGCCTGCATCCCTGTCGGTGGAATCGTTGTCCATGTGCCGACATTGCCGGTTTCTGGATCAAGCGACGCACGCAAGAGGAATCCGTTTCCTTCCAGCGAAACACCGGCGGCATAGAGGATGTAGTCATTTTGTTCGGTATAGAAGGCCAGATGCTGCGCGCCGACGGGCAATGGCCAGCCGAGTTGTGCAGGGTTGCGCCAGGTTTCACCGCCATCGACACTCACACTAGGACCGCTACAGGTGGCGGCAATCACAAAGTCGGGCTTGCCGAAAAACGAGGTGACAGGTTGGCGCGCTGTGTCAATCACCACTTCGGTCCAGGTGATCCCCTTGTCCTGGCTGCGATAGAAGCCGCTTGCTGTTGCGCTACACTCGCTGCCCGTCCACTGCAAACGGGCGCCGCTGTAGAGTGGGCCGACCTGGTGGATGTCCAGTTGCGCTATGATGAAGTCGCTACGCTGTGGTGTAGCTGTGACAGGTCGCCACCTCCAGATGGCTTCCTCGTTCTCCAATTCCATGTCATAACGATAGAGCGCGCCGTCCCCGCCTATCCCCATCCCGGCGAACCCCACTTGCAAAGGCGTGTTGACACCGAACACTTGTCGGAACCCTGTCGCTCCGGCAGGCAGCGCCGCATCGCGCAGTGCACTGCGCACCCACTCGCCTTCCAGCCCACCTTGCCAGTTGTACAACTGGATTTCGCCACTTTCCAGGTCGATTGCGCTGATCTCGGTTCGGGATAACTGCAATGGGAAGACGCCTGCACCGAAATCGTGGACCATCTCCCAGCGCGTCCCGTTTTCGTCCATGCGTAGATCGTAGAGTTTGCCGTCGCTGCTGCCGACACGTGGCATGTCGAACTGGTAGGTGAGGCTGCCGGGGATGCCGTCCGCTGTGTAGGCGATTGCCGCGCCAGGCACCACGGCGACTTCGGCCCAGGTGGGTTGATCCAAGGTGCGCCGCCACAGGATGTAGTAGCCCTGACGCAGAGTAAGCACGTACTGGGTGAACGAAGTTCCTTCAACGGCGCTGACCACTTCATCGCTTAACCCCGCCGACACATCCCGCCAGGCGCCGCTGCTGACGCTCTCCCAGATCTGGTCGGGGTGCGCATCTGGCGTGATCCAGGTGATACTGAAGTAATGGCCGATGTGACGGGCGCTCATCTCGCTAATGCGCTGCCAGCGGAATGTCTTCTCGCGGCGGTAGACACCCTGATCAGTGGCCGCCAGGAGTCCCGCGTCACTTGCCGCCACCCCGCGCACTTTGATCGACTCATCCAACGGGAAAGGTTCAGCCGCGCCGTTGGACATCAACTTCCCGTTCGACGTGCGGTACCACATCTCATTCGTGTCATAGCCACTGTCCAACACCCCTCGCGCCAGATTTGTGGGCGCAGGCAGCGGATCACTGACCGGCGGCGTCGATGTCGGCGTCAAGGTGGGCGTCGGCGTTGGTGACGGGACAATGGCAGAGATACTGGGCAAGTAAAGCTGTCCCCCACTCTGCACGTCGGTTCGACAGGAAAAGAGGAAGACATCGTCCACGTTCAGGCGTGTCGGCTCGGCGTTGCTTACAGGCACACCGCCCAGCCAGATTTGGACCTGCTGCCCGACAAATGCACTCAGGTCGAAGCTGTGCAATTGCCAATTGTGCGCCGTGTCTAACATTGCCAGTGTAGAGAGCACCTGTTGGCCGTCGCTGCTGCGCACTTGAATTTGGAAACTTTGCAACGGCTCAGCCAACCGCTCCGTTTCAATTTTCGTGTTGACAAAGAGGTTCACCCTGCCCGGTGGAATGACAACAGTTTGCGCCAGCGCCGACGCCAGTCCATTTTGTTCTGGGCGCAACGGCACTACACCAATCGTCGGTTCGCTGACAGAGCTAAGGCTGCTCTGCATGTTGGCGTCGCCCACCTGCGTCCAGCCTCCTTCACTGGGCCAGAAATGAGCATTCACCAACAGTTGCTGACAGCCGGGCGACGAGTTTTCCGGCGTGGCGGTAGGCGTTGGTGTGAACGGCGGCATGTCCGTTGGCGTGTAATACGGCGTCGGCGTCACAGTGGATTGGCCACTGTCGGCGCACAGGCTCAGACGAATGTCGTCTAGCATGATATGCAGCGGCGTATCGCCTGCGATGGAGCGTCCTCCGATGCGCAGTAGCACGTCCTTTTCGGTAGGCCAGGTGAAGGTCACCTGCGCCGTCTCCCAGATGTAGAGATTCGATTCACGATTCGGCGCTGTCCACAGCACTTCAAGGACTTCGCCTGTTTGGGGATCGACCAACTCGGCGCGCACCATCGGCGCATCGCCCTTGGGTTCGCTCAAACGGCGCTGCCAGTGCAGATCAAAGACGAACTCACCTGTCGGCAGACGCAACGGCTGTTCAACGAAGAGGGCGGAACCTGGCGGCGAAATCGTGGTGAAGCTCATGCGGACGCCAAAGGGGTTTTGCGGATCGTAGGCTGGAAAGAGCGTTTCACGGCCCACAAAGTCATGCCCGTTGTCGCGCACAAACGACCAACCAAGCATGCCCTCATCGTAGCCAGGATTGGTGAGCAGTTGGGTGCAGCCGGGCCGTTGTGGCGTGGGCGTTGCCGTGGCGGCGACCAATGGCGTGGTGGTCGCGGTGGATGTGACAGTGGGTTGGCCGCCGGTCGCACAATGGGTGAGCAGCACGTCATCGATCACGGTGGTAACGTAGCTGTTGAACGCGCCGATACCACCAATGCGCAAAAGCAGATCTTGTTCCTGCGGCCAGGTGAAGCTTACCTGCACCGATTGCCAATATGTGCTGCTGGGGGGCGTTTCCCAAAGGACGGCGACCACGTCCCCATTCTGCGGATTCACCAGCTCGACTCGATGTGGGGTGTGCGTGTCGATACCTTCCTGTACAAAGCGCCTAAAGCGAAAATCGAGCGTCAACTGCCCGGCGGGAAGGCGCACGGGTTGTTGAACATAAGCAGGTGCGCCGATTTGGCTATGACTAATCAAAGCCGACCAGAAACCTGTTGTTGCACCCCAGCCGGTCGTGCGGACGGCGTCGTTATTGGCATCACCGATGAACGTCCATGCCTGATCGAATTCAAAGCTGGTCTCCGAAAGCAATTGACGACAACCGGCAGCCGTCGCAGTAGGCGTCGATGTTGCGGTGGGCGTGACGGTGGGTGTCCACGTGGGCGGCGGCGTATCGGTAGGGATGCTGCTGGTCGGCGTATCGGTGGGGAAAGAACCATCTCGCGTCGGGAACTTCGTCGGGGTGGGCATGCGCGTCGGCAACGGCGTCGGCGTGGTGACAATACAGCCACCCGCCGCGCTGTACTCGTCGCCGCCGATGTCGAAAGCGGCAGTGCCGTCGTTGTTGCCGTCACAAGGACGTGGATCGCCCTTGTAATCGCGCACCAGCGGAACGGAACCGCCTACGTCGATGGCCGGGCTTGCGGCGCTCAGCCGGAAGTTGCCGCCTTCGAGATTGACGAAGAGGGGATCGGCTTCGATGTTGCCGTTGACGCCCACGGGGTTGTCCGCCGGCCACAGATTGATGCCGTTGCTGAAGAAAAGGTTGTTGCGCAGCGTCGGCGTCACGCCGGTGGAAAAATAAAGCGCAGCCTGGGTGTAGGCAAAGATGTTGTTCTCCATCACCAACTTGTCGGCCAGCACGTAGAGCGATTCATGCACCTGGGCGTTGAGGAAATGATTGTTGATCGCGGTGATGATGCGCCGTCCACCCTGGTACGGCTCAAGGTGCAACACGGCGTTGATGATCCAATTGTTGGCGAGGACAACCTTTGGCGCGTCCAATTCATCGCTTTCGCGCAGCGTCCACTCGCCCAGCATCAGGTTGCCCTCGAAGAGATTGTCCCCTGCACCACCGTAAGCGACGAGGCCCCCCTTGCCGAAGCCGTTGTCAATCACCGCCGCCGAACCGTTCAAGGTCACAGGAAGATTGAAGAGGTTCAGCGCCACGAGTCCATTGTGCGTGGACAAGTTGACGACCGCATTTTCAGTTGCAGGCTCGAAGTAATTGCCCACGACGACGATCTCGTCACCGCCGGCGTGCATCGTTTCGATGACCTGCACCGTGAAGTTTTCAAGCCGCGTCTGCGCCGCCAGGGAAAGCTTGCCGACAATGAAGGTGTTGGTGTAGCTCTCCTGTGCATAGAGGCGCACACCTGATGGGATCCCCACATCGGTGCGGTACTCGCCGGGGGCGACGGCAATGGCGTCGTACGCGCCGGTGACTGTTGCCTCCCACGCCGCCGTGGCCAGCGATCTGTACGGGTGCGCCTGCGAACCGTCCCCATCGGATGCGGCGTTGATGTCGACATACAGCGTCTGCGCGGACACCCGCCGCGGCGAAATTTCCGTCTGTGTGAACGCGGCGCGCCGTTCAGCCCACCAGCGTTGGGTAAAGTCTGCCGGCAAGGGTAGTACGTCCTCAGGCATGGCCGCTGCCTGACGGGCGAAAATCGGCGATGCGCCGCCAATCACACTGAACGCAGCGACGATGCCGGTCATCCCAAGCAGCACAAACAGACCGACCGATGCCCAGAATTTAGACATAGTTGTAGCCTCACTGAGAAATGGGTTGTAGACAAACAAACCGATCGATATCTGTCTCTGCAATCAGGAAATGAGAGCAGCGAAGAAGGTGCGTAGTACCGGATGCGAGGCAGAGATTTCGTAGAAAGTCGTACACGACGACATTCCCAATCAATCACGGATTCGTTGGGGTGTCAATGGGGCAAATTGAGGGCGGCATTTGGCCTATGTCAGCGGACTAGAGAGAGGATTTTAGTAAACAAAATTAGTCAGCCAAACCCGTAGATATGCTAAACGTTCCTGCCCATACTTTCTACGCCAATTCTCAGTAGATGCAGAAATAGAACGCGGATGGAGCGGATCGAGGCAGATTTCCCAGAAAGATCCGCCCCAATCCGCCCGATCCGCTCCATCCGCGTTCTATTTCTGCTATCGTCCTACCCCTGCTCGCGGATGTTGAACTCCAACTTCCACTGGCGGTCGGGGTTGGCGCGGGAGACGCACCAGAGTTCCAGTGTGCCGATTTCGGTGACACGGCTGCGCAGCCACACGGGGATGATGGTGCCGCCGGTTTCGTCGTCGCTGGCGTCGAGGTGGGTTTCCAGGGTGGTGACTTCGTCGATCTCGCCGCCCCAATCTTCCACTTCTTCGCCGGCTACATCCTGTTTGCGTGTGTTCGAGGCCAGGAAGGGGAAGATGGCGGGCTGGCCCACTACCAGGCCGAATTCGCGGCGGCGGATGTCGGCCTCCGTCCCCTCTTCCATGCCGAAGGGGACAACACAGAGCGCCTTGATCGGCGTGGGGATGCCGGGCACGGCGGGCATGGCGCTTTCGATGCCGATGTAGTAGCTGCGCGCCGTCCCCGCGCGAATGCGGATGCCGCGTCCTTTGCGGGCGAGGCCGTAGTAGGCGGCGCCCAGCGCCACGGCAAGGTCCAGATCCACGGCGGTGAGTTCACGCAGATCGGCGTTGCCGCTCCACGTGCGCAGCGCGTCGAGGACCTGTCCGCGCAGCGAAGATGCTTTCATCACGCCGCCGTTGAATAGCACCGCCGACGGGTAGCGCCGCGGGTTCGGCTCTTCGCCCCAGCCCTGTGATCCACCGGCCTGACGGCTGAGGAAGGCGGCCAGGTGACGCGTAATCGCCGGGTCGGACTCGTAGGGCAGGCCCATTTCGCGCACACCCACCTGCGCCTTCTTCTGCGGGAATTCGTCCGCGCCGCCGATGGGGAAGAAGCCTTGCAGCAGGATCGACTCGATTTCGGCGCGTGTCAACTCGGTGCGGATGGTGCCGCCGATTAACGACGACCCACGCCCAAGGACGATCACCGGCTCGGATTCGAGATCGGGGTGGCTGAGCAGTTTTTCCTTGGCCTTGCGGCAACTGTGCCAGAGGCCGCGGAACTGCCAGTTGTCGATCTGCGTGCCACGCTGCGCCAGTTTGGCGCGCACAGCGTAGGCCAGCGTCAGATCCATGTTGTCGCCGCCAAGCAGGATGTGATCGCCTACGGCCACACGTTGCAGATCGAGGTTGCCGTCCTCTTCCACCACTTCGATCAGGCTGAAGTCGCTGGTGCCGCCGCCCACATCGCAGACGAGGATGCGATCCCCCACGCCGATGACGGTGCGCCAATCTTCGCTCTGCGCTTCGAGCCAGGCGTAGAAGGCGGCCTGTGGTTCTTCGAGCAGTGTAAAGTGGAGCAGACCGGCCTGCTGCGCCGCCTGCACCGTCAACTCACGCGCCACGGCGTCGAACGAGGCGGGCACGGTGAGGTAGATCTCCTGGTGCTGGAAGAGCGCATCGGCATCGTCCTGCGCCATCTGCGCGTTCCATCCCTCACGAATATGACGCAGATAGCGCGCCATCGCCTCCACGGGTGAGACACGCCGCGCTTCTGCCGGGGCCTCAAAGGGCAGGATCGGCTGCGTCCTATCGACGCCGCGGTGACTCAGCCACGACTTGGCCGAAGAGACCAGCCGCGCCGGCAATTCCGCGCCACGGTTGCGGGCGTATTCGCCCACCGTGTAGTCGATCTCGGCGTTCCACGGCAGCGCCAGCGAACCTTCGGGCACATCGTGCGGCCCCGGCAACAACAAAAACGAGGGCAACAGTGGCTGCGCCTTCACTTCACCCGGCGCCACCACCTGTGGAATCGAAAACAATTGCACCGCCGGCTCTTCAAATTCCGGCGCCACGGCATCGGTATAGGCCACCACACAATGGGTCGTGCCCAGATCGATGCCGATGATGTATTTGGGATCGGACAAGGGTTACTCCTTTATAGTGTATGAACGCGGTTCCTTGTCACCCCTCATCCAATCTCCACTTCCGCCGGCGCGATCACCTTCTCCTTGTCGCTCGTCAGCTTGGGCAGGTCGAGTTTGGCAACGCGCCAGCCGCGGTGGACGAGGGTGCCGCGGAAGGGCGGCTCGCCGGTGACGTTGCCGACGAGGCGCACGGCGTTGGCGTCGAAGCCAGGTTGCACCGTCACCGAACTGCCTTCGGCGTCGGCGTAGATGGGTTCGAGGGTTACATGTTCGGCCAGGGCGGCTTTGCTTTCGGCGTGAATGTTGCGCACCGCTGCGCCGATCTGGGCGTCGTCGTAGGCGCTCAGGTTCTCTTGCAGGAAGTCGATGAGCCGTCCTTTGCGCTGCAAGATCGAGAGGATCTGAATCGCAGCGGCGTCAGACGGCGGCGGCGCGGGGACAGGCTTGGGTTCGGGCTTCGGCTCTGGTTTGGGCGCAACGGGGCGCGGCGTCTCTCGCACCGGTGTGGGGGCAGGCGCTGCCGTCCGCTGTACGCCTGCCACAAAGCGATTGCCCAGCGCGATCAGCGTCACCCACAGCAACACCGTAGCCAACAGCCCCAGCCCAAAGAGGAAACCACTCTGGATGACGTCGGCGAAATTGACGTACAGCGCGCCGATGAGCAGCCCGTTAAAGACCAACACGGCCAGCAACGTGCGTACGGCAAAAGATCGTTGTTGTTCACTCATACTTCACTCCTCATTCACGATGGTCGAATTCTCTGTCCAAGATAATTCCAGATTATACCATCAACCGATTAGATTTCAGGAGTGGAGGGGGGAGGATAGAACGCTGATTGAGCGGATTGGGCGGATCAAAGCGGATAAAATCCCAAAAATTCCCCCAATCCGCTCAATCCGCGTTCTATTTCTGAAATCCTCTTATCGTTGGAAATCTGTCCCCTTCGGGCTATAATCGGAGGAGTATGTTAGAGAACCCCGACTCCCATTCTCAAAGGAGAGACAATCCCCATGCCCGATGTGGTGAAAATAATCGAAGTTGGCGGTGTGGTGCCGGTGGTGCGACTGTCGGACCTCTCCGCCGCTGTGGACATGGCGAAGGCGTTGCTGGCCGGCGGCGTCACCGCTGTGGAGTTGACCATGACCAGCCCCGGCGCATTGGACGCGCTGCCCTTGCTGTTGGACAACGTCCCTGCCTTCCGCAACGGAGATGCTGCCCTGGGCATGGGATCGGTGCTCAACCCCAAAATGGCACAGGACGCCATCGACCGCGGCGCCATGTTCATCGTGGCCCCCATGCTCGACCTGCCTACCGTCGAGTCGTGTGTGCGCCAGTCGATCCCGGTGATGCCGGGCGCGCTGACGCCCACCGAAATTCAGACGGCATGGGTGGCGGGCGCGTCGGTGGTGAAGGTCTTCCCGGCCAACACCGTCGGCCCAGGCTACTTCAAAGACGTCCTCGCGCCGCTGCCGCACTTGAAGCTGATGCCCACCGGTGGCGTTGATCTGCAAAGCGCGCCCGAATTCATCCGCAACGGCGCTGTGGCTGTAGGCGCGGGCAGCAGCCTGGTGGATAAAGCCGTCATCGCCGCCCAAGACTGGGACGAACTCACCCGCCGCGCCGCCGAATTTGTCCAAACCGTGCAACGTGCAAGGAGCACAAAATGAGCCAGTACGATGTCATTACCCTGGGCGAAACCATGATGCGGCTCGCCCCGCCCGGTCAACTGCGTATTGAGCAGACAACTGTCTTTGATATTGAAATCGGCGGCACCGAATCGAACATGGCCGTGGGGTTGGCCCGGCTAGGGATGAACGTAGCCTGGCTCTCGCGCCTGCCCGAAAACGCGCTAGGACGTCGCCTGGCCCGCATCCTCAAGGGCAACGGCGTCGACGTCTCCCACGTCGTCTGGGCCGAGGACGAGCGGCTGGGTACCTTCTTCATCGAGTTCGGCGATGGCTCGCGTCCCACGTCGGTGATCTACGACCGCGCCAACTCGGCCATGGCGCGCATGCAGCCCACCGACCTGCCCGTCGATCTCTTCCAGCCCGGCATGGCCCGTCACCTGCACCTGACTGGCATCACCGTGGCCATCAGCGACACGGCCGCCGCCACCGCCGAACGCACCTGCCGCCTGGCCAAAGACGCCGGCTGGACGATCAGTTTCGATCCCAACTACCGCGCCAAATTGTGGACGCCTGAAGCGTGTCGAGAAGGTTGTCAGCCTTTCGCCGAAGCCGCCGACATCTTCTTCATCCCTATTCGCGACGCGCAGACGATCTACAAGATCCCCGAAGACGCCACGCCGGAGCAGGCGTTGGCCGAATTTCAGGCGATGTTCCCGCAGGCCACAATTGTGCTCACCTTGGGTGGGGAAGGCTGCATCGCCGTTGAACCGGGCAAAGCACCCATCCACCAGCCTGTCTTCCCTGTGCAAGGATCGGTAGGCCGTATCGGCGCAGGGGACGCCTTCATCGCCGGCGTCCTCTACCGCTACCTGGCCCCTGAGAATCCCGATCAGTGGCTCTCCGAGTCTCTGCTGTGGGGAACCGCCGCCGCCGCTTTCAAATACAGCATCCCCGGCGACATGGCCCTCTTCGAGCACAGCGAAGTGGCGGCCCTGATCGAGAGCGCCGGCAGTGGCGCTTCACAAGTGCAGCGATAAATGGTATGAATGAAGAATAAAGATTGGGTAGACGCATTCTCGACGAATCAGGTAACTTGCCGCGCCGAGACAGCCTCAACCCAATCTTTATTCTTCATTCATCTCGTTCATCTTTCCCCCACCCAGACCGTATGACAGATCGCACCCACTACCAGGTTCTCGGCATCCGGCACGAAGCCTCTCAAAGCGTGATTGAGGCGACGTACCGGCGCTTGAAACGGCAATACGAGTCGGCGGCCTATCTGGAACGTCGTCGCATTGGCGCAAACATCAATGTTGAGGACACGCGCCTGGATCGCATTGAAGAAGCCTACGCTGTGCTGCGTGATCCTGCGCTGCGCGATCGCTATGACGCGTCCTTGCTGGCCGACGAAAACATCGACGAGGCGCTGGATCTCGTCCTGGCGGCGCGGCGGCATCAGGTAGAAGCGGGGGCCTGGCTGTCGGAGCAGCACCACGGCGAAGACGAGATCCGCTTCCGCATCGGCTGGGCGTCGGACTTCGCGGCTGTGCGCAAGTCCATCGAAGAAGGCATCCCCGCAGATGATCGCCGCTACGACGCCCTGCGCGGTGAGTGGGCGGTTGACGTGCGCCACGGCAAGTTGTTGGCTGAACTGTTTGACAACTACGAACCGCCCGAACGCCCGCCCATCCCCCGCATGAAGGGACCGGTCTACGAGCCCAAGCCGTACACGCCCACCCGTTACCACATCCCCGAATTGTGGGACGGCTGGCCCTTTCTGGTGGTGGCCGGACTGGTGGTGGCGATTGTCTTCACGCTACTTTTCCCCCGACAAGACGAGCAACAACTTGCCATCGAAGCTACCGCCACCGCCGCAGCACTGGTTCAACTGGCGCAGCAATCCAATCCGGCAACCTTTGCAACGCCGCTGCCTCAAGCCGCCAACGGCGACACCGTCCCCATATTGTTGACAGAGCCGATCTACGCCTCCGTCCACCTGCGTGCCGGGCCCTCCACCGACGCTCCTTCTCTGGGCTTCCTCAATCAAGGACAGATTTACTGGGCCGTCGGGCGTACGGCGGATCAAAGCTGGCTCGTCGTCCAGGCCGAGGATCAGATCGGCTGGTCCGCAGCATGGACGCTCACCACCCAGGGCGATCTGACGATCCTACCGTCCTATTCGCCGTTGGTGGCGCTGCCCACGCCTGCACCCACGCCGTTCGTTGCCCCCGCGCCGTCACCTACGTCGTAGACCAGCAAAAATTATTTTTGTGCTCTACCGCATAGCATCCACAATGGATTTCGGAAAAAATCCTTGCGTTACAATCCTTCTGGAAATCCTGAAAATCCGTGTAATCTGTGGATATCTTTTTCTGACTTCGTGTTTCTTCGTGTGGCTCCGTGGATCAACGCTCAGCTTTTGGTCTGCCTGAAGTCAGCCGTCAATGCGTAGCTTACCGTAGACTCAAACCGTCTTTCTCGATATAAAATTGTTCCGTCTTCCCAATTCTTTTTTTGCCACTTGAAGGAGCATCCCAACATGAGTAACAACAACATGGCCAGTCGCGTCCTGCGCGGTTCGCCCATCGTGATTGGCGTCATTGTAATCGCCGTGGTCTTTTTTCTAATGATCTTCTCAGGACAGTTCTACTACGCCTTCGAGCGCGTCAGTGAACAGGAGATCGGCGTCCAATTCCAGGGTGGGCGTATCAAGGACATTGTGGGGCCTGGCGTCTACAGCGATGTAGGTCTCTATGTTGATCTGGTGCGAGTTTCATCGCAAGCTGTCCCCTTCTCTGTGGAGGACGGCGAAATCATTACCCTTGACAAACAGCGCATCGGCCTGGTGGTGACAGGTGACATCTTTCGCCCTGGCATAGCCTCGCGTGAGCGCATCCGTGAATTGTGGGCGCAGTACCGACCCTACTACCTGGACGATCAACTGGTGCAGACACGTGTGCAGGAACTGGCCAAACAGGCCATGAAGGTCTGTGTGGGCGACCGCAACTTCGACGACAACGTGGTCGGCACCGCCCGCGACGTGTTGCGCACCTGCATCGACGACGAATTGAGCAGCCTGGCCGAGAACTTCGGCCTCAACATCGACAACGTCGTCGTGCCCGATGTGATCCTCTCTCCTGAAGTGCAGACGGCGTTGGACGCCATCGTGCAGAGCCGCCTCGAAACTGAAAAGGCCGGCCAAGACAAATTACGCGCCGAGGCACAGGCCGGCGCCGAACAAGCTCGTCAGCAGGGTGAAATCCGTATTGAGCAGAGCCGTATTCAGGAACAGGCCCGCCAGCAGACGCTGTTGGCCGAACTGGATCGGGAGCGTGTCGTAGCGCAACGTGCCGTCATCGAAGCGGAACGTGCCAATGAATTGACACGCGTCGAAGCCGAACGCGCCATCATCGAAGCGCAGAAGTCCAACGACCTCCTTGCCGCAGAACGAGATCTCGAAATTGCCTTGATCCAGGCGCAGGCCGCTGCGGAACAGGCCAAGGCCACCGTGGCTGTAGAGACAGCGCTTTCGCAACTCTACGCCGTGGCCCCGTCTTACGTCACGCTATTGATGGCGCAGGCCAATGCCGATGCCCTCAACCAGACCGACAAGGTGATCTTTGCACCGGAAGGCACCACGCCCACCATCGTCATCCCTGGCCCTGGCATCGTCCCCACCGTGGACACTGGCGCGCAGGCCAGCGGCCAGTAGAACCTAGCAACATGGACGATCCCCGTCGCCGTCAAGGAGAGCAGGCCGAAGAAGCAGCCGCCCGCGCCTTGGCGGCGGCAGGGTTGACCGTCCTGGCGCGCAATTGGCGTTGCCCTGCCGGCGAAATTGATATCATCGCCGAAGACATAGCGCCTGACTACGCTAGCGGCCTGCCCAACGCCCGTTGGCTGGTGCTGGTGGAAGTGCGCAGCCGCCGCCGTTCCCAGGGCAGCGCCCGCCAATCCTTCACCCCGCGTAAACTGTCCAAATTGCAAGAGGTTGCGGCCCACTACATCCAATCCAGCGCGTGGACCGGCCCGTGGCGCATTGACGCTGTCGCCGTCCAGTTTGAGGGTGAACGTATTGTCGATGTGGAGCACATTCGGCATGCAGTAACCGGGTGATTCTGTTGGCAAACCCGCTGTGACGAGGAAGTGGTCTTGAAGCCGAAGAACTGCGGTTGGTAACCGCAGCTACGACAGCCGAGACGATCCCCTATGTCGTAGGTCACGCTACCAGCGTGACGGGCGTGATCAACGAGTTCGTCAACTGGGATGAGTAGATCGTCGTCCGGCATGAAATTGGTGTTTCAACCAGATGATGGGATGATGAGATGATGGGCTTAGGTTCATCATCTCATCATCCCATCATCACTTTTTGGAATCATCATGGTTGAGAAGGAAATATCTGCTCCTGCCCCTCCTCTCATTGTCATCCTCGGGCCAACTTCTGTGGGGAAGACGGCGCTGAGTATCGAACTCTGCCATCGCTTTGGTGGCGAGGTTGTCAGCGCCGATAGTCGGCAGATCTACCGTGGCATGGACATCGGCACCGCCAAGCTGTCGCCTGAGGAACAGGCCGCGGTTCCCCATCACCTGCTCGACGTGCGCCAACCTGATGAGATCTTGTCCGTCGCCGAGTACCAGACGCTCGCCTACGCCGCCATCAACGACATTCACCGCCGCAACAAAGTGCCTTTCCTCGTTGGGGGGACGGCGCTCTACCTCAACGCAGTGGTGCGGGGGATGAAGATCCCCGATGTGCCGCCCAACCCGTCCTTGCGCGCGGAGTTGGAAGAAATCGCCACCCGCGAAGGACACGCAGCACTCTTCGCCCGCTTGGCCGCGCTCGATCCGGCGACAGCCGCCCAGATCGATGGGCGCAATGTACGTCGTGTGGTGCGCGCCCTGGAGATTATCCTCGAAACGGGGACGCCCAAAAGTGAGTTGGAAGGTGAAGATCCACCGCCCTATCGCATCCTTCAAATTGGGTTGGACCTGCCGCGCCCGCTGCTTTACGCCCGCATCGACGCTCGCGTAGAGCAAATGGTGGCAAACGGTCTGATTCAAGAGACGCAGCAACTTCTATCGATGGGGTATCCTCCTAACCTGCCTGCCCTCACCAGTTTGGGCTACAAAGAGATCGGCGCATATCTGTACGGCGATATGGACCTTCCTGCCGCTGTCGAACGCATTCAGATCGAAACCCACCGCTTTGTGCGTCACCAGTACAGTTGGTTCCGGCGCATGAAAGAGGTCCATTGGTTTGATGTCAGCGCGCCGCGCACTGAAGAAATCGCTACACGGCTCGCCGATTTCCTCGATGCAGAGAAGTGATCCACGAGGCACACGAAGCAGAAGGACACGGATTTACAGGATTCTCAGGATCCAACATTGCATTGAACGCAATGCCATTTCTCAATCCCTCAAATCCGTGTAATCCGTGTCCCTTCTCTCTTGTTTCTGCCTTCGTGGCCTTCCTGGGTCCGGGATTTTCGTTGCCATTGCCAGCGCGTCCGATCTCGACGTATAATGATGCTCCGTATCATTGGCCCTACACCCGTGAGCGTGAACCAGTACGATCGAATCAGTGGCACCGTGCCGCCCGGGACTTGATCCTGAAGAAGTTGGGGGACCTTTGTGAAGACTGAACTTGAAACCGGCGAAGTTGTAGAAGAGGCTGAAGCGGAATGTAGGCGTTCGACAAACAGCAACGGCAGAGTGCCCTTGCCTCGCCCGTCCTTGTTGACCGATCACCCATTGCTTTCTAAATTGTCTGGGCTGCCACTCGACGCCACGGGTTTAAATCCGGTCGATCCCACGCTTACCCCCGAAGAACTTCACGATCTGGAACAACTTTTTCAGCAGCTTCCTCAGAATTTCTATACACCCGAACAGTTGGATCAACTCCTGCGCGCCTACGTGGTGGCGAGCCACGCCCACCGCACACAGATGCGCAAAACCGGTGAGCCCTACATCCTACACCCCATCGCGGTGACCCAGATCCTGGCCGATCTGCGCCTGGATGTAGATACACTCACGGCCGCTCTGCTCCACGATGTGGTGGAAGATTCAGACATTACCACCGAGTACCTGGCCAAAGAGTTTAACGACGATGTGGCCGAACTGGTGGAAGGTGTTACCAAACTCAAACGCATCAAAGAACTGAGTAACATGCGCCACAGCGTGGCCGACGAAAAAGCCGAATCGCTGCGCAAAATGTTCCTGGCCATGGTTGAGGACATCCGCGTGGTGCTCATCAAATTGGCCGACCGTCTGCACAACATGCGCACCCTGCAAGGACAGCCTGATCACAAGCGCCGCCGCATCGCCCGTGAGACGCTGGAGATCTTCGCCCCACTCGCCAACCGCCTCGGCATTTGGCAGATCAAGTGGGAATTGGAGGATCTGAGCTTCCGCTACCTTGAACCGACCACCTACAAAGAACTGTCGGCGGCAATGAACGAGAAGCGCACTCAGCGTGAAGCGTGGGTGGCCGAAGTACGCCGCATGATGAAAGAGGCGATGGAGGAAGCCGGCCTGCTTGCCGAAATCAGTGGACGGCCCAAGCACATTTACAGCACCTACCGCAAAATGTCGCGCAAAGACGTCCCCTTTGAGCAGATTTACGATATTCACGGTTTCCGTGTTGTGGTTGAGAATGTGGCGCAGTGCTACGCGGCGCTGGGCGTTGTGCATAGCCTGTGGCGTCCTATCCCCGGCGAGTTCGACGATTACATCGCCAACCCTAAGGATAACCTCTACCGCAGCCTGCACACCGCCGTCGTCGGCCCTGCCGGCAAGCCCATGGAAGTGCAGATCCGCACCAAGGACATGCACCACGTCGCCGAATTTGGGATTGCCGCCCACTGGCGTTACAAAGAGCAGATGCGCCCCAACCAGGCGCTCGACAACAAAATTGCCTGGATTCGTCAGTTGATGGAGTGGCGGCAAGACGTCACCGACGCCCAGGAATTTGTCAGCGGCATGAAGACCGACGTCTTCCAGGATCGCGTTTACGTCTTCACCCCGCGTGGCGACGTCATCGATCTGCCCAGCGGGGCCACGCCCATTGATTTTGCATACCACGTGCATACAGAGTTGGGTCACCGTTGCCGTGGGTCCAAGGTCAACGGCAAATTGGTGCCGTTGGATTACCAATTGCACAATGGTGATCAGGTGGAAGTGGTCATTGCCAAACGGGGTGGCCCCAGCCGCGACTGGATCAACCCGAACCTTGGCTATGTGGCCACACAGCGAGCGCGCAGCAAGATCCGTACCTGGTTCCGCCGCCAGGACCGTGACGAGAATATTACGCAGGGCCGTCAGATCTTGGAAAAGGAGCTGAAGCGTCTCTCCGTCACCTTGAATTTTGATGCTGTGGCGCGGTTGGTGGGCTACGAGAAGACGGATGACTTCATGGCGGCCATCGGCTATGGCGACGTTAACACGCAGACGATTGCACAGAAGATCATTGAACATGAGCGCAGCCTACAACCACAGCCGATTAACTTACCCAGCAAAGATGGTGAACGCGAAGAAGCGGCACTTGATGGCATCCACGTAGCCGGCTTAGAGGGCCTGCTGGCGCGCCCAGCACGCTGTTGTCATCCTGTACCGGGCGATCCCATTGTTGGGTATGTCACCAAAGGCAGGGGTGTGACCATTCACCGCAACGACTGCCCCAACATCCTGGCGCAACAGAACGACAAAGAACATGCCCGATTGGTGGAAGTGCAGTGGGGCGTGGAAAGCATGGAGACTTACCCGGTCAGCATCCAGGTGAAGGCTTATGATCGTGCCGGCCTTCTGCGAGATGTAACGGGGTTGGTGGCCGACGAGAAGATTAATTTGCGTTCTGCCGAAGCCATAACGGGGATGAAGAACAACATCGCTCAAATCAACGCTACGCTAGAGATTGGCGATATTTCGCAGTTGAGCCGTGTCCTTACGCGGATTGAGCGACTGCCGAATGTGTTAGAAGTGCGGAGGAAAGTTAGTTGAGCTGAACGAGGCCACTGCTTCAAAAAGAAAATTGATTACAAAGGATGATGGGATGGTGAGATGATGAGGGCTTGTGCAACCTCATCATCTCACCATCCCATCATCGCTTTTCCCATCGAGTTTATAGCCGGCGCCGCGTACGGTAATCAACCGGCTAGGACGTGATGGATTGTCTTCGATTCGTTCGCGTAGCCAGCGAATGTGGACGTCGAGGGTTCGTGTATCGCCTAGGAACTCTGTCTCCCACACCTGCTGCATCAGTTCTTCTCGGCTAACAATATCCCCTGGCCGTTCCATGAAGACCTGTAGCAGCTTGCACAGTTTCGGCGGCAAGTGATGTTCTCCCAACGGGCCATCAACCATCCTCATGGCTAGATCAAGGCGTAGATCACCCACTGTCAGATACATTTGCCTGCTACCGCCCAGCAAGGAGACGAGCGCCTCGGTGGCCTGCGTGTGATCAAATGGCTGCAGAATGAACCCATCAAACTTGAAACCGTCGCCCACATCGTTTTCTTTGTGTACGGCCACGAAGATCATCTGTGGCAACCGGCTGCGCAGATTGTTGCAAAAACGAACTCGGTTGTAACGTCCTTGATCGATTTCGACAAGTAAACCATGTGGAGGGGTGGCGCGCACTTCCTCGATTGCTTGTTTCTGATTGGTAACGCAGACAAACTGTAGTGCAGATTCGGCCTCGCCATCAACCATCATCTGCCGATGTTCAACATCTAAGGCTGTTTTGATGGCGTCAGCCAGTGTTTGACTGCGGCCTACATAGAGTAACCTGATCAAGGTTGGGGTTGTCATGGGTGCTTCCATCGTATAGTTACGGGGACATATTGCCCAAACAATTATAGTGGAAGCAAGGTCGAAACGCAATCGCTTTTAAGAACAGATGCGCGCTTTGCAAACCCAATCGCTCAACCTAACCTTCTTCGGATCAGTCGATCTGAATGGCGGCCAATTCGTCAATCATATCGCGGATGACGTCGAAGCCGCCTTGCCAGAAGGCGGGGTCGGTCATGTCGATGCCGGCTTCTTCGAGGATCTGTGCCGGGCGCGCCGAGCCGCCATAGGCGAGCATTTTTAGGTAACCGGGCTTGAATGCGTCACCTTCCTGCTGATAGCGCCGGTAGAGGGCGAGCACCAACAACTGGCCGAAGCTATAGGCGTAGCAGTAGAAGGGGGTGCTGTAAATGTGAGGAATTGACACCCATTCGTATTGGAATTCCTCTGTGATCTCTACGCTTTCGCCGAATTGCTGGCGTAAGTTGTTGAGGTAGATCTGGTTGAGCGCTTGTGGTGACTTGTTTTCAAGGATCGCCTGATGCGCTTCCTGCTCAAAGAGGACGAAATATGCCTGCCGTAGCACTGTGGCGTAGATGTCATCCACGGCGGCGGCCAGAATGTCGCGGCGTACCAATGGGTCCGTCTCTACCGCAAGCAGTCGATCCGTCATGATCATCTCGGAGAAGACGGAGGCTGTCTCTGCCAGCGGCAGCGAGGCATGCTGGGTAAGCAGCGAGTGGTGCTCGGCCATCATGCTATGGATGGCGTGGCCCAATTCGTGGGCTAGTGTAGCCACATCGCGCACCTGACCAGTGTAGTTGACCAACACGTAGGGGGTGAGTTTGGGCGTCACTGTGCTACAAAAAGCACCGCTGCGTTTGCCTTTGCGGACTTCACTGTCGATGTGGTTCTGCTCGAAAACGCGTCGCGCCTGCTTGGCGATCAGGGGATCAAATTGCTCAAAAACCTCTAATACCGATTGCACCGCTTCATTGTATGGTACTGTCTTGTCCGACTTGTTCAGTGGTGCGTAGACGTCGTAGCGCCGCAGTTTGTCCATGCCCAGCCACTGCGCTTTGAGTTCAAAGTATCGTTGGAAGACAGACGCATTGCGCCGCGCCACGGCGAGCAGCGCATCCACCGCCTCGTCTGGAATGTCGTTCGCTTTGTTGCGCACGGCGATGGGCGAGGCGAAACCGCGCAATTCTACATTTTCGCTGTGCCAATCACGCACCCGATTGGTGTAAATCTGCGCCAGAATCGGTGCTTCGTCGGCGTAAACTCGATACAGTTCCTGGTAGGCGGCGGCGCGCAGCTCGGGATCCGGCGAGTAGTAGTAGCTGGAGAGCTCGCCCCGGGTGAGTGTCTTTTCTTCGCCGTTGATGGTGAGTTTAAACTCAAGGCGATTGGTCAGCATCGAGTAGAGCGTCATCAGCGCGTCGGTGCCGTTGGCGTCTTTGGTGTTGATGATCTGCTCGGACTTTTCGTCTAACGTGAAGGGCTTGAAGAGGCGCATCTCTTCGAGGAAGTGACGATAGTCGGCGTGTTCTTCGGCTTTGGGCAGAAGTCTTTGGGCCTCTTCGTCTTCAAGGTTCTTCCACCAAAGGCTGAAAAAGAGCGTGCGGTTCTGGATCTGCGTCCACGTTTGCATGATGCGGTTGCGATAGGTCAACGCCTCGGGCGATTGTGTGTTTTCGGAAAACCAGAGGCTGCCGTATGCGCCAACCAGGTAGATCTGTTCGGCGGTGGCTTCGTACTGCTGAATAATCGCCAGCAACTGTTCAGGGTCCATGTCGGGCGACAGTGTTGCGCGGGCCGCTTCGAAGGTCTGTACGCTCTCTTCGAGGTTATCGAGACGTTCGCGGATGATTTCTTCCGTCGGCGCAGGCAGCATTTCTGAAAGATCCCAGCGAGAGGGGCTATATTCAACGGCGTTTCTGGTTTGAACGGTCATTTGAATTTCCTTGTGGGGGAAGTAACCTGTCGGGCGTGGTGGACGCCCTCTGTCTAAAAGTATGCGCGTCATTATACTATACAATAGAAAACGACCGGCACTGAGGAAGCTTGTCCTCAAATGCCGGTCGCGAATTTAGGATGATGCTGTCGCCCTAGATGCGTGCATCTATGACATTTCTTGCGTATGCCAAAACTTTGTCGTCAACCGTAAGCAACAGCAGGTCTTCAAGCCAGCATTGAGCAATTAGTAGCCGATCAAAAGGATCATTGTGAAGCAAGGGCAGCGTCTCAACCGCGGCAGCGTGACTGTGAAGAATTGGCAGTTCCCGAATGCCATCCTGTTGAGTTCGTGTGCGCACATACATATCCACCGGCTCGGGCAACGGAAGTTTGCCGATGCGAGCCTTGATCGCCATTTCCCAGACACTTGCCGATGAGAGAAATACTTCGTTTTCAGGCTCTGCGATCACAGCGAGTGTTGTTTGGGAAAGCTTGCTTGGTTCACTATTCCACCAAAGCCAGACATGTGTATCTAGCAGAAAGTTCATTGACTGAAACCTTCGACAATTTCATCTGGCAAGGGATCATCGAAATTGTCGGGCACAGTGAACCGTCCAAGATCGCGGCCAGGTTGTCTTTTCTTGATCTCATCAGTGGGTAGCATCAGTTGCGCCACAGGTTTGCCATTGGCTTCGATAACAACCCGTTCCCCTTGATGCACCAATGCGATCAGTCTGGCTAAGTCTTGTTCTGCTTCTTGTAGAGAGAAATGAGACATTTCACTCTCCTTCTTACCCTCTATCCTAACCTTCTGTTGCCAATCGGCGCAGGACGGTGTGCAAAATACCACCGTTTTTATAGTAGTTGATCTCTACCGGCGTGTCGAGGCGGCTGATGGCCTTGAATTCGGTGACGTTGCCACCGTTGTCGGTGGCGCGCACGCTGTACTCCTGGTTGGGCTGCATTTCGTCGCTCAGGCCCAGGATGTCAAAGGTCTCAAACCCGCTCAAACCGAGCGACTGTGCACTCTGTCCGTTGGTGAACTGAAGCGGCAGCACACCCATGCCCACCAGATTCGAGCGGTGGATGCGTTCGTAGCTCTCGGCGATGACGGCCTTGACGCCCTGAAGTTGCACACCCTTGGCCGCCCAGTCGCGGCTGGAGCCTGTGCCGTATTCCTTGCCGGCGAGGATGATCAACGGCGTGCCGTCGCTCATGTAGCGTTCGGCGGCGTCCCAGATGGCCATCTGCTTCATTTCGGGAATGTAGACGGTTTCGCCACCTTCCACGCCGTCGAGCATCTGGTTTTTGATGCGGATGTTGGCAAAGGTACCGCGCATCATCACCTCGTGGTTGCCACGGCGGCTTCCGTAGCTGTTCCACTCGGAGCGTTCGACGTTGTGCTCGGTGAGGTAGCGACCGGCCGGGCTGTTCTTGGCAATGGAACCGGCCGGGCTGATGTGATCGGTGGTGGTGCTGTCGGGCATCACCGCCAGGACACGCGCACCGTGGATCTCTTGCACCGGCGGCAGATCCGGGCGCATGTCCATGAAGAAGGGCGGTTCCTGAATGTAGGTGCTGCTCACATCCCACTGGTAGATGTCACCACCGGAGACAGCGACCTCGTTCCATTCCTCGTTGCCGGTGAAGACGTTTCCGTACTGATTCTGGTACATCTGGGGGTTGAGGCTGCGGCGAATTTCGCGCTGGATCTCGTCTTGTGTCGGCCAGATGTCGTTGAGGTAGACGGGCTCACCGTTGGGGTCGACACCCAGCGGTTCGGTGTAGAGATCAATGTTGATCGTCCCCGCGATGGCGTAGGCCACCACCAGCGGCGGCGACGCCAGGAAGTTGGCGCGTACGTCGGGACTGATGCGCCCTTCGAAGTTGCGATTGCCGCTAAGGACAGACGTCGCCACCAGATCGGCGTCGTGGATCGCCTTGCTGATGGGTGCAGGCAGCGGACCGCTGTTGCCGATACAGGTGGTGCAGCCGTAGCCCACGGTGTGGAAGTTCAACGCCTCCAAGTAGGGGATCAGGCCGCTGGCTTCCAGGTATTTGGTCACCACTTTGGAGCCGGGGGCCAGACTCGTCTTCACCCATGGTTTCACGTCGAGACCGCGCTCTACAGCCTTCTTCGCCAGCAGCCCTGCGCCAATCATCACCGATGGGTTGCTGGTGTTGGTGCAAGAGGTGATGGCGGCGATGACAATGTCACCATGTTTGAGTGTGAAGTTGGTGTTCTTGAACTCGACGTTGATTTTGGCGTCCAGTTGCTCTTTTTCCAGGCCGAAACCCTGTGGGCCGACGGGCGCACTGAGCATCTTTTCCCATGCCGCCTTCACACTGTCGAGATCGAGCCGATCTTGCGGGCGTTTGGGGCCGGCCATGGCGGGCTTGATGGTGCCCATGTCCAACTCCAGCGTGTCGCTGAAGACGGGATCAGGTGTGGCGTCTGTACGGAAGAGTCCTTGCGCCTTCATGTAGCGTTCTACCAGATCGACGAGTCCTTCGTCGCGGCCGGTGCCCACCATGTAGCGCAACGTCTCCTCATCCACAGGGAAGAAGCCCATGGTCGCGCCATATTCAGGGGCCATGTTGGCGATGGTGGCGCGGTCGGGCAGGCTGAGCTTGGAGAGGCCTGGGCCGTAGAATTCTACAAACTTGCCCACCACACCCTTTTTGCGCAGCATTTCGGTGGCGCGCAGCACGAGATCGGTGGCTGTTGCGCCATCGGGCAGTTGACCCGTTAACTTGAAGCCCACCACATCGGGCAGCAGCATGTAAATCGGCTGGCTGAGCATGACGGCTTCTGCCTCAATGCCGCCCACACCCCAACCAAGGACGCCGAGGCCGTTGATCATGGTGGTGTGGCTGTCTGTGCCTACCAGCGAATCGGGATAGGCTTCCAGGTTGCCGTTCGCGCCGGAGGTCATGACAACGGTGGCCAGGTATTCTAGGTTCACCTGATGCACGATGCCGGTGGCCGGCGGCACCACGCGGAAGTTGTCGAAGGCTTGTTGCCCCCATTTGAGAAACTCGTAGCGTTCAAGGTTGCGTTCGAATTCCCGTTCGGCGTTGTAGAAGAGGGCCATGACACTGCCAAAGCGATCCACCTGCACGCTGTGATCGATGACGAGATCCACCGGCACCAGCGGGTTGATCTTTTTGGGATCGCCGCCCATGCGTCCCATAGCGCTGCGCAGCGCGGCCAGATCCACCACCGAGGGCACGCCGGTGAAGTCCTGTAAAACAACGCGGGCAGGCTTAAACGGGATTTCAATATCGGGGTTGCCCTTGGGGTCCCAGGCAGCAATCTTTTCTACGTGCTCTTTGGTGATCTCGAAACCGTCGGCCTGACGCAGGGCGGCTTCCAACATCACCTTGATCGAAAATGGTAGTTTGCTGATTGCGGCCACGCCGGCTTTTTCCAGCGCGTCCAACCGATAGATGGTTACCGGGCCGCTGTCGGTTTGCAGCGTATCCCGTGCATTAAAATAATCCTGTCTGGCCATGAAATTCACCTTTCTGGACAAAACGGAGGAAACAACCGATTCAGAGCCGCAAAAAACAGTGCGACCCCGTTGAAATGTCGATTCCTGTGGAAGAGATAATGCCCCTACTATACCAGGATTTGGAAGCGAAGGCACAATTTGGGGATTTTCGTTGACACTTTTGTTGTGCAGGCGTTAAAATGGTTGCACCTCTTCTTCGATCCCGTACAGACGTCCGGAGTCTCTAATGCAGCGTAAATCCCTCTCCGAAATCGCCGCCGAACGTCCCTATCCCGACTTTGCCGACTGGTGGCCCATGCGCGAGGACTTTTTATACTTTATGTCCAACGCCATTGTGGACGGCTGGCGCAATGTGCACCGTAATCCACAGCCGCTGTCGACGGTGGAAGGGTTCGCAGCCGAGTATCTGTCTACGGTCTACCGGCGCGATCTCCGCGAGGATCTGGTCTCCGGCTTTGCCACAGGTCAGAAGCTGACGTCGATCCGCTCGGGTGAGTTCGATGCGCTTTCCTATGCTTTTTACCGCGCCGCTTACACTTGGATCGAAGCCCACGCCGCCGCAGCGGACATTGACGTTACCGCCGAAAAACGCCAGTTTGCCGAACGGGTGGGGGCGAACTTCTATCGTCAACTGCACGAGCACCTCTCCCTAGACCTGCCCACCACCTTGAACGAAGACATCGATTTCATCCAAATGCAATCAGCCGTGGACCAGGTGGGCCGCTTTCTAAAGGAACAAGGGTATCTGCGCGATCATTTTGCCTTCCGTTTCGACGTCGACGTGCGTTATGAAAATCGGAAGATCACACAGTCCGCCGCGGCGGTGTTGACGGATTTACACACCCACGGCGTCGTCTACGCCCTCTACGAAATGGGATACCCCGTCATCCTACCCTCAGCCGTCTACCTCTACCACTCAATGGGCGAGGCGCAGCACCATTCCTCGCGCACGATCCAGGAACTCTTCTTGCGCATGGGCTACACCGCCGGCGAAACAGACGATTTCGATCCCACGGGCTACCCATCTGATATGGTTGTGGAGTTGTGGGAGATTCGTCCACTTTAGGTGATGGGTGTACTTCAATTTCGGGGCATACCAAGTGTCGGGGACTTTTCGTTGCATTGAGCTGAGGCCTTCTCTCTGGTCGCCACGTTCTTCGTGAAATCCCCGGCACTTTCGCCCCCAGCGTGAAATGCACCCAGTGGTGATGAGTGAGTGGTGATAAGATTTTGGAAAATGCTGTACTAAACACGCTTCCTTCAGGTGGTGAGTCGGCTGTATGCAGCCGGCGCCGGGCATCCTCGTCCGGCGAAAAGTGCCCACCATCTTCTACCCCGTGTTTGACACGGAAATGATCCGGTTTCAGACAAGATGGACAGACCAATATGACACGCTGGAAAGAGTATTTCACGCCCGCCACTGTCGACGAGGCCCTGACCCTGCTAGGACAGTACAACGAGGGCGCGCGGATTATCGCCGGCGGCACCGATCTGATCCTGGAGATGGAATCAGGCCATACTATCGCGCCCGAAGTATTGGTGGACGTGACACACATTGGTGGTTTTAACGAGATCCGCGCTGTCGACGACACTGAACGGAACGACGGCAGTCAATGGATTGTCATCGGCGCGGGCGTCACCCATTATCAGGTGGAACGCAACTCAATTCTGGGGCAGGTAGGCGCCTGCCTCACCGAAAGTTGCCGGGTTGTGGGTGGGCCACAGGTGCGCAATGTGGCGACCCTGGGCGGCAATGTGGCCCACGCCCTCCCCGCAGCGGACGGGACCATCGGTCTGCTGACCCTGGATGCACAGGTGGAAGTCTGTACCCTCGCCGAAGGACACGTCACCCGCGCCTGGCAGCCGCTGCTCTCCATCTTCGCCGGGCCGGGCAAGAACAACCTGACCCGCGGCCAGATGCTCAGCGCCTTCCGCTTCCGCCCCACCAGCGTAGGGGAAGGCAGCGCGTTCGAGCGCATCATGCGCCCACAGGGCGTGGCCTTGCCCATTCTGGGGCTGGCAGCGCGTGTCCACTTGGACGATAGCGGAGAACGGGTTGTCAAAGCTGTCATTGCGATTGGACCGGCGGGACCGATCCCCTTCCGTGCGACGGAGGCTGAGGATGTCCTCACCAGCGCGGACCAATTCAACGACGCCGTGATCGCAGACGTCATTGCCGCCGCCCAAGGACAGGCACGCCTGCGCACCAGCAAACACCGCGCCAGCCAGGACTACCGCCACGAGATGATTGCGGTCTTGTTGCGAAGGGTGTTGCCGAAGGCCGTAGAGAGAGCAAGAGATTGAGGATTGACAGAAACGGAGCAAACCGTGTGATTCACCTTGAATCGGTGGAAATGAGGAAGTCGTTCCCGGGCAAAGAAGCTGGATTCCCGTTTTCGGTGCCGTCGCTGGCCTCGTTGCAGGAGATTCGCTTCGAGTCGCCGGTCACCTTTTTGGTGGGCGAAAATGGATCAGGCAAGTCCACCTTCCTCGAAGCGCTGGCCGCCGCAGCAGGATCGATTGCCGTGGGCAGCAGCGACATCGGAAACGACGAGACGATGGGCGCGGCGCGCAGTGTGGCCCGTCACCTGAAGTTGGCGTGGAAAAGGCGCACTCATCGTGGCTTTTTCCTGCGCGCCGAGGACTTCTTCGGCTATGCCAAGCGCATGGCCCAAATCCGCGCCGAAATGGAGGCTGAAATCGCCGCTGTGGAACGCGACTACAAAGGCCGCTCTGAAAAAGCCAAAGGTCTGGCCAAGATGCCTTATGCCGGTTCGCTCCACGCGTTGCGTCAACGCTACGGCGAAGGTGGACTCGACGCCCAATCGCACGGTGAGAGCTTTTTGGCGCTCTTTCAGTCGCGCTTTGTGCCCGATGGGTTGTATCTGTTGGATGAGCCGGAAGCGCCGCTGTCACCGCTGCGGCAGGTGGGGTTCTTGTCGCTGCTCAAGGAGATGGTGGCCCAGGACGCGCAGTTCATCATCGCCACCCATTCGCCGATCCTGATGGCCTTCCCCGGCGCAACCATTTTGAGTTTCGACCAAACGCCGGTGGGGCCTGTCCCGTGGGACGAATTGGAGCACGTCAGCGTGACGAAGTCGTTTCTCAATGCGCCGGAGGCGTACCTACGTCATCTGTAGCGGGGTGATCGTTGAGGTTTTCGGTCGAGAACTTATATGCCAACACTACTTGATTCAGATCCTCATCAGCACTCACAAACGCACTCACAAACGCACTCACAAACGCACTCACAAACGCACTCACAAACGCACTCACAAACGCACTCACAAACGTGGTGTCGGAGAACTCTGCTTGTAGCGACTGGCGCAGTTCTGACGCCGAAGCAAGTTGCATGGCGTCATATCCACGAAGGCTGTGCGCACGTAGGATCCGGCCAGCCGTCGAAATCACAGCATTCGATACGGTAACACCTGTGAAGGATTGCGCAAAGTCATGTTCAAACTGGTTGCACAGTGCAATAAACGTCTGCCTCTGTAACAGGCCCATGCGCACACGCCTTGCCAATGCAGCGACGACTTCCACCTGGCTAATCGCCGAGGTTGCCAGTATCTCTGTTGTCCTGGCACGGAACAACTGCCGCATCCATACCGTACCGGTTTCATTGACATAAAGCTTTACGATGGCGCTGCTGTCGACGTAAAAGATGCTCATTAACGTCTTTCTTCGATGATGGTTTCCGATACCGGTTTACCGGCAATGGTGACCGGCTGAAAATCTAGTTCACGAGGACGATCAACGGCGGCATGTGTTAATACACCACTGTTAATTAGATCTTGCATCTGCTGCTGTAGCCGTTCTTTGCGCGTTGGCACTGTCTCAGGCACCAACACCTCCACCTCTGTATCTGGTGGAATCGTCACCGCTTCGAGCAGGTCGATGGTTTTTCCGTTGTAGATACCCTTTATACGTATGGTGGTTGTCATTGTTTTATCTCAGCCTTTTATCTCTAACTTTCGCAGCCAATCGGTTGCCTGCCGAAATCGTATCACAGGCGTCTGTAGATTCAATCAAGGAGTGAAGTTTCGATGCCCCAACTCAAACTCACCGTCAACGGCGTGGACCGAGTCCTCGACGTGTCGGCCAGTCGCTACCTGGCCGAAGTGCTGCGCTATGATCTCAAACTCACCGGCACCAAGATCGGCTGCGAAGAAGCGGAATGCGGCGCTTGCACTGTCATCGTCAATGGGCGGCCCGTGGACTCGTGCATCTACCCGGCGTTCAAGGCGCAGGGCGCGACGATCCTCACGATTGAGGGATTGGCGGAGGAGTGGGAGGTTGCAGGTTGCAGGTGGCAGGTAGCAGAAGGGGAGGCACCGTCACCTGCAACCTGCCACCTGCAACCTGCAAACTTGCATCCTCTGCAAGAAGCCTTCGTCGTCCACGGCGCAATCCAGTGCGGTTTCTGCACCCCAGGCTTCATCATGCAGGCCAAGACGCTGCTCGACGAGAACACCGATCCCAGCGACGCCGAGATCAAGGAATGTCTCAAAGACACCTGCTGCCGCTGCACCGGCTACACGTCGATTATCAGCGCTGTGAAAGCGGCGGGCGAAAAGATGCGCACCGGCCATCTGCCTCTTCCCGCAGTGCCCGATGTGATCGAGCCGTTGGTGCAGATCGGCAAGCCTCATGCCCGCCCCGACGCCGTGGAAAAGGTGATCGGCACCGCGCTTTACACAGATGACTACTTCTTCGACGGCATGTTGCACGGGGCCACCCTGCGCAGCACCTACCCGCATGCCCGCATCGTCGGCATGGACACGAGCAAGGCGCTGGCATTGCCCGGCGTCCACGCTGTGTTGACCCACGAAGACGTCCCCGGTGATCCCCGGCATGGGCTGGTGGAAAACGACTGGCCCGTCTTCGCCGGCGGCAAATACCCGGCGCGCTATGTAGGCGATCCCCTGGCGCTGGTGGTGGCCGAGACCGACGAACTGGCCCACGAAGCGCTGGCCCTCATCGACGTTGAGTACGATGTGCTCCCCGCCGTCACCGATCCTGTGGACGCACGCAAGCCCGATGCGCCGGTCCTTCACCCGGATCGGCCCACCGGCAACCTGCTCAAGCACATCAAAGTGCGTTCGGGTGACGTGGACAAAGGCTTCGCCGAAGCGGACGTCATCGTTGAGCGCACCTACCGCACGCCCATGACCGAGCACGCCTTCATGGAACCCGAATGTTCCGTGGCCGTGCCCGCTGGTTTCGACGTCGACCACGACAAACTCACCGTCTATGTCGGCAGTCAGATCCCCTACAGCGACCGTCGCCAGGTGGCCAAATCGCTAGGACTGGAAGATGAAGCAGTGCGCGTCAAAGGCACGCTCATGGGCGGCGGCTTCGGCGGCAAAGAGGACATCGCCGGTCAGGTCCACGCCGCGCTGGCGGCGCAGGTGACGGGCCGCCCGGTGAAGATCCTCTATAACCGCGAAGAGAGTCTGCGCTTCCACCCCAAACGGCACGCCACGTTGATCCGCGTCAAGACCGGCGCCAAAAAGGACGGCACCCTCTTGGCCGTGGAAGCCGAACTCTACGGCGACAGCGGCGCCTATGCCAGCCTGGGCGAAAAGGTGATGACCCGCGCCACCACCCACGCCACCGGTCCCTACGTCGTCGAAAACAGCAAGATCGACTGTTACGCCATGTACACCAACAATGCCCCCTGCGGCGCGTTCCGTGGCTTCGGCGTCACCCAATCCGCCTTCGCCGTGGAAAGCAACATGGACATCCTGGCCCAAAAATTGGGCATGGATCCCGTTGAATTCCGCCGCAAGAACGCTATGCGCGTCGGCACCACCACCGCCACCGGTCAACTCCTGCGCGAAAGTGTGGGACTGTTGGAATGTCTCGAAAAGGTAGAGAATGGGATCCGCAATTGGAGAGCAGAGATTGAGAGATTAGGTGATTGGGAGATTGTCGATGATCCGAAATCCCCCAATCCCTCAATCGCCCAATCGCCTGTTAACGGGTTAAGCGACCTGTGGAAGCCCATCAAAGTCGGCAAAAAGCTCTTCGCCTGGGGCATTGCCGCCGGGTACAAGAACACCGGCCTGGGCGGCGGCGCACCGGACAAGTCGACGGCGGAAGTGGAAGTCTTCCCCGACGGTACGGCGGCGATCCGCACCAGCAGCGCCGAAATGGGACAAAACCTCATTGGCGTGTTGGCCGCCTGCACCGCCGAGGAATTAGGCCTACCCTTCGACAAGGTGCGCGTCCTTGTGATGGACACCGATCTCACCCCCGACGGCGGGCCCACCACCGCCAGCCGCCAGACCTACGTCAGCGGCAACGCTGCCCGCCTGGCCGCCCGTTCCATGCGCCAGCAGATGCAGGCCGTCCTCGCCGAAAAGTTCGACGTCCACCCCGACGTGATCGCCTTCCACGAAGGGCTGGCCTACGTGGACGAAACGCGGCTGGGGCAGGTGGCAGGCGGCAAGTTGCAAGTGGCAGAGACGAACGGATCCGCCAATGGCGCGACCAACGGCCATACCAACGGATCACGGATCACGGATCACGCAACACGTTCCATCTCCTTCGCCGACGCCGTCAGCGCCATGATCGCCGAAGGACGCGACCCCAAACTCCAGTACGAGTACTGGGCGCCCAAGACGCAACCGCTCGGCATCGGCGGGGACATGCACTTCGCCTTTTCGTATGCTGTCCACGCCGCTCTGGTCAGCGTGGACGAGGAGACCGGCGAGATCGCTGTGGAAAAGGTGGTCTCGGCGCACGATGTGGGGCGCGCCATCAACCCGCTGAGCCTGGCTGGGCAGATCGAAGGCGGCATTGTCATGGGCATGGGCAACGCCCTCACCGAGCACTACATCGTAGAAAACGGCGTGCCGTGGACGCAGCACCTCGGCCAATACAAGATGCCCGGCATCAAAATGACGCCGAAAATGGAAAACTACATTGTCGAACACAGCGCGGCGGACGGTCCTTACGGGGCCAAGGGTGTGGGTGAGATCAGCTCGATCCCCATCAGCCCGGCCATTGCCAACGCCGTCTACAATGCCGTGGGTGTGCGCTGCATGGCCCTGCCGCTAGATCAAGACGCTCTGCTGCTGGCGATGAAGCGCGGGGAGACGGTGGTGACGGCGCGATGGGGGGATAGTAATGCGTAATGCATAATGCGTTGAGCAAGTTTCTGTGAAATTGGGATGTATCGCTTACCCGATGCATCCCAATAACCGAACCAGCATACTCAGCAAATTACGCATCACGCATTACTTTTCAACAGAAAGCCCCAGGCCATTCGACCTGGGGCTTTCTGCGCGTGAAAGGAAGAGGAAGGGAGGCGATAAAGCTTTCCGGGGGATGAAAGCTTTTGTCGTTGCAGGGCTCCCTTCCTGCAATGTTGACTATGCCTGCACTTTGTTAAGCGACGATTGCGATTTGATTAACATTTTGTAATTCTTTTCACAGATAGAAATGGTGGGCTGCGCAGGATGGCTTGTTTTCTCCTGTGTTGCGGTTATCGGAATCTAGGGAATGATTGCACTGGCTGGGCCACTGGTTTCGAGAGGGCTCTGATTCTGTGCTAAACTAGCGAGCGTGGCCAGATTGTCTAGCGTTCTCAATAACCCAATTGCAAATCAGGTGCGCTTTGCCCGGGCGCTTTTGGCCTGGCGTACGGTGCTGTTGCTCTTTTTTGCTGCGCTCTTTGCGTTCGTCTTTCCGTTCATCTGCTGGGGTGCACTGGCGGATCCAGGCCATCTCCATACACATGCACACTTTGTTTTTGTAGAACCGCCGCAGCGACCTGTTCACCAAGAGGACGCCTGGCACTCACACCCACCAGGACATCACCACGACGGGCATGCCGCCACTGAGCACGGCGATGTTGCCGGCCAGGCCCAACTCGACACGCTGCTGTTGATGCTGTTACTCGTCCTCTTTTGGGTGTGGCGATATCGTCATTTCCTGCCGGTGGTTTCAGTCGGTATGCAGACGGTTTTGGGCGCTTCAATCCACGCGCCGCTCCTTGCTACGCCGCCGCCACGCACCTGTTGAGCGTTCTCGTTCGTCTGGTGGTGAACGCTCAATGAAGAGGTGTTCGCCACCTATGTTTTCCCGAGATTACGATCAACATCACGAAAGAAAGACCATGAACATCATCAAAATCACACGCTTGGGGATGGCAATGCTCTTTGCCGTTCTGATGGTTGGCTGTTCCATGCCAATGGGATCAGATCATGCAATGCCCACGCCTGAATTGACCGGCGACGCCATCCGCGTAGAAAACCCCATGGCGCGCCCGGCCCCTGCCGACGGCAACGGCGCAGCCTATTTCACCATTGTCAACCCCACAGACAACGACGACCGGCTGCTTTCTGCGCAGGCTGATGTGGCCAACATCACTGAGTTGCACGAAACCATTGAACAGAACGGCGTCATGCGTATGATGCCGCACCCCGAAGGTTTCGAGGTACCAGCCAACTCCTTCGTCGAATTCAAGCCCGGCGGTAAGCATGTAATGCTGTTGGAAATCCCCGACGGCATGACCGCAGGCGACGAAATTGCGCTGACGTTGACGTTTGAGAACGCGGGGATCATCGAACTCACCGTCCCCGTGATGGAGATGACCGGTGGCGCCGCAGCAATGGATCACAGCAACATGGATCACAGCAGCCATGGTGACATAGACGGGGGTATGGCCGCCGACGCTCTCGCCCCTCAGATGACCGAAAACGGGATCTTCCAGGTCACGGCCACCAGTCGGCTTGATCCGGTGGTAATCAACGAGATCCACAATTGGGTGCTGCATATAGAAACCGCCGACGGCACACCGGTGGAAGGTGCCGAAATCGCCATCGACGGTGGCATGCCTGCCCACAACCACGGCTTCCCCACCACGCCGCAGGTCACCGACAACCTGGGCAACGGCGACTATCTCGTCGAAGGCGTCCGCTTCAACATGACCGGCGGTTGGGTCATCGACCTGACCATCAGCGCCGCCGGGCAGACGGACAGTGTGCGTTTTGAGTTTGAGTTAGAGTAGAAGACGAGACTGGAGATTAGGGACTGGGGACTGGGAACCGAGCATGCAAGCCTACGACTTGCTCGCGTCACCCAGTCCCCAGTCCCTAATCCCCAGTCCCTAATCCCTAGTCTCTAATCACCAATCACCAATCACAGGAGACCCTCAATGAAAGTCGCTTACATTTTCGCAACATCGGGGCATACGGCAAGTTACAAATTGGGTAAGATGATCCTGCCGCAGTTGGAAGCGGGCACCCACGGCGTGGATGTGGTGGGGTTGTTCTTCTTCGATGACAATAACTACATCTTGCGCAGCGGTGATCCCATCGGCGAGCGGTTGGCGAAGGTCGCTGCGGACAAGGGCATGCTGCTTATGATGTGCGATCAGTGTGCGTTGGAACGCGGCCTGGCCGAAGGCGAACCCGGCGCCTGTCGCCCGTCCGGCACGGTCGCCGGCGTGCAGGTAGGCTGCTTCCCCGATCTCTACACCGCCCTTTCAGGCAACATGCCTGATCAGGTGATTACGCTGTAAAGAGGGATTGGGGACTGGGGGATTAGGGACTAGGTTGAGTACGTTTTGCCGTGGCAGGTATCATTCGCTATGAAGAGATGATGGGATGATGAACGCTAAGTTCTCTCATATTTATCATCTCGTCATCAGGCTTTCGAAGACGCTATCTCAGAAGCGCGTTCAACATAGTCAATCCAGTCCCTAATCCCCAGTCCCCATTTACTCCGGCATTTCGACCACGATCTTGATCGCTCCCTCGTCTCGAGTACGCTGTAGTTCGTAGGCTTCCATCACTCGTTCAAACGGAAAGCTGTGCGTGAGGATCGGCTTGACGTCGATTTCACCGCTGGCGATGAGTTCGATGGCCTGGCGGGTGACCCCCTGATTGGGATCGTTGGGCGCGCCCGAGATCGTCTTAAGGCGCGGGTATTTGCGGAAGAACTGGAAGTAGTCGAAGGTTAGCTCCTGAAAGTGGGGGATACCAAAGCAGAGGATCTCGCCCTGCTCCTTGATCAAGGACGACGTCATCGATACGGTGGCAGGTTCCCCCGCCGCTTCGACCACCAGATCGACCATGTGACCGTCGGTGATTTCGGCGACGGCTTCGGCGGCGTCGATCTCTGAGTTGTTGACGGTGTGGGTCGCGCCGTAGAACGTGGGCAGTGCGAGCCGGTGCGCTTGTAGATCAATACCGATGACCCGCCGCGCCCCCATACGACGCAACATCCAGTTGAACCAAAGCCCCGCCGACCCCTGCCCGATAACGGCTACGTCTTTGCCGATGACGTTGGTGCTCAGAAATTTACCAGCATACAGAACCGTCCCCAATTGTTGGGCCTGGAGCAGTTCTTCAATGGTTTTCCCTGGTGGCAGTGGCAGCACATGATCGATCTGCGCCAGGTAGTACTCGGCCATCGCTTCATGCCGCGGCGCCAGCGTCAGGGCGACTGTCCCCGGTTCGATGCCGGATCCCGGTGCGTCGACCGCTTCCACCACGCCCACCATTTCGTGTCCGGTTGTCCCGGGGGGGAAGGGATATAATTCCTTGGGCGCGTAATGGAGCATGTAGATATCGCTACCGCAGAGCGACAAGCGCAAAGGGCGTACCAACGCATGCCCAGGTTTCAAATCCGGCTTGGGCACTTCTACAAACTCCGCATGGCCTGGGGCCAGCACTTGTACGGCTCGCATGGATCTCTCCTGTGGGGATGGACGATTCAAGATTTGTGTTGGGCTGTTGTGAATGAGACACGCGCCTGAGAACAGATTTGTGCCAGGATTTACTGATCTGCGATTTCCTCGGCACACGCACCACCAGGGCGTGGCCCTTGCGCGCGCCAGGGCAAAGACGTGTACGAACGATAGGACACATCGAGGTGGGGGGTCTCAACACGCTGATGACCACGGAAACGGGATTCGAGCGCTGCTTCAAGTACACCGGTGGTGAGCAGTGTGCGTCTGACATCGTAGGTGGGGATGCCGCTGAGGAACATCTCTTCGATGTTCAGGCTTAGGTAACTGAAATGGGCGTGATGTCCACCGCCTTGTAAGTAGAACTCGGTGGCCACAATTTCGTCTTCTACGCGAGCGGCATAGGCAAAGCCCTTGACATACCCCGTCAACATGAGGACGGCCCCGCGTGTGCCGTCGGCGTATTCGATGAGAAAAATGGCCGGGTTGGGGCAGTGCTCGCTAATCGGCCCGGCAGGTTTGTCCTCGATGGTGGCAAGGGCGGCATCGGCCAGATCACGCGACCAGAGTCCGGCATCGGCTGCTTCCCACACGGCGTCCCCTTCAAGACAGGTGACGGCAACCACGCCACTTTCGCCGCCGCGCCGCCGTTCGATCATACATTGCAGTGTTTCCAGTGTGTGGAAACCGTAGACGTCGAGCCCGCTGTAGCCGATGGCAAGCGCCTCGGTGATCGGTGTTTCCAGTTCATGTTCGAGCCAGGGATTGCGCCAGCAGGTGGGCAGTGATGATCCAGCCATGAAGGGCGCTCCTAGCGCATTCATGCGATCATACATCCAGCGGGCATCGGCCCAGTTGTACGAAAGATGCTTGTCGTTGAAGACAGGCACGGCACGTTTGCTGGTGGCCAATACAGCGGCAATCTGCTCTAGAAAAGGTTTTCGTGGGTAGATATGCTGTTCGCGCTCATTCCAGGGGTAGTCGCCGTGTTCGGCGATCAACAACACCCCATCAACGGCCAGCTCTTTGCCGCCCAGGGTCAAGGCGCCTACGATGCTACGGTAGATAGGGATGCCGTATTGCTCGGCATAGACGCGGCTGAGATCTTTCTCGGGGAATTGATCCACGTACATCGACGCGATTTCTATCCGCGCCTGCCGCATTTCGGTGTCGGTGGGGATACCGCGCAAAAGCTTGGTAATGATGACATCAGCATGGGAGAGTGGACGGTACTCAGTTACAATGGCCGCGATGCGTTTCAAAATTGGTCCTCTTTTCTTGGTGTGAGGGTGGAGTAACGGCCCTATCATTATAAAAAAGCCGGGCTTCTCTGGGAAACCCGGCTTTTGCTAGACGTTCACCTTAAATTCGTGACCAATAGTGCCGAAGTCGAAGCCACACAACGCTTTTCTGCTCATGTTGCTTCGCCGATCAAGTACAGAGCGGATTTTACTATTCCATGCGCAAGGTGAGCATGTAGGCGATCATGTCTGCCAACTGCTCCTGGGTGAGTGTCATTTCGTAAATCTGCGGCATCAGGTTTGGCTGGAAGCCTTCCACCAGGTAATCGTTGGGGTGGATAATGCTGTTGTAAAGGTAGGCTTCTGCGCTCTGCCCAGGGATCCGTGTCTCGGCGAGGCCGGCGAGATTGTACCAGCTTGGGCCTACCTGCACCACGCCTTCTTGGAGGCTGTGGCAGGCGTTACAGCCGTTCATCAAGACAAGCTGCTCGCCACGAGTAACATCGGCCGCAGCCAATGCCGCCACCATGTCGGCAGGCAGTTCAGCCGACGCATCGCCCGTTTCGGGTTCGGCGGTTGGTTCTGCTTCCGTGGTAGGCTCAGCTTCGGGTGTTGCATCAAGATTGAGCGGCACTGTTTCGGTCATCGAATCTGTCGAGGTGACCGCATCTGCCGCGGTGACTTCGTCCTCGGTGGCGGCGGCATCACTCGTAGCTGTCGCTTCAGGCGTTTCCGTTGCCTCAGATGTGGCAGTTGCCTCAGATGTGGCCGTTGCTTCAGGCGTGGCCGTCGCTTCAGGTGTGGCAGTTGCCTCAGATGTGGCCGTTGCTTCAGGCGTGGCCGTCGCTTCAGGTGTGGCCGTCGCTTCAGATGTGGCCGTTGCTTCAGGCGTGGCCGTTGCCTCTTCCGTGGGTGTTGCTTCCTCGACTGGGGCTGCTGTGGGCGCTTCGGTTGCGGCGGAGGCATCGGTTGCCGTGGCTACCGGCCGTTGGGCAATGCCCGATGACTGGATCGGCACAATCACCAGCGGCGCAGACTCTGTATAACGCGGAATTGGGGTGGGCATGCGCTCCGGGCGATTGCCGCCACAGGCGCTTAGCGTTGCCATCAACGCGAACAGTAACAGGGGGAGTGTGTATTTTTTCATCTTATTCCTCTTCAAACGAATGTTCTTTGTCTCATACCTATTGTAACCGTGACGGGCCTTCTACGCTACTTTGGTGCTTTGTTGTCCTGGCTTTGTGTCATGCGCAAGTGATACGTTGGGTGTACGTTCGGTATACGCACTGGTGTGGCATTTCGTGGCTCACTGTTTTGTGGCCCATTCGGGCAGTGATATACTCTGGCAATGGCATTTTCTGCGTGGCAGGTTGGTCAGGGCCATTCTATCCGTGATTCGTTTATAAATGGGAGCTGCAAATGCGATCTGTCTTGAAAGAGCAGGCGCAAGCTGATTTGGCATTGTCACCCAACCCCGCCCCAGGACGCCGTCTGCGGCGGCTGTTAGGTGCTGGGCTGTTAATTCTCATGCTTGCCTCGTTGGCGGTGACCAGCATCAGCTCGGCGCAGGCGCGTTTCTTCATTTCGGAACGCTTTCAGACCTTTGTCACCATTTTCCTTGGGCTGTTCATCGAGGCTGCGCCCTTTCTACTGGCAGGTTCGCTGGTGTCGGGCTTTATTAACGTCTTCCTCAACCGCGATTGGCTCAGCCGGATTGTGCCGCGTAATCCCGTGTTGGCGGCCATGACCGGTTCGTTGATGGGGCTTGCCTTCCCAGTGTGTGAGTGTGGCGTGGTGCCGGTGACACGGCGTCTCTACGAAAAAGGGCTGCCGCTTTCGGTGGGTGTAGCATTTCTGATGGCCGCGCCGGTGGTAAACCCGGTGGTCATTGCCAGCACCTGGGCCGCCTTCGGCTGGGGACCGGTGCTGTGGGGCCGGGTTGGCTTGAGCGTGCTCATTGCCTTTATCGTCGGCCTGGTCTTTCAGTTGGCCAAACCCAAAGAGATTCTCCTGACCGATCTCATGACGGTACGCACCAGTTTTGATCTGCCGTCGGCCGCTCCCGAACCGTTTAGCCGCCGCGCCGGCAAGGCGCTGGTCACCGCCGGGGACGATTTTCTGGATATGGCACGCTACCTGATTGCTGGGGCGATGATGGCGGCTGCCATGCAGACGTTTGTGCCGCAGTCGGCGTTGCTCGCAGTCGGCCAAGAGCCCGTGATCTCTGTCTTCGCGCTCATGGCGCTGGCCTTTGTGTTGTCTGTCTGCTCGACGGTGGACGCCTTCCTGGCGCTGGCCTTCAGTGGCACCTTTACCGTTGGCGCCATCGTCGCCTTCCTCACCTTTGGGCCGATGGTAGACATCAAAAGTTCGCTCATGTTCCTGGGCGTCTTCAAACGGCGCACTGTGGCCTACCTGATCCTCCTGCCATTTGCACTCACCGCGGTCGCTGCGGTGATGTGGAATATCTTCTTGGGGATGTAACATGCTACAAAGTGAAAAGTTCCAAAGCGCAGTCAAAGCGCTCTTGTTGATCGGCCTTGGCCTCTTCCTCTACAGCCGCATAGCCAATGGGACGCTCTATTTTTACATTAGTGAACGCTACGCCTGGTTGACGATGGTGTCAGTGGTTGGGCTCTTGATTGTGGCGCTCAGCTATCGCAGAAACTTTGGCAATGATCATGACCACGATGCGCATGACCATGACCATCATCATCATCACGGGGACCATGATCACAACCACGGCCTCAGTTGGGGAGGCATTGTGCTGGTGGCGCTGCCGATTGTATTGGGCCTGTTGGTGCCGCCGCAGCCACTGGGGGCATCGGCCATGGAGAACCGCGAGATCGACATCGGCGGCGCAAATTCGGTGATGCCGGCGGTGGTGCGTTCGGTGGCGGAGAAAGATCCGCTGCAACGCAATATCCTCGATTGGGTCACGTCCTTTCGGACTGCGCCCACGAGCGGAGAAAGCTTTAACGGCGTTGAGGCCGAGGTAATCGGCTTCGTCTACCATGAACTAGAAGGCGAAGACAACGCCTTCTGGGTGGCACGTTTCATTGTGGGCTGCTGCGTCGCCGATGCATCACCCGTAGCCCTGTTTGTAGAATGGGGACAGGCCGCCGCTCTGCCCGAAGGCGAGTGGGTGCGTGTGCGCGGCCGCTTGCGTGAAACTGCCGGCGCGCCGGCGCCCATCCTCGTCGCCGAGCGCGTGGACGTGGTCCCCGCTCCGAGTCAACCGTATCTTTATCCGTAATGCCTGCAATGTTCTCATGCTCAAGATCCAACGTCTTCCACTCTCCCGCTTCGACCTAACCGTTCTCGCCGTGCTGGCAGCCTGTGTGCTCGCTCTGGTTGGATTGGCTTGGCGCGCCGGTGCATCGGTGGGCGCGGAGGACGATCTGCGCTTCCTCTACCTAACCAGCGACGAGCAAGGACGCAATCACCTTTTCCTGATCGGCCTCACCCCCGAGGGCTCCTTGACCGAACCCCGCGCCTTAACCGACGGCAATACCGGCGTGTGGGACTTCACCTCTTCACCCAACGGTGAAACCGTTGTCTACTCCGCTCTGAGTGAACTGGGCGTGGGCGATCTGTGGGCAGTCTCTCTGACCACCGGAGAACGGACACAACTTCTGGCCTGCCCCGAGTCCTCTTGTAGCAACGCCCGCTACTCGCCCGACGGTAGGCTGCTCTCTTTCACCCAGCGCAATATGTCGGAATTTGCTTCGGCCTTCTTCAGCCCACCGCGCCTGTGGATGCTCGACACCGTCAATGGCGAGACCGGCGTGATTTTCCCCGATAGCCAGCAACTCGCTTTCGAAGGACGCTGGTCGCCCGATGGGCGCTGGTTGAGCTATATCTCACCCGATCCATCGGGCCTGGGTGTGATCAACCTTGAAGACGGGCAGACCTTTCTCTACCCCAACTCTTTAGGCGAGGCAGGCGTCTGGCACCCCCAGCGCAATCTACTGTTGACCACCAATACGTGGCTCGAAGGCGAAGATTATGTAACGCACATGCTGCAAATTGAAGTGGAAAGTGGCGAGGTGATCGATCTAAGCGGAGAAACGTCGTTGGTCAACGACAGTGGGGCGAGCTTCTCTCCCGACGGTGAATGGATCGCCTTCCGGCGCAAGGTGTTGCACGGCGAACAGGAAAGCCGCGGCAAACAAATCTGGGTCATGCGCAGTGACGGCACCGAAACTCGGGCACTCACCGCCAACCCAGATGTCGACTACGGCAACCCTACCTGGTCACCCGATGGCCGTTTCCTCCTAACCCGCCAATTCCCCTTGCTTGGCCCCGGCATCATTCCTTCGATCTGGCTGATCGACACCGAGACCGATGAAATCCGTCTGCTGCTCGAACCGGCGGATCAACCGATGTGGATACCGTGAGAAGCGGAAAGCGGAAAGCGGAAAGCGGAAAGCGGAAAGCGGGACACACCCTTTATTGGCGATATTCGGATTACGCATTACGCCTTACTCTCTCACGTCAGCCGCCTGATCCTGCTCGTCCGGCTCAATTTCGATGACGGCGTTGTGTTTTTGCACCAGGTGGAGGTAAGACGAAGCGTCTTGTCGGCTGTTGACGTTGAGCTTATCGAGGATGTGGTGAACGTGATTTTTGACGGTGCCCAGCTCAATGAAAAGGTGATCGGCAATTTCTTGGTTGGTTAGATCTTGCGCCAGCAGTTCAAGGATCTCCCGCTCGCGCCGGGTCAGTGATGAGTAGTAGCCCGCGTCAAAGTCCACGACACGATCCGCCAACTGGTTTACCCGCTCCATCAAACTCATGGCAATTTCCGGCGAGATAATGGCCTCTCCATTGTAGGCGGCGCGAATGTTTTGCAGTAGATGCGCCACCGTGTCCTCTTTCAGAATGTAACCGGCCGCGCCCGCTTCAATGAAGGTCATGATCACAGGCTCGGCCTCAGGTACACCCATCACCAGCACACGCGGCGGTCGCTCCAGGTTGATGCACTTTCGAACTAGCGTGAGTGCGTCGTCTTCGGGTAGGTCTGCACTCACCAATACCACATCGCACGCACGCTCGCACGTCGCCAACAAAGACAACGCCTCCTCTTTACCACTTGTGACGCCTAGAATCGAAATATCAGGTTCACCGTCCAAAGCAGCGGAGATTGATTCTAAGATCAAACGCACCTGGTCGACAATGATAATATGGATCATGGGTATTTTCTCTGTCAATCTTCATCCTACGGTCCGTGTGTTATATGCCCATTATAACCACAATTTGATGATTCGTATAACTGTTTTTACGAATCCCTAGGGCGAACTCTATAATTTGCTTATGAGCCTAAACGATTTTATTGCCGATCTGCGCCGTGATCCCCAGTTCATGACCAACGTCACCGCCTGGCAGACGTTGTCGCCGCGCCCCGCAAAGATGGGGGATATCCCGACCGCACTGAATTTGACGCTGGCCGCCGGTCTACGCCGGCGTAACATAGGACAGCTTTACAGCCACCAATGTCACGCCGTCGATGCCGCCCTCGCCGGGGACAATGTCGCCGTGGTCACCCCCACTGCCAGCGGCAAAACGCTCTGCTACAACCTGCCGGTGCTCCATGATCTGCTCTCCGATCCCGACGCCACGGCGCTCTACCTCTTCCCCACCAAAGCGCTGGCCCACGATCAGTTAGAAGAATTGGGCGAGTGGCAACACACACTAAGCGATCTCGATCCGCAACTGCCGCCTATCACCTTTGCCGCCTACGACGGTGACACGCCTACCAGCCAGCGCGCCCAACTACGCCGCCATGCCCGTATCATTGTCACCAATCCAGATATGCTGCACGTGGGCATCCTGCCCTACCACGCCGCCTGGGCCGAGTTTTTCGCCGGGCTGCGTGCCGTCGTCATCGACGAAATGCATATTTATCGCGGCGTCTTCGGTAGCCACATGGCCAACGTGCAGCGCCGCCTACAGCGGATCGCCGCCTTCTACGGCAGCAAGCCCCGTTTCGTCCTCACCAGCGCCACCATCGCCAACCCCGGTCAACTGGCCGAAGCGCTCATCGAAGCGCCCGTCACCGTGATCGACGAAAACGGCGCGCCACAGGGCGAAAAACACATCGTCCTCTACAACCCGCCGCTCTACGACCCCGCGCGTGGACTGCGCCGCAGCAGCGTCCTCGAAAGCCAGGAGATCGTCACCCGCATGCTCCTTGGCGGCGTGCAGAGCATCGTCTTCAGCCGCTCACGCCTCACCGTCGAAGTGCTGCTCACCTACCTGCGCCAGCGCATGACCCGCCTGCACCACGAACGCGATCAACGCTACCAGCGCCGTGAACCGTGGCAAAATGACCCCAACCACGCCCTGCGCGGCTACCGTGGCGGCTACCTACCCGAAGAACGGCGCGCCATCGAAGCTGGCCTGCGCAACGGCGACGTGCGCGCCGTCGTCACCACCAACGCCCTCGAACTGGGCATCGACATTGGTCGCCTCGAAGCCGTCCTCATTTGCGGCTACCCCGGCACCATCGCGGGGACATGGCAACAGATGGGCCGCGCCGGTCGCACCGCCGACGCATCCCTCGCCGTCCTCGTCGCCACGGCCGGCGCACTCGATCAATACATGGTCTCCCATCCCGAATACCTGCTTGAACGTTCACCCGAACACGCCTTCATCAACCCAGACAACCTCATGCTGCTCGTAGACCAGATCCGCTGCGCCGCCTTCGAGCTACCCTTCCAACGTGGTGAATCCTTCGGCGCTTCGGCCCACACCGAAGACGTCCTCGCTCTGCTGGCAGAACAGGGCGATCTGCGCCACGCCCAAGGACGTTATCTCTGGCAGGGCGAGAGCTACCCGGCGCGCCAGATCGGCCTGCGCAACAGTGGCAGCGACATCGTCGTCATCCAGCACCAGACGCCCAACGGGCAGGCCCGCCTCATCGGCGAAATGGACGTAGGCAGCGCCACCCGCCTCGTCCACGCCGGCGCCGTCTACATTCACGAAGGGCAGAGCTACATTGTCGACAACCTCGATCTCGACGGTCGCCTCGCTTCGGTGACGCCCCAATCCGTCGATTTCTACACCGACGCCAACCTGCACGTCGAAATCGAGATCCTCGCCACCCACGATCAGGCCGAAGCCGGCGGCGCGCACGTCGGCCACGGCGATGTCTCCGTCACCTGGCAGGTGACAGACTACCGCCGCGTGCGCCACTACACCCACGAAACCCTGGGCATCTACCCGCTCGACTACCCGCCGCAAACGCTAGAGACAACCGGCTACTGGATCGAAGTCACCGCCGCCGCCCAGGACGCGCTCATGCGCGCCAACCAGTGGCACGATTCCCCCAACGACTACGGCCCCAACTGGCAGGAACAGCGCCAGAAAGTGCGCCAGCGCGACGGCTTCTGTTGCACCGAATGTGGCCTCCCCGAGCCGCATCACACTCAGCACGACGTCCATCACCTGCGCCCCTTCCGCACCTTTGGCTACGTCCCCGGCCTCAACGAAAACTACAAAGAAGCCAACCGCCTCGGCAACCTCGTCCTGCTCTGCAAACGCTGTCACCGCCGCGTCGAAGCCGGCGTGCGCACCCGATCCGGCCTCGATGGGCTTGCCTATGCGTTGGAAAATTTAGCACCTCTCTTCCTCATGTGTGATCGCGCCGACATTGGTGTCTCGGTCATGCGCAGCGAGGAGGTAACGGACGACATCGCCGCCCCCACCAACCCCTCGCACCGGACCGTACAAGCGATCCCGCGCGTCTACATTTACGAGTCAGTCGCGGCCGGTCTCGGCTTCAGCCGTCAACTCTTCGAGCGGCACAGCGATCTCCTCGCCGCCGCCGCCTCATTGATCGAATCCTGCGGCTGTCACTACGGCTGCCCGGCCTGTGTCGGTCCTGTCCCCGTCAGCGGCGACAGCGACATCCCTCTGCTCAACACCAAAGCCTTGGCCCTGGCCCTTGTCCACGTGCTGCAAGGACGCGCCGAAACGCCCATCCCCGCGCGGGCGGTGCACGATGAAGTGGAGTTTTAGAAGGCAAAAGGCAAAATGGGGAGAAACGTTGCAGCAAGTCAGGATATGATCTCGTTACCGACGTTCTGCGGTTGGTAACCGCAGCTACGACAGGCGAGGCTCCTTGCGTATGTGGTAGGTCACGCTACCAGCGTGACAGGTGCGCTCGACGAGTTCGGCTGCACCTTTTCAACTTGTCATTTTCGTTACACTGTCGCCGTCCGCCGAGACAGACTCTGCCACACAAACCCGCGTCGTGGGCGGAAGAGGAAAACCAAGAGGAAAAAGGCCGTTGCCACCAGCACCATCGCCGGGCCGGAAGCGACATTGAAGTAAAAACTAAGGTACAACCCCGTCACATTAGATGTTGCCCCGATCACGGCAGCCACCGCCATCATGCTGGGCAGGCGGCGGGTGAGCAGTTGCGCCGCCGCCGCGGGCGTTACCAGCATTGCCAGCATCAGCGCGATCCCCACCGTCTGCAACGAGACGACAATGGTCAACGCAATCAGCACCAGCAGCAGATAGCGTAGTGCACGCGCCGGCAAACGCAGCACAACCGCCAGCGTCGGGTCGAAGGCCAGCACCAGGAACTCTTTGTAGAGCACAATCACGATCACCAAAATCAGCGCACCCAACCCGGCCACCAGCCACAGATCACTGTTGGCGATCCCCAACACATTACCGAAGAGGATATGGGTCAGATCCACGGCATAGCTGCGCACCGTGCTGATCATGGCGATCCCCAGTGCGAAACTCCCTGCGAAGACAATGCCGATGGCCGTGTCCTCGCGGATCTCGCCGCGTTCGCTAAGCAAACCGATCCCCAGCGCCGCAAGAACGCCCACGATCAACGCACCCAACGACAGCGGCCAACTGAGCAGAAAAGCCGCTACCACACCGGGCAAAATCGCATGGGCCAGCGCATCACCGAAGAAGGCCATTCCCTGTAAGATGATGAACGAACCCACCACCGGGCAAAGGACGCCGACGATCACCGAAGCCAGTAACCCACGCCACATGAAAGGATAGCTAAGCGGCGTCAGCAGCCAATCGAATAGCTCCATCAAACGCGCTCCATTTCCAGCACGTCACCGTGATCACAACAGGTATCGGCCACCACCAGGCCGCCCTCCAGCCCCGGAATCACGTGTAGGTGGCTGCCGTAGGCGCGGCGCAGCAGATCGGCTGTGAGCACCTCTTCAGGCGCTCCGTCTGCCACCAGTTGACGGTTTAGCAACATGATGCGGCCAAAACGTTCCGCCGCCTGATTCAGATCATGGGTCGCCACCAGGATGGTTATGCGCCGTCCGTGCAGTTCTTCCAGGATCTCCAGTAAAATTTGCTGGCTGGGCGCATCCAACCCGGTGAAAGGTTCGTCAAGCAGAAGCAATTGCGCCTCTTGCGCCATTGCCCGCGCCAAAAAGACACGTTGTTGCTGCCCACCCGAAAGCTCGCCGATCTGACGATCCGCCAGATGATCGATGCGAACGTCTACCAGTGCCTTCTCCACCAGCTCGTGATCCTGCCGGCCGGCCCAACGCAAGAAGCCGATCTTGCTCGTGCGCCCCATCATCACTACATCGCGCACTGTCACCGGGAAGCGCCAATCAATGGCATTGCGTTGCGGCACATAGCCGATGCAGATATGTCCTTTTGGGCCGCTGCCGTAGATCTGTACTTCGCCACGTGTCGGGCGCACCTTGCCTACAATGACGTTAAAAAGTGTGCTCTTGCCCGCGCCGTTGGGCCCAACCACAGCCACGTGTTCACCTTCGCTCAGGTGAAAAGAGACATTGTCCAGCGCTACGACACCGTCATAGCGCACCGAGACATTGTGGAAGGCAACCGTCGGCGCCCCTGGCAAATGGGGCGCCAGGCGCGACTGAAATGGTGACATTGGCATGGCTCCGATCTGAATCCCCATGAGCTCCTTTGAAAGAGCACGAGGCATAACGTAAAGCAGCAAGCTTCTAAATGAGAAAAATTCTCAATTTGTATTCTTCAGTCTAAAGATTGGCGTATGGAATGTCAAGTTGCCCACCCCTGGCCTGTCGTCTACTTCAACCATGGGGCAGACAGTGCAAAATGCACCTGCGCCGGTACTTTGGTCGCACGCCCAAACAATAGCGGTATAATTGTTAAGGAACGGATAAAGCATCACCCAAATGTGGTATATAAATCTTTCCTCGCTATCGATAAAATCCTATATGTAATCTATGCCGTTACCTTCGTCGTTTGCAATTCTTCCTGTGTCGTCTTTTGGGGGCTGATTTGCTTTGGTTCGCCCATGTTCATTCTAGGGGAGTAAAGATGCAACGTCTTTTTTCTACTGGGCACCTGCTTGGCTTGCTGATGGTTGTGCTGATGGTAGTGGTCGCCAGCTGTGCATCGGGTGATCGATCTGAAATTGATCAACTACTGGTTGAAGATGAGTCCATCGATGCGGTGGTGACAATCTCTGAACCTGAGTCGTCCAAACTGCGGGTTGCGCTGGTGATGAAAACGTTGACCAATCCCTTTTTCGTGGAAATGGAAAAGGGGGCACGTCTTGCACAAAGTGAGTTCGACATCGAACTGACGGTCAAGACCGGCGCCAAAGAGACATCGATTGAGCAGCAAATTGTGATTGTGCGTCAATTGGTTGAGGATGGTGTGGACGCGATTGTGATCGCGCCTGCAAGTTCCACCGAATTGGTGCCGGTTTTGGCGGAAGCACAGGCTGCCGGTCTCCCTATTGTGAACATCGACAACCGGCTCGATCCTGAGTTATCGGCCAAAATGGGATTGGTGGATGTGCCCTTCATCAGTGTAAACAATGAGCAGGGCGCCTATCTTTCTGCCCAAGCGCTGGTATCTCACTTTGACGGCCCAACGCAGGTCGCAATACTAGAGGGCATCCGGTCCGCCGACAATGGAAACCAACGCAAAGCAGGCGCCATGCGGGCCTTTGCCGAACACGTCGGCATTGAGGTGGTTGTCTCCGAAACGGCTAACTGGAAGATCGATGAAGCCTATAATGTGATCGGATCCATGTTGATTGAATATCCAGACATTAAGGGTGTTTTCTGCGCCAATGACATGATGGCGCTGGGCGTCCTTCAGTATTTGCAGGAACAAGGGCGAACCGATGTCCTTGTGGCCGCGTTTGATGCCCTGGACGAAGCCAAAGCGGTGCTCGGCGACGGTGTTCTGGTGGCTACAATCGATCAGCAAGCGGCATTGCAGGGCTACAAAGGCATCGAAGTGGCTATGCGTCTTCTGCATGGTGAGCAAATCCGCGGAGAAGAATTCGTCGATGTGCTGCTTGTCACTGCGGAAACCTTGACACAGTAGAAAGCGATCGCAGTAAAAATCGGTGATAGCAGAAATTGACCGCTGCAACTCGCTGCGGATTGCATTTTTTGCTTTGTGTATTCGGCGGTGTTTCTCCTGCCGCCAACAGGTAGAGGTTGGGGAATGAGGCTCTTTTCACAACGTTTTAACATTGCAACGAAGCTGTCGCTCTATGTACTGCTAATCGGGATCATCCCACTGATCGTGTTTAGCTGGATTTCGTATGACAATGCGCAGAAGGTGATTGTTCAGCAGGTAAGCCAGAATAGCCAGGAATTGCTTAAACAGCAGAAGCGCTACCTTGAATTGATGCTGACCAATCTGGAAAGCCTGATTGCCAATATCACCAGCCTCGATGAAGTACAGATGGCGTTACAGAGTGACGTTGCCGCACACAATACCTATTCGGAGTTGGCCACCAAGGCCAAAATCGGTTACATCCTTAGTGGTTACATCCTCAGTTTGCAAGACCTCATCTCCATCGATATCTTCTCGACGCAGGGTCTCCACTTTCATGTGGGCGATACACTGGACTTTACCGAACGTGATCAGGAGACATTAAATCGCTTGTTTGATGCGGCCCTGGATGCCGAAGACGGTATGCTGTGGAGTGGCATCGAGCCGAATGTGAATGTCAATTCCACACACAAGCAGGTGATCACCATTGCCCGTATGATCCGCACCATCGACACCGACCTTGAAGAGCGAGCTGTCGGCATGTTGCTGGTCAATCACAGCGTTGATAGTTTCTACGATTCCTTTGCTCAGGTTGAGTTAGGCGACGATGCCTACATGATTGTGGTAGACAGCAACCGTCGCCTCGTCTACCACCCGGATCGCAGCAAGATCGGCAGTCGTGTCGGCGCCGCCCTTTTCGACCAGTTCGACGGCGACAGCGGCACCCTGCGCGCCGAGATAGAAGGCGAACGTATGTTCATTGCCTACGATCGTTCAACCCTAAGTGACTGGTACCTGATCAGCTTTATCCCTGAGCGTAGCCTCATGCGCGAGGCCAATCTGATCCGCAACTTTGCCTCTCTCACCGTGACACTCTTTCTGCTCTTTGTGCTCTGGTTGTCGCTGTTGATGCGCCGCGATATCGCGCAACCAATCAACCGCATTACCGATCTTTTTAAACAGATTCAACAGGAGCAAATTGATTGGCGCGTGCGCCTACCTGAAGCGCGCCATGACGAAATCGGCGAGCTGAACCGCTGGTTCAACAACTTCCTCGACAGCCTCATCGAGAAACGGCAGACCGAAGAAGCGTTGGTGCGCGCCAAAGAGCAAGCCGAAGCCGCCAGCCGTGCCAAAGGACTCTTCCTGGCCAACATGAGCCATGAAATCCGCACGCCCATGAACGGCATCATCGGCATGACGGAACTGGCCCTGGACACAGAGTTGACCAACCAGCAGCGCGATTTTCTCAGCACCATCAAAACCTCAGGACATTCTCTGCTTACGCTGATCAACGACATCCTCGATCTCTCGAAGATCGAATCGGGCAAGCTGGAAATGATCAACGAACCCTTCCGCCTGCGTGAGATGGTGGGGCACTTTATGAAGCCGCTGGCGCTGGGCGCCTATGCCAAAGACGTCGAGATTCTTTTCTTCATCGAACCGGACGTCCCCGATGCGTTGATCGGCGATCCCAGCCGTTTGCGCCAGGTACTGATCAACCTGGTCGGCAATGCGCTTAAGTTCACCGAATCGGGTGAGGTTGTGTTGCACGTGACGTTGGCAGATGTGTCGGCAGATGTGTCGGCAGAGGACAAACCAAACGGTGTACGTCTCCACTTTGCAGTGAGCGATACCGGTATCGGCATCGCCTCTGAAAAACAAGACGTGATCTTCGAGATGTTCTCACAGGCGGATCTCTCAACAACGCGCCGCTACGGTGGCAGTGGCCTGGGGTTGACCATTAGCGCGCGGCTGGTGGACCTGATGCATGGTCGGATCTGGGTGGAAAGTGAATCAGACCAGGGGAGTACCTTCCACTTTACGGCGGAATTCGGCTGTGATGTAGAGACGCAGGCTGCCCCTACACCTGGAACGTCGCTGTTCGCTGGGATGGACGTGCTGGTGGCTGAAGACAACCGTACCCACGCTGCATTTATCGGGCAAATGCTCGCCCACAACGGTGTTCATAGCCGGGTGGTGGAAGATGGCCAGGCCGTGCTTCGGGCGATTCAAGATGCCGGCGTGCCTTCAGGCGGCTACCGACTTCTGTTGATCGATGCTGGGCTGGCGCTCATGGACGGTTACGCCACTGCCCAGGCGCTGAGCAAGCAGGGTTTCGATCCTCGGCGCATTGTGATGATGCTCAACGCCGAGCGTAGCAACGAGTGGGAAAAGCGTTACCATGATCTAGGGATTGAACACACAATCATTAAGCCTTTCGACGATGAAGTGTTGCGCACCGTGCTGATCGAAGCGATCCAAGAAAAACCGACTAAACCTGTATTCGTTGCCGAATCGCCTACTGTGGCCACCCCGCCCACGACACAACGTTCACTTTCGATCCTCCTCGCCGAAGACAACACCACCAACCAGAAAGTGGCGACTTTGCTCCTGGAACGCCAAGGACATACTGTGCGCGTTGCCCGCAATGGTCACGAGGCCGTGGCGCTCTGGCAAGAGGATGTGTTCGACGTAATTTTGATGGACCTACAAATGCCCGAACTGGATGGGCTGGAGGCCACCGGACAGATCCGCGCCCTGGAAAACGGCAATCACGTCCCTATCATCGCACTGACGGCCCACGCCATGAAGGGCGACAGCGACCGCTGCCTGGCCGCCGGCATGAACGGCTATCTCTCCAAGCCGCTCCAATTCGACAAGCTGATCGAAGTGCTGGCGTGGGCAAGCGAGGAGAAGGGTGTGGTGACAACTTCGGTATTTTGGAGCTAGGAAATGTAATGCGTAATGCGTAATGCGTAGACATAGTTCGTCGCCTATCGGGAGTTACTGTGTGAACCCATTACGCATTACGCGAGGAGTTAGACACCCCCAGTAGAGGGGATGTAAAAGCACATTAACAAGAGAACAACCATAGCCTTGGTCTGTACCGAAAGCGAAGGCAATCGAGAACAGGGAACCAAGATGGCAACTGAATGCAGAAGG
>WGMT01000107.1 GCA_016124945.1 bacterium | reverse complement strand
GGTTCTGGCACCTTCTGCATTCAGTTGCCATCTTGGTTCCCTGTTCTCGATTGCCTTCGCTTTCGGTACAGACCAAGGCTATGGTTGTTCTCTTGTTAATGTGCTTTTACATCCCCTCTACTGGGGGTGTCTAACTCCTCGCGTAATTCGTTGACGAAATTACGTCCCAATTGGAAAGCCACATCGTCGACCAATTACGCATTACGCATTACGTTCACTCCCTCACCCGCGATCCGCCCTTCCTCGATGACAAACGCCACACCGCCGCCGTCGAGAGGACGATCTGTATCTTCGACGTTGAAGAGTGAATTCCCGTCGATGGCAGCGTGGATCTGTTGACCGTCTACCTGGACGGTGAAGGTGTGGACGGCGTCGGGCGCCCACGCAAAAGGCGCTTCGGCGAGGACCTGTTCGCCGTCTAGTGCCTTGACCAGCCGCGCCATGCCGTTGTTGCAGAGGAGGAGGGCGTAGTAGCGACGCAAGCCCTGCACCCGCACGGCCAACCCGGCAGCTTTGGCCAGGTGCAGGGTGAGGGTGCTTTCGGCGCGGTAGTCCGTCCAATCGCGGGTGCCCTGGCTGAGCAGGCCGCGGCCTTCGTTTTGCATCAGGCGGAAGGGTTCGGTGTCGCGACTCTCGAAGATGTCTACGCCGTTGACCCATGCCCGCCGCCACATTGATCCACCGTCGGCGGGGCGGGTAAGGTGGACGGTCGGCGTCCCTTCCCAGGTGAGAAAATCGAGGAAGATCGTACCGTCGGCGTGGCGCTCGTGGGCGATTTCGACGCCGATCTGGGCGATGGGGCAGCCGCCGGTGTCGGGGATCGTCCAGGTGAAGGTCTGTTCCTGGCCCGCGATCAATGTTGTGTGCGGGCCGGTGAGCAGGCGTAGTTCGTCGTCCTCGCCGCCGAAGACGCGAAGGTAAAGGCCGCAGGTGACGGGCTGGGCGTTGTCCGCGGCGGCGACGAGGCGGGCAGTCACGGTTTGGCCGGGGTAGAGACGGGGTGAGGCCAGCAACCCGTAGCCGCGGCGCTCGAAGTATTCGGCCACGCTTTTGGACGGGATGAAGATGGGCGTCGCCACACGGGCGGTGCGTCCTGGGGCGACGGAGTGGTAGTGGATCGCCAGGCTGCGCCGGCCTTTTTCGCTGTGGCCGATGACGTTTTCAATCGTCGCCGTGCCCGCGCTGGTGGGGTTGTCTTCGACGAGAAAGCCCTGCACTGCGCCGAGCAACTCAAAGTGGAAGATTGCGCCGTCCTTGGGTGCGAGGGGCGCTTCCCCGTGTAGCGCCCGCCCCACGTTGACGATGTGGAAGGTCTCGGCGACGGCGTCGGTGACGGCGCGCCCACCGTCCGCTGTGGGCAGGTACATGCGATCCGCCACAGGGCCGCGAAAATCGGGGCCACGTTCGAGGCTGGTAAGGCCGTTTTTAATGCCAAGCAGACAGCCCACGTTGCCCGAGTTGCAGTCCGTATCCCAACCGCAGGTGTTGACGATCATCAGCGACTTCTGAAAGTCGTCGTCGCCGTGGAGCAGGGCGTGGATGATGAGGGCGTGGTTGGGCACCATGTGGCAGTTGCCGGGGAACTTGTCGTAGCCGTATTTGGCTGCGATCTGCGCCCGCGTTTTGCGCCAATCCTGGGGCGAAGCGGCGTGCCACTGGCGGATCTCCTGGATCAGGCGATAGATCACCGAATCGCCGGGGATCAGCGCAAGGCCGGTGTCGAGAAGCTTGTTAATGTCCGTTTCGACGAAGGCCTGGGCTTCCATGGCCGCCACTACCTGTGCGCCGTAGACGGCTTCGCCGTCGTGGCTGACAGAGGCGGCGCGGCGAGCCAGATCGGCGGCCAGTTCGGGGTCACCAGGCGCGACCATGGCCCAGCCGTCAATGAAAATCTGAGCGCCGATCTGCTCGGCCACAGTTTTGCCGTTGAGCGCGATGGATCCGCTGCGCGGGGCTGGTATTCCTTGCTTGAGGCGCATGAAAGCGGTGTGTTCGGTGGAGTTGCCCATGCCGCCCCACCAGAGGATCGTGCGTTTTTCGATGAGGTAATTGAGCCAGGTTTGGCCGATCTGCGCGGCTGTGAGATCACGGCGGTTGCCGTAGTCGGGCAGGGCGCGCAGAAAGGTAAAGGTCCCCGAAATGTCGTCGTCGGTGACGATGAGCGGCACGCCGAAGCGCTCGTGGACGTAGTACCAGATCTCGCCCAATTCGGCGCTGATGCGTTCGTACGTCCACCCCTCAAAGGGGCGACCGAGGTAGACGCCAATGATCTTGCCCAACACGCCGGCGTAGACGCGTTCGGTGTAGTCGTGGGGTAGAATCATGGGTGGGATTGTCCTTTTGGGAGATTGGGCGATTTCGGGATTGGAGGGACGATCCAATCGCTTAGTTCTCTCATAGCGCCGATGCGATTATGCTTCTAGCTATATATTTGCTCTCCGCCATTCCTGTATTAGTTCATCTACTGTCTGATATCATTGTCCTGGATCCGTTTGGATACATTTTGCAATGATTGATTTATACGGTTCATCAAGCCTACCAAGATCAATCAAGAGCGGTTCTTCACCTGTTACGAGGAAAAAGAGCAGTTTCCCTATTGAATAGATATCAGATCGATGATCAGCATCCCGGAAGGATTGCATCTGCTCAGGGGAAGCATAAGCAAACGTTCCCATCGAGTTATTGCTAGACTTCGTAATTTTCTTTAGATCAGCGGGCCGCTTGCCCAACCCAAAATCGCTAATCTGCAAAACACCTTCATCTGTGAAAAGAATGTTATCTGGCTTCAAGTCGCGATGAATAACTCCCTGTTTATAAGCGTAGTCCATTCCCTCCAAGATTTGCCAGAAAATTCTATGGATCTCCTCAATGTTCCCTTGCACGTCGTTTCGGTCCGACAAACTGCACTTTGCCAGTGGCATCGCAAACCACGGAGGTTTTGCGTCAAGGTTTTCGCGAAGAATCGGCAGAATATTTCGATGGTTGAGACTTTTCTGAATTTGAACTTCCTTCTCAAATCTGTCCCTTGCGTCTTCAAAGTTAGCTTGTGGCTTAAGTTCTTTCACAGCGACAGTGCTGCCCGTGTCAAGCAATTCTGCTTCGTAAACATCGCCGAAACCGCCGGAACCGATAGAAAGTCTCTTCTTGATGCCATCAGAACTGTAGATACTTTCCAAGAACGGAACATCTGTCCAAACGAATTCTTTGTAGAACTTGGCTTCAGGGTTGCCATTCAACTTGCCATGTCCCCAACGAATTTGAACATGAAAGCCAAGGGTATAAGGCTTGCGTGGTCTTTTGGTCTCGACGTTCAGTACGAAATCAACCACGCTTTGTCCACGACTTAAGTCCGGAGAAGCGACCAGGTCACGAAATTGCCACTCACGTTTCCATGTGGTCAAATCTGGTATTTTGACTGCAAATTCCTGGTTTTTATCGAGGCCGCAAAGAATATACGACGTATCGCCAATACGGAAGAGGTTTCGAATGACTTGTTCAATTACCGCAATTTTGGCTGGGCCGTTTAGCGATTGCGCAAATGAATTATTGAACAGATCAGCCGAGCGTTCTGCTACTTCATGGCACATCTCAAGATACAGCCGATTGCATTCTTTTGCCTCTTCTCCAGCAAGTTGCTTGATTGCATTCGCAAGTCGCTTTCTATTCTTTTTTCCTTTGACTTGCAAAAGATAATCCGCTGCATTTTCGGGGTAGTCGGGTGCCAACTTATTTCTTACACAGGAGTAAAAGGCTTGAAAAGCATCAGGGGCAATTTTGTAATACCAATTTTCAGACCGAGCCGAAGTTTGAGAACCACTGGGGATACTGATGAAGAGGCTATGCAATGACAGATTGAAAACAACATTGCTGTCAGCTTTCACGCTTATAGCTGTATTTTGGGCAACAAGATCCTTTGCCATCGAAACTGTATTCGCTTGCTGAGTTGGTCCTTCCCAGCGAACAGTTTGTAGATTGGCAAAAGAACTCTCCTTTCCTCTCAGGTTAAATCCAATCGCCCAGAACCGACGATAGTAATCTTCACTTTTTATGAACTCCCTGAGAAACTTGCGGTACTTATCGAATGACAAAGTGCCTTCGAAGTAAGTCTCAATTTGAGATGAAGTAAGCCCTTGCGGCTTCACATTCAAAAGTCCAAATCCCACGGATAATTCTGTGCATTCGGTTTTGAGACTAGCCATGTCCGTTTCTCGATGATGAGTGATTCGATTTTGTTAAATGATTCAGGTTTGCCAAAGCTTCTCCGTGCTCTGGCATCCCACTATCGGGTTCCGTCTTCAACAATCTCTCTCTAGAAAGAGTGCAATAATCTTGAGAAATATCATACCCGACGTAGTAACGCCCCGTTTTTTTTGCCGCAACACAGGTAGTACCTGAACCAGAGAACGGATCCAGAACTACATCGCCCACGTAGGAATACAGCCTAATCACGCGCTCTGCTAGTGCTATAGGAAACGGTGCAGGATGACCCACACGCTTTGCAGACTCCGGTGCAATCTCCCAGATCGAAAGTGTTGCTGACATAAACTCATCACGCTCTATGTCAGACTCCCCCTTGTCGGGACGTGAAAATGACTGCTTCGCAAATACGAGAAGATATTCATGGAGATCTCTGAGCCTTGGTGCTTTTGCGCTTTTCCAACTACCCCAGGCGCAACTGCCACTTGCTCCTTTACCTTTCTGCCAAATAATCTCTCCCATAGGCAAAAAGCCAATATCCATGTGAAGTTCCCAAAACAGAGAATGAAGCGGGATATAGGGTTTTCTGCCAAGATTGGCGATGTTGATAACGTATCGACCGCCAGGAACTAACGTACGATAAATTTCCTTTCCCACATCGCGTATCAAATTGAGATACTCCTCCAACCCCATATCCTCGTCATATTCTTTGCCGACATTATAGGGGGGTGACGTAAACGCCAGGGCAACACTGTTGTTTGGTACTTTATGCATGTGTGTTGAAGACGCTTGGTAAATTTCGTTTACATCCCAATCTTGAGGAGAGGGTACTTCAATCTGCGATATCTCTTTGCTTGGCAGCTCTGATTGAAACAACTCAGAATATAAACTGCGCTGGTAAAACACAGATGAGTCGTGGCTCTCACGTTTGGACGTACCAAAGGATGATGTTTGTGTCATATCGTGACTCTCTCTGTGTAGTACAAAAAAGATGACTAAGAGTGTAGAAGCCCATTCTTGAATGAAAGGAGCTTCAACTAAGCTACAGCGAAGGGTTGGTCGGAAGTAGCGTCTGGACTAACACAAGAATACCACAATAGAACAAATGGGCGCAAGAGAATTTATGTCGATCTCGACGCCGGCAAAAAACCCCGCATCCGCCCCGCATCGATCTCAAACCCGTCGCCCCAACGCCGCACAAGACCCATCGCCACCAGATCGTTGACATCGCGCCGTAGCGTCTTATCGGTGCGGCCGGCGTAGGCTTCGGCCAGTTTGGGCGTAAGGTAGCGAAGTTCGGCAATGGGGACGGCTCTTTGCGCTTCGTTGAGGGCTAGGGCAAGCTGCCGTTTGCGGCGGTCGGTGGTGGAATCTTGGTTGTGGAAAAGGTTGTGGATGTGGTTGATCCAGTGCACATGCAACTGCTGCGCTTGGATCACCTCTACCTGCTGCTTCAACTGATCTACGAAGCCGCGTAGGGCGTATTCGATGAACGGCAAGAGGTCGCCGCCACCCCTGGATGTGCGATCCAATTGCCGGTAGTACTCGGTGCGTGTCTGGTTGTAGTGGTTGCTCAACAGTTGCGCCGCCGTGGCAGGAATCCCGGCGGCGAGCAGAAGACGATACTCCACCAGCCGCGCCGTGCGTCCATTGCCGTCGTCGAAAGGATGGATCCAGGCGATATAGACATGCGCCACCAGCGCTTTAAGGATGCCGAAAGCGATGGAAAATGATTCAAAGCCGTTGGGCGCCATGAACTGGTTGAGCCATTCGCAGAGACGGGTGAGCAGGTGTTCGCATTCCTCGGGCGGCGCGCCCAGGTAGTTACCCACGCCGTTATTTTCCACTTTGATTGCCCCCAGGCGGATTTCAGCAGCCTGCGGCAGTCCTTGCAGCACGAGCCGGTTGTATTCCAACAATTCAGAAAGATGCAGATCGTCTGCCTGGCTCTGCAACACATGACGGCTCACCGTGTCGAAAGCTTCGAGGATGTTGTCGACTTCCTGGCCGAGGTACTCTTTGGATGGTGGCAGATCGAGCTGTCCGCGCAGGCGGCGTAGGACTTCGGCTTCGGTGAGGGTGTTGCCTTCGATGGCGGTGGTGGCCAACGCGCCTTTGGCCAGGTAGATCTGGTTGAGTTGGTCCTGAACAGCGGGCAACAGAGGAACGCCGCGAATGTGCTCACATTTTGACTGTGCTTCGCCCAGCAGCAGCCAAACCCGCGGCGATGCCTTTTGCAGATCGAGCTTGAAGCTGATCCACGGATGCGATTGCTGGTATCGATAGCCGGATTCGGCGAGGATCTCGTAGGAAATGGGAAGCGTTGTTGTCTCCATTTTTGTCCCTCAGCATGAGGAATCTACCCCCCTCGAAATAGAGCCATATTCCAGTGTAATTGGACACTGTTTCACATAATCCAGCCCGAAGAATGGTCCATATCATACCATATTCCATCCTTCAAACTGATATACTTTTCTCATTTTTGTCTTACATTTTGTCCACAAGAGAAGGTTACTGCAAAACGGAATATCATCACGGAGAACACAGAAGCAGAAATAGCAGAGAAGAGAGCCACAGATTTCACGGATTAAAAGGATTTTGTATGGAAATCCTTCAAATCTGTGTAATCTGAAGCTCCCTTTTCCGCTTTCCTCTTCTGCTCTCTGCGACCTTTGCGCCTTTGCGGTGAAACTTTCAGGTAAATTTTTGATCTACGGACGCACGATGCTGCCGTCGGAGCGGCGATCTTCGGCAATGTAGAACGATTTAGACGCCAACTCAGGGTTGAGGACGGCGCGCGCCTTGTCTTCGTCAATGTCAATACCCAGGCCGGGTTGGTCGTTGGGATAGAGGTAGCCCCCTTCCAGCAAAGCATGACCGGGGCAGATTTCGTACTCTTCGGGGCGGAAGTGGTTTTCTTCCTGTACACCGAAGCTGGTGCTCACCATGTCGAGGTGGACGGCGGCCATCTGGTTAACAGGATCGTTGTCGCCGCCCTCCTGCCACGCCGTCTGCACGCCGAACCACTCGCACAGGACGGCGATTTTGCGGCATTGGGTGATGCCGCCCCCCTTGGAGACACGCACACGCACAAAATCGATGAGCCGCTCGGTGATCAACGGCGTCCACTCGTGGGGGTTGATGAAGAGTTCGCCCATGGCCTGTGGCGTGACACACTGCTGACGCACCAGGCGATACCAATCCACCTGTTCAGGTGAAAGCAGATCTTCGAGGAAGAAGAGACGGTAGGGTTCAAGCAGTTTGGCCAGCGCCACAGCGTTGTGCGGCTTCAGGTGCTCGTGGACGTCGTGGGTGAATTTGGGGCCGAAACCGAGCTTGTCGCGCAGGTGAGCGAACATCTTGGGCAACGTCTCCAGGTAGGCGTCGTCGTCGAAGGCGTTGACCTGCCCACGCAGATTTTTGGGCATGCGCGCCTGCTCGGCAGGGATGAAACCACCACCGCCGTACTGGCCCAGTTGACAGCGGATCACCTGGTAGCCTTCCTCGATGTAGCGGCGCACGTCATCTTCCAGCTCGATGAGATCGTCACCGGCGGCGTGGGCGTAGGCCATCACCGCAGCCCGTGTCGGCCCGCCCAGCAGTTGATAGACGGGCATCCCCGCTTCCTTGCCCTTGATGTCCCACAACGCCATGTCGATGCCTGCCAGCGCCGTGTTGAGGATCGAGCCGTTGCGCCAGTAGGCGCTGGTATAGACCGTCTGCCAATTGTCTTCAATGGCGGAGGCTTCGCGCCCGATGAGCTTGGGCGCGATGGTCTCTATGGCGGCGATGACAGTGCGGGCGTGGAAATGATCGCTGGCCGATCCAATGCCGTAGAGGCCCGGCTGATCGGTGTGCACCTTTACAAAGACCCAGGTGCCGTTGTCGCGTGTGCGGATTGTCTCAATCTTCGTGATTTTGGCCATGCTCGTCTCTTTTCAAGTGTGGGGTACTGGTCGGATACGAACAAAAACCTGGCAGGTTGCAGAAAACCTGCCAGGTTTCGGATAGGAACCAAGGAAACGAGGAACTATGCCTCCGGCGTCTTCAAGATCTCCCGCGCCGCCTCGTTGGCGATTTGCAGTGCCGACGTTGGCTCAACGAGACTGCGCGTCGGTTTGCCCAGGCTGGAATTGGCGGCGAGGTAGAGATGCATCGCCTTGCGCCCGGCTTCCAACAAAGCTCTGCGTTTGTCGTCGCTCATGTCGAACTCCACGATGCCCACGCCGCCTGCAGGTAGGCGCACAATGTGATCGTTGAAAAGCTCAATCGAAGCGGCATCGTGGGCTAGGGTCATGGTATTCACAAGGCGCTCCACCCGTTGGATCGTCTTCAACTGGCGGACGTCGCCCGAGTACTCAATCAAGGATCGCTCCGAGAAAGGAATCGCCTGTGTATCGTCAATGAGCAGCCCCACCACGGCGTCACTGTTGCTGTCGCCCATGAATTTGGCTACATTGGCATCCGGCGCAAGGAAGAGCGAGATCGGGAAATTCGACAACATGCCGCCGTCCACAATGGCGTGGTTGGCAACGTTGCGGTTGAGATAGCGGCCCCACGCTTCCTGCCACACCACCTCCTGCCAGATTAGCGGAATACTCATGGACATGCGCACGGCCCACACAACAGGCAGGTCCGGCGCCGTTATGTGGTTGAGGATTAACATGCGCGCCCACATTGTATCTGAGGCGATAAATGACACCTCACTCTTGGTAGCCTGGAAGAACTGCGCCATTGTCATCTTGCTGAAGTTGCGTGGCTTGCCGTTGAAGGTACCTTCGTCCAGCTTGCGCGCCATCCAGGTGACGAACGCATCGGCGCTGAACCAGCCACCTTCTTCTACAAAAGAGTAGACGTTGTTGTACTTTTCGTTCGAAGCCAGCCATTGGGCGATCTGATCGTCTAGCTTATCTTCAAGCATATCGGGTACAAACCCGAAATTCAGATCTTTGAGGAAGCCACGGATCGAGCTTGCCTGGACTGCTGCTTTGGTTGGAGCAGGAGGATTGCCCATAAACGATTCGAAGACCGATTTGCCCGCTGCATCCTTTTCGTTGAGCGCGGCGAGCATTTCCGAAGGGCTGTAGCCCGCCGCCACTAGCGCTGCTGTGATGGCGCCGGCAGATGTCCCCAATAGACGGCCCGGCTTGTGCCCGCCAGGCCCAAAGAGTTCCTGTAACGCGCCGACAAAGACCATCCCCTTGGCGCCGCCGCCTTCAAAAACCAGATCCAGAGTTGCCATTACTGTCCTCTCCTTTTGGTTTCTTGTACCTCAATATTCGCACCTGGGCATGTCACCTACTCAGGTTCGGGATGTGGCAGCACAGGATAAGCGCGCCGCATTACGATAGTTCCAGGTTGGGCTATTGGCTAGAAGTGGCATCATGTTGCTTTTCGAGTGTATCACAGCCGCCAAACATTTCAAGCAGATCATTGAACGGAGTTGGCATGTCGGGCTGGGGGTAAACAGTGCCAGGCACGGGCCAAACGCAGAGGATCTAGCAGGCGATCCACTAGCCCGTGCCTGGCACTGTCGCCGCACAGCCTTCATTTTTATGGCGTTTCTACCAAAGGAGGTGTAGTTCGGATGATTCCTCACGTCATTGCAGGCCAAAGCGCGCTATCATCCCTACCGAACATTTGGTAGACAAATATTCGACAATGCCTACGTTCTAACGACCACTGAATACCTGGAGACCCCTATGCTGTTGCCACAATCCAAGACACGTGTCCCCTGTCCTGAGGAAGCAGTGAACGTCTGTCGCTACCTAACTCGCGAATATGCCAACACCTTTTACCTGGCGTCTTTGCTTTTCGATGGGGGGAGGCGGTCGGCAGTGTGGGCCCTTTATGCCGTCTGCCGATTGGGTGACAACTTTGTGGATGAGGCGGAGTTTGGTACTGTGGACGAGCGACATGTGCGGTTGGAAATGTGGTGGCAGGCGATCCAGGCAGCCTATGCCGGCGAAGCGTCGACCGATCCTGTGTGGGCAGGGCTGGCGTGGACGGTCCGCTACTTTTCAGTACCGATAGAGGCATTCGTCGAACTCTATGCCGGCTTCCGTATGGATCTGGAGATGGACACCGTCTCCACGCCATTTGCCACACAGGACGAATTGGAACTTTACTGCCGCCGTGTGGCAGGCGTAGTGGGTTTGTTGATGGCGCCGGTGTGTGGCTACGAAGGCGGCGAAGAAACGCTACGGCGCGCCGTCCGCTTAGGGCAGGCAATGCAGTTGACCAATATCCTGCGCGATGTGGGTGAAGATCTAGAACGTGGACGTGTCTACTTGCCGGTGGAAGTGTTGGAAAAGTACAACCTGAGCATTGAGTCGTTGCCCAACGGCATTGCGCAACCGTCCTATCGCCGCCTCATGCAGGATCTGGTGGCGCTGGCCCGACGCTGGTACGCCGAGGCGGAAGACGGCATTGCAAGCCTGCATCTGCCGGCCCGCCTCTCGATTGCCGTGGCTGCTCGCGGCTATGCAGGCATCCTAGACGCGCTGGAACGTAACAACTACGACAACATCACCCGTCGCGCCTTCGTCTCACACCCACGCAAATTGGCGCTGATCCCCGGCGCGTGTTGGCAATTCCGCTCTCTGCGCAAAACATCGTAAAAACATTCGTAAAAAACATTCGTAAAAAACAGATGATTGAAGAATAAAGAATGGGTAGCGTTCGTTCCCGTCTGCCTTGAACAAAACTGCGTTCAAGCAACACCGGGAGAAACGCTACCCATTCTTTATTCATTATTCTTGTTCTTCTACCCCGCCGACGGCTCCAACAGAATCACCTGTGTCTCTTCGGGCAGGCCGGCCTTGGTCAGTTTGAGCACTGACTCGATTGTAGGTTCGCTGATGCCCAGCTCTTTGAGGAACTTGTCCACCGGCTCCAGTGAATCGGCAAGGTTGGCGCTGAGGCCGGCATGGCGATAGTGCATGGGCACCACGATCTTCGGTTCGAGTAGGCTGATCACTTCGGTGACGCGGGTTGCGTCGAGGGTGTTGGCCCCGCTAACGGGCACAAGCAACACGTCGATTTCGCCCAGATCCTCTACCTGACGCTGTTGCGGCAAGTGGCCGAGATCGCCTAAATGCCCCACGGTGAAGCCGTCAAAATCGAAGAAGTAGGCTACGTTGCGTTCGGGTAACTCGCCGCCTGCGGCCTTGTGATAGATGGTGAGGCCGGTAATGCCCACATTCTTGAGCTCATACTCGCCCGGCCCATTCACCACTTTGGGTTCGCCGTTGACAGCTTCGGCATTGTTGTGGCCAGGGCGGTTGTGGCTGATCGTCACAATGTCCGCTTTGATGCGTGGCAGAGTAAGGCCGGTGGCCTTTTTGTCGTACGGATCGCAAAGTACCGTGACGCCGCCTTCTCGCAGGCGAAAACAGGAAAATCCATACCAGGTGATCTCCACGAAACGGTCCTTTCGTTGTTACGGTCAACAGGTTTCTGAGGAACAGATGTTCCGAGTTTGTTCTACTATACCGTAGATTCAGCGCGCCGCCAAGATTTCGCCTTACCCGCTCAATCCATGTTCTATCCCTGGGCAGGGATTTCATTTTGAGTCGCGCGGCGACAGTGCGGCGGATCGCCTGCTAGAGCCGCTGTGTTTGGCCCGTACCTGTCACTGTCTGCCCCCAGCCCAAATGCACCCTTTGGGCAGCCGACGGTTGTTATGCCTATCTCGCCCATGCTATGATTACACGCAGATTTGATCGATCCTTACACACAATCCTGGAGAAGAGTACGATGCAAAAACAAGCGTTGCAGCGGGCCATCACGGCTCGTTTCTACCAATCACTAGCCAACAGCGGTGTGGAAATCACGGCAATTCCACCAACCCAGTTGCAGGCCATTGTCAATGCCATGGCCGACGCCGTCATAGAGGCCGTGGACGCATTAGACGAGGACGGCGAAACCGATGCGGCGGCCATAACAGCCGCCCCCCACCCCAGCGGCGACGAAGAAACACTGCTGTGGACAGGCAAACCCTACCTTTCCATAGGTGTTCGCTACGAATTGACCACACAGCGGCTGCGTATTGTGAGCGGGTTACTGGGCCGAAAAGTAGAAGAAGTTGAGTTGGTGCGCATCCGCGACACCTCGGTGACGCAGCATGTGGGCGAGCGCATGATCAACGTGGGCGATGTGGAAATCATAAGCAACGATCCCAGCCGCCCCACCTTCAAATTGCACAATGTAACCCAGGCCAACGAAGTGCGCGAACTGATCCGCAAAGCAGTGATGGAAGAACGCACCCGCCGTGGTTTTGCCTACCGCGAGGAGATGTAACCCGTGCCGCCTCTGCACACAAACGAAGAGCTGCCTGTGGATCCGGCGGCAGTGGTGGCGTTGGCGAGCGAAGCCGGTCACCTCATTGTCTCTATGCAGGCGCGTGGACTAGCCGAGATCCGCACAAAATCTACCGAGATCGACCTGGTCACCGAAGCCGATGTGGCAAGCGAACGTTTCCTATCCGAAGGATTGGCCGCACTTGCTCCGCAGATCGATTTTTGGGGCGAAGAGACAAATCAAGCGCCCAACACCGAGTACTATTGGATCGTCGATCCCATTGACGGCACCGTCAACTATGCGGCGGGGGTGCCGATCTACTCGATTAGCATCGCCCTCAACCGCGGCGACGAAACGCTCTTTGGGCTGGTGCTCAAACTCCCCAGCACCGATCTCTACTGGGCAGTGCGCGGTGAAGGCGCTTTCCACGTCCACCCCGACGGCCGTGAGGATCGGCTCCAGGTCAACCACGTAGATCGGCTGGATCAGGCTATGTTGACCACCGGCTTTCCCTATCACCGCGCCCAGCACAAAGACAACAACCAGGCCGAGTTCGCCCAACTGCTGCCCCGTGCCCGTAGCATTCGTGTCTTTGGCTCCGCCGCCATCGATCTGGCATTGGTGGCCGCCGGCGTCACCTGCGCCCATTGGGAGGCATGGCTCAACCCGTGGGACATCGCCGCGGGCAAGCTGCTCATCGAAGAAGCGGGCGGCATTGTCACCACCTACGGCAACGATCCTTACCAACTTGGTAAGAAGAGTTGCATCGCCAGCAACGGTCAGCTTTCCTTCCACCAGGAACTGGTCGATCACCTGCGCACCGCCCGCACCACCCTCACCGAAACCTTGTTCAACGAATAAAAAAGGCCCGAACCGTATCGTACGATACGGTTCGGGCCTTTGTGATTGGTGATTGGTGATTAGGCTTGTCAATTGGGCGATGGGCAGACTCTTCAGTCCCCAATCACCAGTCCCCAATCACCAATCACCAGTCCCTTCACTCATTACTCATCTGCTCCATCTCCTCCACCTGACTGCCATTGTGGAAGTAGACAGCACCACGTTTCTGCTCGATCAACCCCACCAGTAACTGTTCAATATGCGGCAGATCGAGGACGAAGTAGGCGTCGCCGACCAGGCCTTCGGCTTCCCATTTGAGGATGGTGCTCAGCGCGTATTCCTGCATCCACAGGCAGGTGTCGGGCGTCAACTGGGCGGCCAACCAGGCCATGTTCTGGCCCGATTCAAGCCAATGAATGCCGCCATTGGCTTCGATAAAGGGCACAGCCGGCGTCAACAGGGAGAAGCGGGTGAAAGATTGCCGCTCCAGCCCAAGCCCTAGTTCCAACGAAAGGCTGGTCAATTCAATATGCAATTGGGCAAGATAATCTTGCAGGTTTTGCAGGCCGATGGCGAGGCCGCTTTCCGCGCCTGCCTCTTCGATGGCCGAAGTCAGCAGATCTACGGGTGGGTGTACGCCCACGAAGCGACCGATCTGCACCTGCTGCACGGCAGCAGCCTGAGCCAGTGTAAAGCCAAGGCGCATCAACCCGGCGAAGCGCAGCGTGTCCTCTTCGGCGAGGGCGGCCTGGGCCATTTCCAGCACATGGCGCACCTGCGGCGACTGCACCATGAGCGCCTCGCTGATCTGACGCAGGCTTACATCGAAGGCGGTTTGTAGCAGGTGATCGAGGAAGGTGCGCGTCGCCGCCATCATCTCGGCCAGAAACTCGCTAGACGGCACCTTCACATTGTGTTGCGCCTCATTGCGCGCCAAATGCAGACTGCGCATCTCATTTTTCAACGGCAGGCGCTGCGGCTCGGGCATCTCCTGGCAGACTGCCACCACCTGATCCCAGAGGCGGAAGAAGCCGGCGCGCTCCACCAAGAATTCCTGTGTGCGCATCTTCACTGGGTCACCAAAGTAGAGATTGGGCGGCCCATCAAAGAGCTGCGGCGTGGGGAAGGACTGAATCACCCCTTCAAGCAGCATTTCCACAGCATGGTCGAGGCTGGTAATGGCGATAATCTTGTCAATCGTGGCAGAAGATCGGCCATGTTCGCTGGCGTGATTGTAAAGCTGTTTCACCAGGGCCAATCGGTTCAGCAGGGTTGGGTCGCTGACGTTCATTGTCATGTCTCCACGCGGATGAATGAATGCATGCATTTGTGTAGACAGTCTAAAGCCTGGTCCTACACAGAGATAGCGTGATTTGATGGATATCGTGTTGACTGCGCGTCAGAGCGGTGTAATGGTTGTGTAATTGTGTTGGAGAATTGCAGATTGAACGAGCCATTTGAGATGTGGATCGAGCCAGTACCAGGCACTGCGCAGCATCAGATCCCGTTCGCCGTCAGTGCCCGCGCAGTGCCTGGCACTGACGCACCCCACTCAATCCGCATGACACAATTCCCTACCCAATGTACAATGACAAGGTCAACACTCCACCACCAAGGAAAGGGAGATCCCCATGACCCTCAAAATTGGCCTGATCGGCTGTGGCGGCATTATGCGACGGCACGTGGAAGGCTGGGCAGCGCTGGCCGACCGTGCGCAGATTGTGGCTGTGGCCGACGTTGCAGATGAGAATATCCGTGAGCGTGTACAGCAGATCGGCCATGAGGTGGCCATCTACCACGACTACCACGATCTGCTGGCCGATCCCAACGTCGACGCCGTAGACCTGGCCCTGCCCCATCATCTGCACTGTGAATCCATTGTGGCGGCGGCCAAAGCGGGCAAACACCTGATGACAGAGAAACCGCTCTGCCTGAGCCTGGCCGAAGCCGAGGATATCCGCAAAGCCGTCGACGCATCCGGCATCATCATGATGGCGGCCCACAACCAGCTCTTCTTCCCGGCTGTGTTGCAGGCCAAACAGATGCTGATCAACGGCGACCTGGGCAAGGTCCACGCCATTCATTCCTACGACTGCGACGCCCGCCGCGGCACACTCCCCGCCAACAAAAACGACTGGGGCAAAAACACCGCCGCCCTCACCGGCTGGCGATTAGACGAAGCCAAGATGGGCGGCGGTGAACTCATCGACACCGGCTACCATCCCACCTATCGCTTGCTCTTCCTGGCCGGCCAGACGCCTACCGAAGTCGTCTCTATGCTGGGCACCTACCGCATGAACATGGACAGAGAAGATACCGCCTACGTCCTCGCCAAGTTCGGTGACGGCGCCATCGGCCAGATTATGACCAGTTGGGCGATCCGCGCCCCCGGTGCAGGGCGCACCCTGTTTCACATCATGGCCGAACGGGGCCAACTGTGGGGCGACATGAACCGTCTCTACTACAAGCCGATTCAGTTCCAGGAACCGGCCATCGTCGACTACCCAGGGTGGACGTCGGCGATCCCCACCTTCGCGGCGGAGATCCGTCACTTTGTCGACGCCATCGAAGGCGGTTTCCAGCCTTTCCACTCCGTCGCCGAAGCCACCGACACGCTGCGTGTGATCATGGCGGCGTACAAATCGGTGGAGATGGGGGAGATTACAAGGCTGGATAGTCTTTCGTGATTCGTAATGCGTAATTCGTAGAGAGCGATTCGCCAACATAGGCACGCTGTGTCGACGCATTACGAATTACGCATTATCTTCCCCATTCACCACAGAAAACCCACCCATGACTCTCTACGACGCCGAACGTCGTTCGCAATTCTGGATTTTTCTCGTTATCGCTGTGCCGTTGTTGACTTTGGTGGCGTGGAGCTTCTTTGTGACCAACGGCTGGGGGCTGCTCAACCGTTGCCCACCCGACTGCGCCGACGCCGTCCTCACCGGTGTGGATTGGCGCGGACGTGATCTGAGCGGCGCAAACTTAAGCGCTGCCAACCTCGCGGCGGCCAATCTTGCCGAAACCAATCTCAGCGGCGCCGATCTCTACTTCACCAACTTCGAGGACGCCGACCTCAGCCGCGCCGACCTCACCGGCGCGGGCCTGCGCGCCGCCAACCTACAATCCACAAACCTGACTGGTGCGGTTCTGCGCAATGCCGACCTGGGCGGTGCTCGCCTGCAAAACGCCATCCTGGCCGACGCCGATCTGCGCGGTGCGCTCCTTACCACCGCTACGTTGACCCGTGTGGACCTGCGCGGCGCGCTGATCGATGACAGCACACAGTTGCCGGAGCGCTGGCGTCTTGTCTGGGCGCTGGTCAATCAGGACAGCAGCATCGTCGATCTACGCAATGCCGATCTGCGTGAAGCGGACCTGCGTGAAGCGGACCTGCGCAACTTAGACCTGCGCAATGCCGATCTCACCGGCGTCAATTTCGCCGCCGCCGACCTGCGTGGAAGTGACCTGCGCGGTGCAATCCTTGATCGGGCTGTCTTTTCCGGCGCCCTGCTCGATGATACCACCCAGCTCGATGATAAGTGGCGGCTGGTCTGGCAGATCCTCGCCGGGGCGCAGACAAACCGGCAGTTGGCGGACGTCGATCTCGCCGACGCCTTTCTGCGTGAAGCCGTCTTCCAGGGTGCAGACCTGACCGGCGCCGATCTTTCGGCGGCGGTGTTGATCGAGGCAGATCTACGCCGCGCACAGCTTACAGACGCTGACCTACGCAACGCCGATCTCGCCGGTGCATCCTTGCGCGGGGCAGACTTGACCAACGCCGACCTCAGCGGGGCCAATCTCCAGGGCGCGGATCTGTCGCTGGCCAATCTGCGCGGCGTAATCTGGGACGGCGACACCACCGTCGCCACCAAGTGGCGAACCGTGCGCCAGATCGTCACCGACGGCGGTGCAGACGCCAACTTGTCGGGGCGCAACCTGAGCTACGCCAAACTCATCAGCGTCGATCTCACCGACGCCGACCTGTCCAATGCCGACTTGCAAGGCGTCGATCTCACCGACGCCGATTTGCGTGGCGCAAACCTCACCAATGCTAAACTTAATGATGCCACCCTCACCCGCGCCGACCTGCGCAATGCCATCCTCACCGGCGTCAACTGGAATCGGGCAGAGGTGGATGGTGTGTTGTTATCAGATGGAGAAAACATCGGAGACTAGGGACTGGGGATTAGGGATCGGGGACTGGGCTTCATTGACGCCAATATCCATTCTGAGCGTCAACAAGACCCAGTCCCTGATCCCCAGTCCCCAATCCCCCCACCCAGGAGAGACCACAGTGCTGACCCAAGAACAAGTAGATTTCTACCGCGAGAACGGCTATCTGCTGGTGCAGGGCATGTTCTCAGCCGAAGAGGCGGCGCACTTCCGCGAGGACGCCCACGCGCTCATCGCCCGGCTGCAACAATTGGGCGAAGTGGAAGCGACGTGGGAGAGCGCCAAAGAGGTGACGATGACCAAAACGTCGTTACTTCACTGTCACAATGTCCAGTTCCACGACGCCGGTTTCACCCGCCTGCTCGTGGACGACCGCCTCACGTCCGCCGCGGCGCAGATCATCGATTCGCCCAATGTACAGCTTCACCACAACAAACTCTTCATCAAACCGCCGGAAAAGGGATCGCCCTTCCCCATGCACCAGGACGTGCCCTTCTTCCCCCACGACAACCACAGCATGATCGCCGCCGTGGTCCACTTCGACGACGCGCCGCTGGAGAAGGGCTGTATCCGTGTTGTCCCCGGTACCCACAAGCAAGGACCCATCCCCCACGTGCGTGAGGGCGGCTGGCACCTGCCCCTGGATCAGTACCCGCTGGAATCTTCTTTAGCCTGCCCCGCCAAAGCCGGTGACGTGCTCTTCTTCAGCTACCTCACCGTGCACGGCTCAGGCGTCAACACCAGCAGCGAGGCGCGCACCACCCTGCTCATCCAAATGCGCGACCCCGCCGACCCGCCATCTCAGCTCGTCCACCTCTCGCGCGGACAGGGCATGATGCTGCGCGGCTTCGATCCCACCACAGACACAGCCGGCAAGGTCCACGCCGAAAAACCGGCAGACGCCATGCCGATGGGCGGCGCAATGGGCGGTGCGATGACGATGGGTGGTGGCATGTAAATGACGTGATCCGTGTTGCGTGATCCGTGATTCGTGATTCGTGATTCGTGTTGCGTGATCCGTGTTGCGTGATTCGTGATCCGTGTTGCGTGATCCGTGTTGCGTGATTCGTGATCCGTGTTGCGTGATCCGTGTTGCGTGATTCGTGATCCGTGTTGCGTGATCCGTGTTGCGTGATTCGTG
>WGMT01000081.1 GCA_016124945.1 bacterium | reverse complement strand
TGCTATGGTTGTTGTGGACATGAAGGGCCTCCTGTTCATGGTTTTGTTTTGTCGCTTAACCACTGTACAGTCCCCTTCATGTCTTCTCTTGTTAACGTGCTTTCATTTCCACCCCAAAGGGGTGTCTAACTCCTCACGAATTACGAATTATCCCCAGTAGCTGAAACGCATCCCGCGCCAAAATCCCCTCAATCGTCTCCGTCCGCACTTTCGGCAGGCCGCTTTCCCCGATGACGGCGTTGGCGTTGCGCAGGCCGTCGATGGATTCCTGTCCTTTGGCAAAGGGGGAGTCGGTGCCGAAGAGCAACTTGCCGGTGACATGGTATTCCTGGGCGCTGATGAGCATGTTGTAGAACTGCCACGGGCGGTAGAAGAGAGCGGAAATGTCGGCGTAGACGTGCGGGTGTTTGCGGATCACCACCAGGCATTCGTCACAGAAAGGATGGCCGACATGGGCGAGGACCATGCGCAGCTCGGGATAGCGGATGGCGACCTCGTCGAACAGCCAGGGGCGGGTGAAGCCCAGCGGCGCGGCGGCGTTGAAGGTGGTGCCACTGTGAAAAAGAATGGGCAGCCCGTTTTCCTGACAGTAGGCGTAGATCGAAAAACAGCGTTCGTCGCGTGGATCGAAACCGGCGTACATGGGCGTCATCTTCAAGCCCACCAGCCCCAGATCCTCGACGGCGTGGCGTAGATCGGTCAACGCGCCGTCCTGGGTGGGGTCGGCGCAGGCGAAGCCCACCAGCTTGTCGGGCGCGCGCGCCACAAAGTCGGCCACGTAGGCATCGGGCACCCAGTAGCCGGTCAAGCGCGCCTTGAGGCCGAAGACCACCGTCCGCTCGAACGGGGCGTTGTCGGCCATAAAGCGCTCAAAATCCACCGTCAGATCCATGGGCGCACCGCGTGACCGGTCCGCCTCCGCCCGCGTCGCCGCGGCTATGTGTTGTTCAGGGTCCCAGGCGTGGGTGTGGATGTTTTGCATGGTAGATCCTTTGGAAAGTGGTGATTGGTGATTGGTGACTGGTGATTGGTGATTGGGATCGTGGTTAGTCCATGAAATCTGCTATGCGCTCAAACGCCTAATCACCAATCACCAGTCACCATCTTCACGGTAAAACCGAATATCCTTTCACCGCCCCCCGTGCCTGCATGGGCGTGAAGGCTTCGGCGTATTCACAGCCGACTTGCTCACCGCGGTAGGCTTCGAGGCGGGCGCAGAGACGCTCGAAGCCCGCGCCCAGGGCCTGGAAGAGCGCTTCGTCCTGGGAGGCGTGGTGTTTGAGCAGGGCGATCTTCTGGTCGTGGTAAGCGGTGATGTCGACGAAGTGGGTGGCAGGAAAGGTGAATGGACCCAGCGGCTCCACGAGGAAGATGGCCGGGTGCGCAGCCAGCGGCGGCGAAGCGGTAGCGATGACAGGTAGACAGGCCTGCATGGCGCAGTGGCGCACAAGCTGGTTCACCGTAACATGATCGGCATTGTAGTCTTCGTGGTAGTGGGTGAAGATCACGTCGGCGCGGGTGGAGCGGATGGCCTCGATCAGCGCCAGCCGCACGGCGGGCGTGTCGTAGAGGAATTCGTCCTGTTCGCCCAGATTGATGTAGTCGGCGTCGACGGCGGCGCACAGTGCGCTCATCTCGGCGTGGCGGATGGCGGCGGCTTCCTCACGCGCAATCGACGGATTCTGCACGAAACCGAGCGAGCCGTCGGTCACCGTGACGAAGGCCAGGGAATCGCCACGGTCGCGGCACTTGAGCATCGTCCCCAGGCAGCGCATTTCATCGTCCTGGTGGGCCATGATGGATATGATGTGCATGGGGTCCTCGGTGGGGATTGGGCGATTAAGTGTTTGTTTTTTGGTAGATGAAGTTTTACTGAGTCGGTTCAAGCTCAAGAAACTCGCAAAGTGCCTATGGGATGTATATAACCCTTGGTTTCCCTGTACTCAATGTCGTTAAGTTAAGGGACGGTGACGCGCTAAAACCTGTGGAGACAGCATCCTCAGATGCGGGTACACACTGGTAGAGCCGCATCTGAGGATGCTATCTCCGCGCTTAACTTAGTGACATTGTCCCTGTACTATTCGCTTAATGCACCGGTATTTTGAGCGTAGACCATATATTTTGTCACGCGGTCCCGCTTGGCTTTCAACAGAATGTCTATGTCTTTGGGTTCTTTCAATATGCCCTGCTCTTGCAGCAACACCACCACTGCAAGTAAGTCGACGATTTCCAAGGCAATATCGTCTGCGTTTGTGGTATTGCGGTTAGGATTGCCATCGTCCAGGCCAAATCGCATTGCCTTCGAAACAGCCTGTTGGATCTCGGCAGCTTCCTCAAGTAGACACGTGAGTAAATGCTCAGTTGTGTTCATCCAAAATACTTTCGCTCGCGACGTTCTTTAAGCCATATGTCTACCTGCTCATCAGACGGAGAAGGACGGTCATTTGCCAATAAACCAAGCGCCATTTCGAGTGTTTTGGCACTAGCGGCTGGTTCTTTTGCATCTATACCTGGCGCAAGCGCCTCAAGGACGTCCTGAATCAGCGCAATACGCTGGGCAGGTGACCAATTGTTCACTGTCGTCAGGACATGGTTATACTCTTGAGAACTCACATGCATGATTTCACCCCTTGCTCTAACCTTAGAAGTTAGCTGTATCATACCCAATTCTGACGAGGTTGTCATTTGCCTAACGCACTTGAGATAGAACGCGGATCGAAGCGGATTCCAGAAGGATTCTGAAAAATCCGCCTTGATCCGCCCAATCCGCTCGATCCGCGTTCTATTGATCCTTTGCCAATGACCCCCTCCCCGCCGATAATGGACGCATGGACGCGTCGCCGATCACCCATCTTCACGTACACTCACATTTTTCGCTGCTCGGGGCCACCCCGAGCGTGGATCATCTCGCAGCGCGCGCCGCTGCCGACGGGATGACGGCGCTGGCCCTTACCGACAGCCACGCGCTCTACGGCGCGGTCTCCTTTGCCCGCGCCTGCCGCGCCGAGGACGTCCACCCCATCATCGGTATGACGGTGACGGTACAGCCCCCCGCCGACCTGCTCAGCGTGGACAAACCCGATCCCCTCGTGCTGCTTGCCACCGGCCCCGACGGCTACCGCTCGCTCTGTCGCCTCTCGTCGGCCATCCAGAACCACCCCGACCGCGAGGAAAGGATCGTGCGCGGCCTGGCCTGGGACGATCTGCGCGCAAACCACACCGGTCTGCTCTGCCTGAGCGGCGGACGGCGAAGCTGGATCGCGCAACTGCTGCGCAGCGGACAGGACGCCCTCGCTCTGCGCCTGGCCGGCCGCGTCGCCGGTCTTTTCGGCGAAGGACAGACCTTCCTCGCCCTCGAAATTCACGATTTGGACGCGAACAGCACAGATCGCGCCGTCGCCCGCAGTTGCGTGGACATTGGCCGCCGTTTGGGCATTCCTTGCGCGGCGGTGCAGCCCGTCTACACCCTGCTGCCCGAAGAACGGCACAACCTGCGCCTGCTGGCCGCCATCCACCACAACTGTCGCCTCGAAGATCTCCCCCGCCACGCCCTGCCCGATGACGGCGATGCCGCGATGGATGTCCACTGGCTCACGCCCAACGAGATGGCCGTCCGCTTCAAAGATTTCCCCGCGGCCCTGGCCCAGACCGACGCCATCGCCGACCTCTGCGACGACTGCCTCCCTAGCGGCAGCCCCATCTGGCCCAACATCCTGCCCGACGTGGATGCCAATCACGAAGTGGACATCATCAGCGATGACATTAGCTCATCATCCCATAATCAACTTGTGGTTGCCGCCCACACCGGCCTGACCAACCTTTACCCCAACCCAGATCCCATCCTCCCCCGCCTCACCCGCGAACTCGCCGCCATCGCCGTCCACGGCTACGCGCCCCTCTTTTTGCTCGTGGCCGACATTGTGGCCTATGCGCGCCGTCACGAGATCCCCGTGAGCACGCGCGGCAGCGTGGCCAACTCGCTGGTGGCCTACTGTGTGGGCATCACCGACGTGGACCCCATCGAGCACGATCTGCTCTTTGAGCGCTTCTTGAACCCGGCGCGCCGCGAACTGCCCGACATCGACCTCGATTTCTGTTCACGTCGCCGCGACGAAGTGCTGCAATACATCCGCCACCGCTACGGCGAAGACCACGTGGCCCTGGTCGCCACCGTCAACACCTTCCAGCCCAAGTCCGCCGTGCGCGATGCCGCCAAAGCCCACGGTCTCAGCGACGCCGAAGCCGGTGTGCTGGCGAAACGGGTGCGCCGCAACTGGCACCCCGATCCCCGCCGCCGCGGTGACAGCGGCCTCGCCGACCTGGCCGCCACCCTGGACGATCCGCTGCACCAGGAGATCGTGCGCATGGCCCAGGAGTTGATCGGCATGCCCAACCACCTGTCGATCCACCCCGGCGGTGTGGTGGTGACGCCCGGCCCGCTCACTGATTACACGCCGTTGCAGCACACGCCCAAAGGCTTCGCCATCTCCCAATTCGATCACCACGACGTGGAACGGCTGGGGCTGATCAAGGTGGACGTGCTGGGCATCCGCGCCCTCACCGTGCTCAGCGACGCCGTCGATCTCGTGCGCAAACGCCACGATCCCGGCTTCCGCCTGGCCACCATCCCCGCTGAGGACGCCGTCACCGCCGCCGTTCTTGAGCGCGGCGACACCATCGGCGTCTTCCAGTGCGAATCCACGGGCGCACAGCGCACGCTGCGTCAACTCAAAGCCAAAAACGCCGTGGATCTGGCCGTGGCCAACGCCTTTTTCAAGCCCGGCCCCGCCACCGGCGGCATGGCCGACGCCTTTGTGCGCCGTTACCGCGGCGAAGCTACCGTGGCCTATCTGCACCCGTCCCTTGAGCCGATTTTGCAGGGGACGAAAGGGGTGCTGCTCTTTCAAGAGCAGATTTTGCGTGTGGCGACGGAGATCGCGGGGCTGTCTTGGGAGGAAGCCGATCACCTGCGCCGTGGCATGAGTAAATTCCGCGCCGACGAAATGGAAAACCTGCGCGAGCGCTTCGTCTCCGGCTGCTGCCGTGTGGACGGCCCCGGCCTCAGCGAAACCCAGGCCACCACGCTCTACGAACAGGTGGCCGCCTTCGCCGGCTACGGCTTCAACCAGGGACACGCCACCGCCTACGCCGCCGTCTCGTTCCGCTCGGCCTACCTGCGGGCACACTACCCGGCAGAATTCCTCTGCGCCCGCCTGGCCGACTGGGGCGGCTTCCACCACCAGGCCGTCTACATCGCCGAAGCGCAACGCCTGGGCATCCCCGTCCACCCGCCGCACGTCAACTACAGCGACCGCAAGTTCACCCTGGCCGCGCGCCAACCTTCCGGGAAGGGGGCAGAAGATCGCCCCAAATTCCAATCTGAGGCTGCCCCCTTCCCGGAAGGTATCGACGCCCCCTCCGCCCTAACTGCTAACCGCCAACTGCTATCTGCTCTCTTCATGGGCCTCGGCCAGGTCCGCGACCTCCGCCGCGAATCCATCCGCGCCATCGTGCGCGAACGTCGCCGCGCCCCGTTCGCGGAGCTGCGAGATCTGCTCTCCCGTGTCGATCTCCAGCCCAAGGAAGTGGATCACCTGATCCGCTGCGGCGCGCTGGACGGGCTGGGATCGTCGCGCGCCGCCCTGCTGCACGATCAGCAAGAGATCCGCCGCGCCCGTAGTGTGGACCAACTGGGCTTCGGCTTCTTCGCCGACGACGTACCCGCAGAGTCGCCCGCCGAGCGCATCGCCTGGGAGACGCGCATCCTGGGCCAGCCGCTCAGCGTGCACCCGGTGACGCTGTTGCCGTCCGCACCGGAGCGGGTGCGCCTGGCCGATCTGCCGCAGCGCGTCAACCGTCCTGTGACGGTGGTGGGGGTGCGCCTGCCCGGCTGGACCGGTGGTAAAGGCTTCTTCCTCGATAACGGCAGCACCTACGTCGTGGCGATCCCCGCGGAGAAGATCGCCACGCCCAAGACGTGGCAGCCGGTGCAGGTCCACGGGCGCTGGCAGGTGGATGGGTGGGGTGGGGGGAGATTGGTGGTGGAGGAGATTGTACTTTGAGTAATACACTGTGCTATTTCATGACCGCCATTTCAGATCTGGTGGCCACCCACAACCTGCACAGTACGCTGGCTGGGGATCCGCTACGGGCGCTGGCCCGCGCCCATCTTTTTGTTGCCCTTAACCAGATGGACGGCCGTGCCAAGGGGATGGCGATCCAATTTCTCTACGAAGCGAACCTGATCGGCAATCACGGCCACGAAGGATCGCCGCCGCTACGCCCGTGGATCGCCCTCAACGGCGCAAATCTCACCGACATTGTTCTGCCCCGCGCCAATCTTGCCTGGTCACATTTTGTAGCAGCAGACCTGTCACGCGCTGACTTGCGCGGCGCGTACCTGCTCTGTGCCAACCTTAGCGCCGTGGATCTGATTGACGCCGATCTCACCGGGGCAAATCTGGCCGGGGCCAACCTTTTCCTGGCCGATCTGACCAATGCCAATCTCGACGGGGCAGACCTCACCGATGCGAAGGTCACCGAGACGCAACTGGGACAGGCGCGGGTGACGAAGACGACGCGGTTGTCGGATTAGTGTGTGATTCATCTTTTGTGGGTTGAGCGGCTGGCTTCCCAATTGGGAACGGGTAGATTTCAGGGCGTGCGTACCAGTACTAACCTTGAACAAATTTTGTCCCTAACCCACAAATAGGAATCTAAACCCATGCAACACGAATCGCACCCCCAATCTATGGTATACTCCAAACTCGGTGCTTCTATGACAACGAGTTCAATGCCTGTGACAAGACGAATCGATTGGCTGGCCCTGTGGATTATGGCAAGCAGCTTGTGGCTGCTGGGCGGCTGTGGACAGATCATCACGCCGACGCCCACACCACAACCTACCGCCACCCCTACCATTGAAATTGTGGCGCTGGCAACGTTGCCACCCACTGCCACGCCGGCGCCTTACACCCCTGCGCCCACACCCACGCCCACGGTGACACCAACACCAGTCTTCTACCAGATCCAGCCTGGAGACAGCCTGTTGGCCATTGCGCAGCGCTACGGGCTCACCATTTCCGTACTGCAAGACGCCAACGGCATTCTTGATCCGCGTACGTTGCAGGTGGGCCAACAGTTGATCATCCCCAGTCCAGAAGAAGAGCAAGAAGAAGCGGCCAACACCACGCCGACACCAACACCCATCCCCATCACCGCGCAGAACGTCTATTTTAGTCAGACCAACATCGGTGGGCTCTGGGCGCTGGGTGAGGTGCTCAACGACAGCGGCACCGCGCTGGAACAGGTGCGTGTCGCCGTCGTCCTCTTGGATGATGCGGATCAAGAAATTGGCCGCGCCAGCGCCCTCGTTGCCCTCGATTTGGTGGACGCAGGGCAGACCGCGCCTTTTGCCATCCTTTTCGGTGAAGCGCCCGGGCGTTTTGCCCGTTACCGCGCCTTCCCCATCAGCGCCGTCCCCGCGTACGTGGGCGGTTACTACCGCGACCTCGTCGTAGAAAACATTAAGGCCGACGGCGAACGTTATGCGTCTTACACAGTACAGGGGACCGTGCGCAACGTCGGCCCGGAAGAAGCAGTGAGCGTGCAGATTGTCCTCACGGCGTACGATTCGCTGGATCGGGTGATCGCTATGCGTCAGGTGGTGCCCGATCACAATGTGGTGCCGCGCGGCGGCGAAACCACCTTCACCGCCGTCCTGGCCCCCGTTGGTGGTCCTGTGACTCGCATCGAGGCCACCGCTCAGGGCCGACGATTGAGCGCCGTGCCGTAAATTCCTGCCGGTTTCGACCGGTAGGCTGTCATGTCCCAGTCACCAATCCCAAATCACCAATCACCTTTATGCTAGACTACAGCCAACTCGATTACAGCCAACTCGATTACAGCCGGTGGACCTTTTTGCAGCAACTTTTTCGGGGATTTGTGACGGTGGTACTGCGCTTGCTGGCGCGTGTGGACGTGGAAGGCGTGGAGCAGATTCCAAAGGAGGGCGCGTTTATCCTTGCGCCGAACCATCTACATGTGCTCGACGTGCCGGTGTTGTTGATGTTTGTGCACCGGCGTACTGTCCCCTTTGCGGCGGACAAGTGGGTAGGTCATGTCTTTGGGTGGATTTTGACAACCTTTGGCAACGCCATCTTCGTGACGCGTGGTACGCCGGATCGGCGGGCGTTGAGCAAAGCGCTCACTGTGCTTAAGGCCGGCGGCGTCCTGGCGCTGGCGCCTGAGGGGACACGCAGCCTCAGCGGCGGTCTGGGCGAAGGACACACCGGCCTTGCCTATTTGGCCACCCGTGCACCTGCCGCCATCCTGCCGGTGGTGGCCTTTGGGCAGGAAAAGTGTTTCGACTACTGGCGGCGTCTGCGCCGTGTGCCCATCTACGTGCGCTTTGGTCGGCCCATCGAACTGCCACCTGGGCGCCGGCCGGTAGACGAGCTAGAGAAACAGACGGAGCAGATCATGATCTCCTTGGCCGAGCTTTTGCCGATGGAGTATCAGGGGATCTATGCTAAGAAGAAAGCCTGAATCGTTGTTACACTGAGATTGAGCGATTAGGCGATTTAAAGATTTCGAAAACGAGGTTACGAATCATGCAGAAGAGCAATCGATTGTACTGGATCGTGGTGATCCTAATGGGAATGATGTTGATTGGCGGGTGCAGCACCGGCGCCGCACAGAGCAATGCACAAGATCTGCCCGCGGCGCTCCCCGCCGGCGAGGACGGCGTCATTGCTGTGGTGGACGGTAGGCCGCCGCTAGGCCGTCCTTCGTTGGGGAGTTCAACCAGCGCCCCGGCACGGCTCGTGCTGCCCTCAATCGACGTCGAAACCGATGTCGTCACCATTGGCTGGCACATGGTGCAACAGGCAGACGGTTCTCAGGCCAGCGAATGGGAAGTGGCCGACTTTGCAGCCGGTTGGCACAAGAACAGCGCCCATCCTGGCGAAGGGGGCAACGTCGTCCTCAGCGGGCACAACAACATCCGCGGCGCCATCTTCCGCAAACTCTACGCCATGCAGCCCGGCGACGAAGCCATCATCTGGGCGGGCGGGCAGGAATTTACCTACAAAGTAGAAGAAGTGATGGTGCTCGAAGAAAAGTTTGCCCCCTATGATCAGCGTATCGACAACGCCAAATGGATCAAACCCTTCGACGATGACCGCCTCACCCTCGTCAGTTGCTGGCCCGAAGACGACAACACCCACCGTGTGGTGGTGGTGGCGAAGCGGGTAAATGAGTAGCCGACAAAGCAAGACCGATCATCGTAAAATAAAACGCCATGCTCGCGGCATGGCGTTTTATATTACTAACAGCGGCTGTTACAGCGAGCCGACAAAGACAAGCCAAACGATATTGCCAAAGAGAACAATTTCTCCTACCCGCTGAACGACCCCACGAACAGGAAAAACCTGTTGGATCGACAGTAAAACCGCCACGACACCCACTACTACCCCACTGACCAACAACCAGTCCACAAGCGTAGATTCGTTTGCAGTCAACGATTGCGACGCCACAAACAACGCTCCGGCGCCGCCCACGTACTGAACCCCGCCAGCCAGGTTGTGCAACTGTTGTCGCCAGGATCCGCCCATCGGCGATCCTGGATCGCATGGGAAAATCGCCGCACCCAGGTAGCCGATCCCCACAGCGGCGATGAGCAGGGTCAACGTTTCGGCCAGCGGATGTGCACCGCCTTGGCTCCGCACAAGCCCGGCCAAGACCAGCAGCCCGATTCCCACCGGCGCAAACAGCCCCCAACTCACGAGGCGAGACTGGGGCGATCCCCACTCACCCAGTTCGCTGATGGTGTGACGGATGTGGCTATAGCCGTCCGCGCGGCGGCTGCTCCACAGAGTCCCTATGATCAGAAAAATAAAGATGCTTGCAGCGAGTATTGTAGGGTTCATGCCGACGATACGAAGATGCACAGTAAAAAGATTCAAAGTTACCGCACGAAAAACGGGGGAAAAGCGAAGTGAGCAGCGCCTACCTATCTAGACGCCCGCCCCAGACGACGATTTCACTATGAAGCGAAAAACCTACCTTCTCCGCCACGCGCATGGACCCAACATTCTGCCCATCACACTCCCAGTGAGGAACGATTCGGCGGCGCAGGCATTCATCTACAAAATGGGCGGCGGTGGCAGTGGCGATCCCCTTGTTTTGGAATTCAGGCACGGTTTCAATGCCGATGCCACACATGCGCTCACTGACATATTCCGCCGTACACCAGCAGACGATGGTGTCTTCCTTCACGGCCACATAGCCGAAACCGTGGGCATGAAATGCAGCGGACGACGCCCACATCCACGCCGTTTCGGCTTTCACGGCGTCAATGTTTTCGTAGGTTGCCTGCGCCAGAAAGTCGGCATCGATGCGTTGGTAACGCACGCCGTCGACGGCAGCGCTGAAGCGTGGCGCAGCCGTCTGCTCAAAGCGGTAAAACAATTTGTTCATCTCGTGAAGGTGGATTTGGGGAAAGAGATCGGGGATCGCCGCCGTCAACGCTGTTGACAGCGTGTTGACTTTGAAGTAGACCCGTCCTCGCTGGATCGCCGATTCTCGAATCTCCGACTGGATCAGCGCCGCCGTCGCCTGTACGGTCGTCATATCTACATCGCCTGCAATATAGAAAACGTTGTTGCCCTGGTCCCAGAGCAGGTAAAGAGCGCTTTCGTCTGCGCCGGCGATCCGCCACAGTCGCCCATTTGTGTTGCCCTCGGCGATAGAAGTCAGGACCATCTCCAGTTGTCGTCCGGGGAAGCGTATGCTGTCCACGTGGATTTGAGAAATTTCCTCGATCATTGTTCCCCTCACACCTTACGCGCAGACCTCCGTCGCTTCATCACAAAGCGCCACACAAGCTCGAAAACGCCGAACCAGAGCAGACCATCCAGGGCAAAGCCGACAACAAACCCGATCCCGCCGGTGGGCCAGCCTAGAAAATTCTGTGAGAGCAAAATAGGAAAGTGGATGATGCCGAACATCGTACGAAAGAGGACGGTGAAGGCATTGCCGGAATCCCCCGGCATGGTGATCGACAAGGTGAGCAAGACAATGCCCAGGATCACGGTGCCCAGCGGCCACGCCACCAGTTTGATAATGAGGTTACGCACCTCTGCATTGCGATTCAACGACTCTGTGCCCCTGCGTTAGTTGGGTGGATTAAATGTGCCAATCAATTGTGCGATCTGCCCGTCGTAGTGGTGCACGCCCGGCGGAAACCAGTGGAGGGCACACTGGGCCAGCCAGCCAATCTGCAAGAGGATGTGCAACCGCTGCACCCCCACCGCCACATGAACAGTGGGATCGACGCCCAACGATAATAACAGAGAAAGCCGATCCAACGCCACCGGCCCCCACCACGGACGCTGCCAATCGAGGACACGATAGCCATCTGCCGTCAAAAGCACATTTTCGGCGCGCAGATCACCGTGGACGTAGCCGGTTTCGCCGTGCAGCGCCGCCTGTACGTCCTCGGCGGCGATGACAGCAGCCACGTCGTCGATCATCTGTGCATTGACTTGCCGAAACGATCCGTCATTCACCAGCCGGTGCAGGTCATTGAGGATTGCCTCACCGCAGGCGCGCCGGCTGTCCTCGCTGCGGATATCGTTGAGTGCAGGCAGGTCGCCGGTGATGGCGGCGATCTGGTCGAGAATCTGCTCGGTGTGGGCGACGGCTTGCGCCGCGGTAAGGATCACATCGCCCAGCAGCGGCGCGTCGACGTCTTCCAGCAGCAGCGCCGCCGGCCCGTCGTCCACAGGCAGGATCTGTGCTGTCACCAACAAAGAGGACCGCGCCTGCCGGTAGAATTCAGCTTCTACCGACGGCGCGGACTGTACTTTGTAGATGACGGTGTTGCCGTCCTCGCAGTGGAGGCGCTGCACACACGAGAGTGGCCACTCATGCAGCGTCTCACGGCGGATCACTGCGCTGGGCAGCAGCGGGGCAAGTTCCTCGTTGCTGTGGAGATGAAGCGCGAAGTAGGGATGGGGATCCACGTTATGGAGTCTTTGAAAGTGCTTCTAGAAATGACTGAACACCCCAAAGCCGCACACCGTACTCTGCCATCAGCCTGCGCAATTCCTCATCGGCGCGTAGGTCATCATCTCCCGTCACAACTGCATCCGCATGACCGTCGATGGCTGTCGCAAGGACTGGATCATCTTTGGGATCTCTGCATCTTGGCGGGAGTGTTTTTAGCTCCACGATCTTAGATCTGGCTATCATCTGAGTATACAGTTGCTCCGCTTGTTCAGATGAAATTCGTCCCCGAAATCGAGGTCGCGGCCACACCATCTGGAATTCATCGAGTAAGGCTTGACTGGTGACCAACTGAAACTGTCGCTGTTGCCAAGCGATCAAAATCGGTAGAGTCGTCTGGCCACGCAGCAGTATGCGAATCCAAAGATTGGTGTCTATGACAACATGCAGCATAGCGTGCTAGATACCTTGCCGCCGTACTACATCTATCTCCGCTTGAATATCCGCGTCAGATATATCGTCGGCTGGTGATTGAGAGTACAAAACGGTGATCAGCTTCATCAATTCTGCATCTAGTTCGGTTTCGGCTAGGGCGCGTGCAACCTTGGCGCGTGCGTCAGGTTCTAGTTGACTCACGGCTGCAATCAACTGCTCAACAGTTAACTCAACACTGATGTTTTGCACTGTCACTGTAGTCATTGTCCACCTCTTCTCTCAGAATATGATGGCATTATACCACTGACTGACAGCGATTTACTCTTCTTCAACGAGTTCGTAGAGCCGGAAGGCATAGGCTTTGTTGAGGCTGGTGATGAGGTTTAATTTCCGTTCTTTGGTGTAGAAGGCAAAGAGTCGCTTGCGCGTGTCAAAGAGGGCGCGGATGGGGTTGCCGTGGGCAAGGACGCCCTCAAAGAACCAGATCAGGGTGCGCGTGGACGAGTCGCCGGCGTCGTTGCTGATGATGGGGCCAAGGTAAAACTGGATGTCGCTCTCCTCTTGGAAGGCTTCGAGGTAGCGCATGTTGGCCCCCTGCTGGCAGGAGTCGAAGTAGACGATCCAGGCTTCGAGTTTGCCCATCAACGTCGCGGGGACGGCAACCTCGTTGAGATAGATAGCGCCACGATTGTCCTTGTCGATGTCGCCGTGGGCGCTGATTACCAGGGCATCGACCTGATCGGCGGCGTCTTTGATGGTGCCGGCGTCGGCGTCTTCCATGAGCACGTACTCGGCCTCGGCGATGCGTGTCGCCACTTCTTTGCACGCCTCTTCGGGGTCGGCGGTGAGATCGGCGATGAGCAGGGCGCTTTCCAGCGGGATTTTGGGCGCGTCTTCGCCTTCGCCCTCCGCCACCTGATAGCAAACGGGGCGCTGGAGGAAAAGGTGTGTCCCCTCGAAGAGGAGCAGATCAAAAGCGCAGCGGATCAGGTCCTCGAAGACGATAAAACGAACCAGATCGCAGCGCTTCAATTCTTTGGCGAATGGGGCCAGGATCTTCTGGCTGAGTGTATCGAGGGCGGCGCGCAGTTCATCTTCGCGGTTTTTCTTGTTTTCGAGGATGTCGTAGATGGCGTCAAAGCGGCCTACAATCTCCGCGGCCTGGCCTTTCAACGTCATCGACCGTTCGGCTTCGTCGATGGCGGCATAAATGCAGAAATCATCGTCTTCGGTCCAATATTCCAGCCACAGCGTGCTCATGGGTGCGTCCTTGGTGACAGGTTGGGTTGGTTACTGCGCAAAAACCAACTCTACCACCGCGGACAACTCGTCGCCTATGCTCATTTCTGCTTGTTTCCGAATCAGGCAGCAACCAGTGTGCGGACAGACGGCACTTGATCAGCGCGCAACGAAGCGATGGCAGACACAGGAACCGTGACGACGGCAAGAGACTCGCCGATGGCGTTGAACACCTCTAGCACAGCTCCCTCTTCACCACCATCAGGTGCATGCACATAGTCGATCAGCACGGCAATGTCGCCTTTTTGAAGGTTTTCTCTGGGGATATTGCGGGTGAGTGCTATGTCTTCATATAAAGTGGGTTTCATGATTTGTTCCTCACCGGCTTCAATGTTACAAAGCGGATCTCTCTATCAACGGCCTGTTCAATCCATACTGTTACTACCGACAGTATACCATTTGGCCCTACCAAGTCACCTACAACCTGGTAAAACGTCCCATATTCATCCTGACGATCTAGTACGGCATCGTTTTCTGCAACCTGTTTACGGATTGCAGCCAATAGATCGCCTGGATTCTCCAATGTAAAACCTGCTTTCACCAGGAACTTTGATTTATCGTTGCGCAGTCTAGCTACCAACAAATACTGCGTCAACTTCTCGATTGGTATAGCTGCGTCTGATGGGATCTTCAACAACTATCTCCTTGTGGTTCGCATCACCTCAACCCAAACCGCATCCCCTGCTTTTTGAACACCTCTTTACGGAAGATAGGACTGTACTTGAGGTAGACGCCCAGTTTGTAGAGCGTGCGCAGGTTGGTTTTGAGATCGAAGATGCGCCGAATCATGAAGCCCAGGCTGTTGTAGGTGGATCGCGCCTGCCAGCACGCTTCGGTCAACTCGTCGGGGGTCATGTTTTGAGGGCGGAAGGCGGCGTAGTTGAAGCGGTATTCAGGATGCAGCCACCACTTGCCGTCGTAGAGCAGACGGTTTTCGGCTTCAAGTTTCTGATAAAGCGGCGTCTTGGGGTAGGGGACAAGGATATTAAACGCCGCCAACGGGAATTTGTTCGCCATCGCCCAATCCAGCGTCTCTTGGATCGATTCCTTTGTGTCGTGGTCGTGGCCCAGGGTGAAGGCGGCCCACAACTGCACCCCATAGTCGCGGATCACGTCGATCTGCTGCTTGTAGCCATCGAAGCCGCCCACAAAGTTGGGCGATTTGCGCATCCAACGCAGGCTCTCTTTGCTGATGGATTCAAAACCCACCACCATGCCGATACAGCCGCTTTTGACCATTAGATCCATCAATTCCAGATCCTGGGTCATGTCGATGCTGCCCTGGCTCACCCAGTGCACCTTCAACGGGATCAGGGCGCGGAAGAGTTCTTTGGCTGCGGCAAAGTTGGAGAGGATATTGTCGTCTACAAAAAAGATGATCTGGTTGCGCTCGCGCGCCTCGATCTCGGCCACCACCTCTTCGACGCAGCGGGTGTAGTGTCCTTTGTCGAAGTAGGTGCTCACGGCGCAGAAGTTGCAGGCGAAGCGGCAGCCGCGGCTGAACTGCATCAGCGAAATAGGCAGGTAGCCCTTGCCCTTGAAGATATCGCGCCGCGTAAATACCCCCGGATGTGCCACCCCCACCGGCGCGTCATAAACAGGCTTCAGCGCGCCGCGGCGGAAGTCATCCAACACGCCCAGCCACTTCGTCTCGGCGTCGCCGATGAAGATTGCGTCGGCGTGGGGCATCACTTCTTCGGGGATGAGCGTGGGCTGCATGCCGCCCAGGATCACCGGCACACCGCGCGCCCGATACTCGCCCGCGATCTCATAAGCGCGCCGCGCCGTGTACGTCTCCACAGTAATGGCGACGAGATCCGTCGGCTCATCGTAGGGGATCGACTCCAGCCGGTCGTCCCACAGCGTCACGTCCACATCGGGCGGCGTCAGCGCGGCGAGGACGCCCAATTGCAGCGGCTCCATGCGTCCTTCGTCCACGTAGAGGCTGTGCTCCATACGGCCGATGTTGGGTTTAATCAGGGTGAGGTGCATGTTGGTCCTTTCAGGACGACGGACGACGGACGACGGACGACGGGTGTGTACCCAATACACATTCAAGAACTCTAGCGATACACGCACTACGCACTACGCACCACGCACTACGCTCCTAAGCCGGCGGCTGTTCATTGAGAGGCGATGTCACCGTCTCGATTCGGTTCACACCGTTTTGGTGGCTGTTCGCCAGCGCAGCTTCCAGCGAGATCATGCGCGCCTGGAGTTGGCGTAGCTCGGTAAGAATTTCATCGTCTACCGATTTCACCTGGACCAGCGGCAGAATCGTGGGCATCTTCTCGGCGTCTTCTGCAGCCTGTAACGATTGCATGGCGTTGACGATGATGGCGATGAAGAGGTTCAGCATTGTAAAGGTCGCCAACAGGATAAATGGAACAAAGAAAAGGTATGCGTAAGGAAATTGTTCGATCACCGGGCGGGCAATGCCCATCGACCAACTTTCCAACGTCATCACCTGGAAGAGGGTATAGGTAGACGCCCCCAGATCGCCGAACCATTCGGGGAAGGCTCGCCCAAAGATCGACGTACCAATCACGGCGAAAATATAGTAGACCAACAGCAGCATCAAACTCACCCAACTGATACTGGGAATGGCCTGAAGCATGGCTTCGACGATCATCCGTAGCCGCGGCACCTTGTTTACCAGGCGCAGCAGACGGAAGATGCGCAACGTGCGCAGAATCGAAAGTGGGCCGGCAGCAGGCACAAGCGCAATCGCCACAATCACAAAGTCGAAGATGTTCCATGCGCTGCGGAAGAAGCCCAAGCCTGTACCCAGAAGCTTGAGCACGATCTCAGCGATGAAAATCCACAGGATGATCTGATCCACCGTATGGAGCAGACGATAAAGTGTTGGATCAAGTTGTGGGATGGTTTCTAATCCCAGGGTGATGGCGTTGAGGATGATCACGCCGATGATGATAGTTTGCTGACGAGGATGTTCGATCCAGGTACCAAGTTGTTTTCTCCAATGCTGCCCCCCACTCATGTAGCCCATTTCCCCTTGAACTTGTAAATAGAATTCACTAAAAACGCATATTTGATTTTTATTCTGAATCTACGCTGCACAGCAGAGCATCCACTCTACACAAGACGGATTCGCCCCGCTACCGTAAATTTCAGGATTGAATTTTGATGTTTAAGTGACCGCAGCTACGCCAGACGAGGCAACTCAACCGTCGTCAGTCGTCGGTCGCCTTCCGTCCCCAGCGGACGGCCCTGCTTTTTGTCGATCATCCACTTGCTCACAAAGTTGGAGGCGAGGTGCAGCCCCAAGCGATAGGGATCACGGGCGTTGGTACGCAACTCCGCCGCTCGGTGCAGGATAGCCCCAGTGCTGTGAAAGGCTTTACGGATACGGTGACAGCCTGCGGTCAGCTCGTTGGGCGTCATGCCGCGCGGACGGAAGACGGCCTCACCGTAGCGGAAGCGTGGATCGAGCCACCAGCGTTCGTAGAGCAGACGCTCCTCCGTGGCGAGGCGGTCGTAGAGCGCGGCGCCGGGCATGGGCGTCAATGGATTGAAGTTGGCGGTGTAGAACTTGTTTTGAACGGTGAAGTCAAGCGTGCGTTGGAACGACTCGACGCTGTCGCCGTCGTAGCCGAAGACGAACGATCCGTAGATCATCACGCCGTGATCCTGCAAAATGCGCACCGAGGTGGCGTAGTCCTGGTGTTTGACGTTCCAGTGTTTTTTCATGTGGCGCAGGTTGTCTTCGTTGAGCGATTCGAAGCCGACCACGGCGGTGGTGCAGCCGCTGCGGCGCAGCAGATCCATCAACTCGGCATCGCGGGTGACGTCGATGCTCACCTGGCACGACCAGCGGATCTTTAACGGAATCAGCGCCTCGAAAAGTTCCTTGGCGCGGGGGACGTCGACAAAGATGTTGTCGTCGATGAGGAAGATGTGCTTCTTGCCGGTGGCGCGGATCTCTTCCACCACTTCGTCCACGGGGCGTTGGCGCAGGTTTTTGCCGTAGAAAGCATGAATCGAACAGAATTCGCAGGCAAAACGACAGCCGCGGCCATATTGCACCAGCGCGGCGGGTGCGTAGCGTTTGCCGCGGAAGATGCTGCGATCGGGCATGTAGCCGGCCAGTTCGGGGTAGCCGTCCTGGCGGTAGATACGCTGAAGGCGGCCCCGTTCGGCATCGCGCACCACTTGCGGCCAGATCCCCTCGGCATCGCCAACCACCACTGCATCGGCATGATCCAGCACTTCCTCCGGCAAAAAAGTGGCGTGATAGCCGCCCATCACCACGGGTACGCCGCGCCGCCGGTAGACGTCGGCAATCTCGTAGGCACGCCGCGCCGTATACGTCTCCACGGTAATGGCAACCAGATCCGTCGGCTCGTCCACGGGGATCGGCTCGATGCGGTCGTCGTAGAGGACGGTCTCCACGTGTGGCGGTGTCAGCCCGGCCAGAATGGCGAAGACCAGCGGTTCCATGGCATCTGCGCCGCGGACAGGCATCATATTGGGGCGGATGAAGGTGATTTTCAAGGGTTTCTCGGCTGAATAGTGGAAAGCGATCTAGAAAACAGGGGATTAGGCGATTGGGCGAATAATCTCAACTTTACGCGACAACCTTTTCTCCGACGCCAATTTGCCAATCGCAGGTATAGTACTTGTGCAGATTGTGGGCGTAGAAGCGGTAGCCCAGATTGCCCGCCAGCGACAGGGGCAGCATCTTGCGTCCACTCCAGGGGCGGGCGGCGAGGAGGCGTTTGGCAATGGACGGATAGCTGTAGGTCTTCTTCCAGGCCCATTCGGTGCCGCGCCAGAGGGCGTCGGGCGTGAGGTTGGTGGGCTGGTAGACCACGTGCTGGCCGTCGTAGAGCGTCCAATCTTCGTTGAGGATGCGGTCGGCGCGCTTGAGTTTGTCGAAGAGCGGCGTGCCGGGGAAGGGGGTGAGGATGGCGTAGCGCGGCAGATCGATGTTGGCGTCCATCACGAAATCCACGGTCTCGGCGAAGACGTCTGTGGTGTGGTTGTCGAAGCCGAAGACGAAACACCCTTGCACGCCGATGCCGTGGGCGTGCAGCCGCCGCATCACGTCTTTGTAGTCTTGGCGCTGGTTGAACTGTTTTTTCGTCTCGGCCAGAGCGTCGGCGGAAAGTGTCTCGAAGCCCAGGAGCAGTCCTTTGCAACCACTGCGCGCCGCCAGATCGAGCAGGTCATCATTCATGGTGATGATGGTCGTCGTCAGCCCGCCCCACTGGATCTTGAGCGGGATCAGCGCGGTGAAGAGTTCGCGGGCATAGTCCATGTCTGAAATCAGGTTGAGATCAAGGAAGATCAGCCGCTTGGCGCCCATCTGCTGGATGTCGGCGACGACGTCGGCTATGGGATGTTGAATGGGGCGGCCCCAGGCGCTGGGCACGACGCAGAATTCGCATTGGTGAATGCAGCCGCGCGTGGCCTCGATGGTGTGGGCGACGACGAAATTGTCCGCGCCCAGCAGTTCACGCTTTGGGAAAGGACGGTTGGCCAGGCTCAGCCCCGGCGCTTGATCATAACGCGGACGCATCTTGCCGGCCACAAAGTCGCGCAGCAGTTCGGGCCACGTGTCCTCGGCGTAGCCGGTGACAATGGCGTCGGCATGCTGTTGTGCTTCTTCGGGCAGCAGCGTCACGTGCACACCGCCCAGCACCACAGGGATGCCACGAGCGCGGAAGTGTGCGGCCAATTCGTAGGAGCGGGGTGCAGTGCCGGTGATGAGGCTGATGCCGACCAGATCGGCGTCGGCGTCGAGATCCACCTCGGCGATGCCCTCGTCCACGAGGGCGATTTCGGCGTTGAGTTCAGGGGGAACAAGCGCCGCCAGCGTGGTCAACGTGAGCGGTGCATAGCGTAGCGATTTGCTCCACGTGCCGCCGCGGTGACGGTAGAGCGGTCCACGCGGGGAGATGAGCAAAATGCGTAGCGGTTTCGGGTGCAATGATGGCATGGCAGGGTCCGTTGTGTAAGTTCGAACACGATTGCCGCGATCCTACAGTAACGGAGTAGTGCTGTCAATGGGGGGGAAAAATGAATGATGAATAAAGAATGGGCAGACGATCAGGAATATGTGATCGTCTGCCCATTCTTTATTCATCATTCATTTTTCTTCTCTCCCAGGCGGGATAGGCATAGCGATCTGCTGCACACCCAGTTCCTTGAGCGCCGCTTTGCCGCGGACGGTGAGATCGCTCAGGTAGAGGAATTCATCGCGTCCGTCGATGGGATAGGCTTTGAGGCGGTATTGGGTGCCCCACGGCTTCTCCTGCACGATCACGAGGATGGGGCGAGCGTATTGGGTATACGGGCTGCTGATCCCCACGTTCCACAGCGATTGGCGCACACTTTCGCCGTCGTGATCCGGCGCCAGGAAGAATTCGGCGACCACCATGTGTTCGCGGTTGCCGGCATTGGCATTGGAGATATTTTCGTTCCACATTTTGGCGTGGGGAATGGTAATGGTGTTGTCGTCGGGCGTCTGCACTTTAATGGAACGCAGCCCCATCGACTTGATCACGCCGTAGTCACCGCTGATCTCCACCCAGTCACCGGGCTGGTAGGGTCGTTCGTAGATGGCGACAACGCCGGCGATAATGCTGCTCACGTAGTCCTTGAAGGCGAAACCCAGCGCCACACCCACCGTGCCGAGGACGGCGAAGAGATTGGGCGCGGTTGGTTCGATCAACTCCAACGCCACAAAGACAACCACCCCTAGCAGCACGAGGATACGTACAATCGGCGCCAGCGGCAATAGACGCATACGGAAGCGATTAGGCAGCCGCTGTGCAAGCATCGGGATCAACCACTGTACCACCGTCACCGTAATCCAGCCCCAGACAATGGCAACGCCGATCTGCCACCAACTGATATTCGAAAAATCGCGCAGGATGCCTTCCATCTACACACTCACCTTTCTCAGCTACACCCCTAGAGACTGATCCACGAAGCCAGAGGCAAAAATGGATCCACAGATTTCACGGATTCAGAATAGATTCAGAGTGCTGGACACGGATTCACAGGATTAGCAGGATGCAGAAATTTACGCCCAAATCTTTCTGAAAATCCTTGAAATCTGTGTAATCCGTGGATCTCTTCTTCTTCCTTTGTATTCCTTCGTGGATCAATCTCTGGTTCGATCCTAAAGTGGATCTAGGGGGAATCCTTCCTGGTCGAGGAAGGCACGCACGGCAGGGTAACCCAATGGCAGGACATACCAGCCGTGTTCGCCGCGCTGAATCAACTCGGTGCGCTGTAACCGGTGCAGCCCGTGTAGCACATCCGTTGAGGAAAAGGGAAAAAGTTGCATCAACAGGGCATCGGTCATGCTGCCGTGAATGAGCAGCATGTGTAACACAAAGGACTCGATCTTGCCCATATCCCCAGACGGTTCAGGCAGTGCCAGATCATCCCAGGGGTAAACCCAGATGGTGAGGCCAGTGTCGTGTTCAGCATTCTCTTCGACCTGCTCGTCGAGTTCGTCTTCGGCGGCGACGCGTAGGCTGTGCCGCCACATTTCCCAGGCCACGCGTGGATTGCCGCGGCTGCGCATGGCCAGTTCCTTCAAAAATGAGATTCGTTCTTTGTGATTATCGGCGGTGTCATCGCCGGGATCGCCGTTGGTGTCAAGTACGGCGCGTCCATCACTGGTCAGGCGGAAAATCACCCGGCGATGTCCATTGCGCAAAGAAATTTGACGTAACCAACGATCCAGGCGGCTTTCATCAAAGGGGGCCAGCGTCTGCGGGTAGGTAAAGACGGCGTCTGCGTGGAGCGCGTGGTGCAGGTATGTCCATGCCCAACTATCGACCAGGGCGACTACCGGTGGACGTGTCTCCCACAGCCGTTCGAGTAGGGAACGGAAGAGATGCAGCCCATTTTGATGACGCAGGAAACAGCGTTCAAGGCAAGGAAAGACAAGGCGGACACGGGGATCGAGCGGCCACTGCTCAAACCAGCGCTCGTCGACGGCGAGGATCTGTTTAGACGTCGGCGGATCTACGATAAAAACGTCGTGTTCCTGCGCCCAAGCCAGGAGGGCGGGCCGAAAAACTGAATTCGGCGCGCCGACGAAGGTACGCGTCCCGGCATCTGCCGGCGCGGCGTCGAGCCAGGATCGCAGCGTATCGGCTAGGATAGGCTGTCCTTGCGCGGCCCAGTCCGGCTCAGGCGCAACCCAGTCGAGCAGGTGATCTGGCGCAGAGCGTAGATCGACGTCGGGCAATTCTTCGTCTTTGTTAGGTTGGCGGACTTTCATCCAAATCCGACGCCACAGGTCCTTTAAACTCAGGCGCAATGCTTTGGTGCCTGTGGGCGTGGGGGCAGAAAATCGAGAGAGCGGGATCAGATCCCAGATAGGTGGGTTCGGTTCAGACACAATGGCACCACGAGGAAGGAATGGTTGAGATGCACGTCTACTCCCCCATCCTAAAATGAAACGCTGAGATCGTCAACCGTTACGCAGAGAGATGGAAGAGGAGGAAGAACACGGATTGCAGGATTTGCAGGAGACGGAAGGGACGAAAATGCAAATTGTGAGATAGACCAATCCTTCAGCCGGAAGCTCCTTCTGGATATCCTGGTAAATCCTGTAATCCGTGTCCCTCTCTATTCTTCGTCACCCGATCTGTGTGGCAATGGCGACGATGAAGCCGAGAATCATGAGCCAGCCGAAGCGTTGATGGAGTTGTGCCGTCCCCCGCACCACGCGGTTGAGGACGGTGGGTGCGTTGCTCGTGGTAGCTGTACGCAGAAGTTTGAGGGCGGCGGGCAGGGTGATCAACGGCAACAGGATCGGCCACAGTGTCACGTCGATGAGGAAGAGCGCGGCCAGCAGTACATAGCTGCCGCCTACCAGGATCAGGTACTCGCGCTGACTATTGCGCCGCCCCAGGATGTTGGCCAGCGTGCGTTTGCCCTTTTCCAGATCGCCTTCGAGATCGCGCATGTTGTTGGCGTGCAAAATCGCCGCCACCAGAAAGCCGATGGGCAACGAGACCAGCACCGCTTCCCAGGCGATCTGCTGCGTCAACACAAAGTAGCTGCCCAGGACCATCACCGGCCCCATGAAGACAAAGACCACCACTTCGCCCAGCCCGACGTAAGCGAAGGCGGCGGGGCCTGCTGTGTAAAACCAACCGGCCAGCACGCTGAAGATGCCCAGGTAGAGGATGAAGATCCCGCGCGTCTCCACCAGGTAGAGGCCCAACGCCGATCCCAGCGCAAAGAAGATGAGACCGCCCCAAAAGACGTGCTGCGGCGTCAACATGCCCTCTTGCAGGGCGCGGTTGGGGCCGAGCGAATCGGCGGTGTCGGTGCCTTTGCGCCAGTCGTAGTAGTCGTTGATCAGGTTCGTGCCGGCGTGGATCGACACCGAGCCGATGAGCGTAATCGCAAAGAGCAGCCAGTTCCAGTGTCCGTCGTATGCCGCAAGGACGGCGCCCAGCGTCACCGGCGTAACGCTGGCGGTGAAGCTGAAAGGCCGTGTCGCCATCCACCACATGCGCACAAAGCGGCGGATGCGTGGTTCATTCTCCAACGTGGACGGTGCACGGCGTTTGCGCGCTTCAGCAGCGCGCCAGGGGATCATCTGCCCTTCGACTTCGGCCACAAAGACGCTAAAGGCCCAACCCAATAGCGCCACCACGATCAGCCCGGCGTAGAGGGTGGCAATGTCGTAGATCTGGTAGCTCTGCCACATCAGCGCGCCCAGGCCGCCCATTGGCACCAACAATTCGGTGCCCACAACAACCGTCAACGCGAAACCCAATCCCAGGTTGATCCCTGTGAAGATGCTGGGCAGCGCGCCGGGGATCGCCACCGTCCATAGCATGTCCCAACGGCCGGCGCCGTTGTTGCGGGCGATGTCGAAGTACTTCTGTTCCAGGTTGAGCACACCAGCCAACGTGTTCAACGCCACCAAAAAGAAGACAGAAATAAAGGTGACGGCGTAGTAGCTCTCTTCGCCCAGGCCGAAGATGAGCAGCACCGCCGGCACCAGCGCGATCTTGGGCACAGGATAGAGCGCGGAGACCAGCGGTCCTAGCGCGAGGCGTGTGGTGCGGCTGATGCCCATGATCACGCCGATCAACACGCCAGGGATCATGGCCAGCGCAAAGCCGATGACCACACGGCGCAGCGTGATCACCGTGGCGGTGAGCAAGGTGCCGTCCTCGATTAGCTCGGCCAGCCGCCCGAAGATCTCAATCGGCGCGGGGAAAAAGCGCGTGTCAATGACGCCGACACGGGCCGCAATTTCCCAGATCAGCAAGAGCAGGATGGGTGAGATGAGTTGGAGCGAGCGATCTTTCATAGTGCGTAGTGCGTAGTCCGTTTAGGATGGTGTCGGCGTTGTTTGAATCAGGGCGCGTAGGGCACGGTTTACTTGCTCCGGCCATTTGAACACAGCCGCGACATCGGGATCAAGCGCCACGAGTAGATATTCCGCAGCGAACGCACCGGCGAAACGATTCGGCGAAACGATTCGGACGGGCCTTCACATAGTCGAAGTGGTATTCCTCTGCAAAAGGCCGTTCTTCATCTCCAAACACCACCTTTTCGGTTTTATCCTGATCTTGCATGTTCATCTTTCCTGACCCGCGTATTGCGGTAACCCACCAATCTCTGCTCAACACACTCAACGGACTACGGACTACGGACTACGCCTCTGCTCCGGTTCACTTCATTGCGCAACTTTTCCCACACCCGATACCCCAATTCACCGAATTGTGGGTTGCGCTTGAGTTCGTAGACGCGGCGCGGGCGTTCAAACGGCACGCGGATCTCGTCTACGATGCGCCCCGGCGCGGCGGACATGATCAGCACCCGATCCGCCAGCACCAGCGCTTCGTCAATGGAGTGGGTGACGAAGAGCACTGTCTTGCCCTGTTTGCCCTCTGCTGGGCGTTCCCAGATGCGCAGCAGTTCTTCTTGAAGCAGAATGCGGTTCTGCTCGTCCAGCGCGCCGAAGGGTTCGTCCATGAGCAGCACGTCGGGATCGTTGGCAAAGGCACGCGCCAGCGCCACCCGTTGCCGCATTCCCCCAGAAAGTTGATAAGGATAGGCTTCGGCAAAGCCGGTCAACCCCACCACGCCCAGTATACTGGCCACCGTGGCAGAGCGCTGTTTTTCGCGTACCCCTTGCATGCGCAGCCCATACTCCACATTCTCGTGCACCGTCATCCAAGGGAAGGTGGAATCGCCCTGGAAGACCATGGCGTTGAACGGTCGTTCACTGTTGGTGGGCGCGGCCAGCATTAGATCGCCGTCGGTGGGTTCTTCGAGACCGGCCACCAGCCGCAAAAAGGTGCTCTTGCCGCAGCCGCTCGGCCCGACGATGCAGACAAATTCCCCGGTTGCCACAGACAGGTCCAACGGACCTAGCGCCGCAATTGTCCCCACCGGGCCGGGGAAGGTTTTGGTTAAGTTTAAGGCTTGGATGATGGGCATGGTTTGCCTTCGGCAGTGATTAAAGAATGATGATTGGGTAGAGCATGATTTCGTTGAATTGGGCTGATCTTTGGTTGAGTTAGCGATTGAGCGATTGGTCTTGTGGACCTTCTGAAATCTCCTAATCACCCAATCACCGGCTATAAAACGAAACCAACCCAATCACACGAGATCTTCTCTACCCAATCATTATTCATCATTCTTTATTCTTCAACCGCTCCGCCAAGCGCCTCAACCGCCCTCTCTGCATAGGACGAGTTGATGTACTGTTCGACGTCGATCAGTTCGCTGTAGTTGAGTGTGCCGCGATCCAGGAAGAACTGTTGCAGCATCATCAGATCGTCGGCAGGGACAACGCCGTTGGGATTGTGATACGAGCGGCTGGCGCGGCCCACCACGTCCGCGGGGACGCCGGTGTACGCTTCGATGATGGCCAGGTTTTCTTCATCGTACCAGGCGTCGCCCACCAGGTCACGGGCGCCGCGCAGGAAAGCTTTGGCGAAGCCGTCGGCCAGTTCGGGGTTGGCGGTGGCCCACTCGGTGTTGTAGTAGATCACCGTCACCGTGAAGTCGCTCAAGAAGTCGTCGGTGAGGCGGTGGATGAGCCCCTGATCCTCGGCCAGGGTGGTGAGCGGTTCGCCCAACATACCGGCGTCGAGGGAACCGTTTTCCAGCGCCGCCGCCACTTCACGGAAGCCCACGGAGGTTAGTTCGACATCGTCAAGGGAGAGGCCGCCCTGTTCTAGCGCCTTTTGCAGCCAATATTCTGTGGCAGCCCCGGTCGCGTTGACAGCCACCTTCTTGCCTGCCAAATCAGCTACTGACGTGATCTCACCAGCGTCAAAACGGCTCTTGCTCACCACCAACGGCGTGGTCAGTGGTGGGCGCTCGGCGTGTAACGGCAGCGCAATCTCGAATTCAATGCCGCGATCGGCGGCGTTCCACATGCCAGCGCTGATGCCGCCGCCGGCCACATCAAAGTTCCCCGCGCCCAGTTGCACCACATTGTCGCTGCCGCCCTGCACCGGCATCAGTTCCACGTCGATGCCCTCTTCGGCGAAGTAGCCCTTGGCATCGGCCACATAGAGCGGCGCGTAGATCGTCACCGGTATGTAGCCGACACGCACCACGGTGAGATCACCGACTGATTCGGCCTCGGTGGCTTCTTCTTCTGCCGGAACAGTAGCGTCAGGCGCAGCCACATCGGTGACGGCAGGCTCAGGAGCAGGCGTGGTAGCAGGCACAGCCGGTGCACAGGCGGTGACGATCATCATCGTCAGCATAAGCATTACGAACGCAATTGACTTACGCACTTGTACGACCTCCTAGATGGGTTCTTCAAAATAATCTATAGGGAAAGGGAATTGGCTGTCTTCTTTGCAATAAAGTGCTCGGCCATTTCCACGGTTTGCACGCTTACTTCAAGCCAATTTTTCCGCCGTTTGTAAGATGCCGCGAAAACGTTCTTCGTCGGGCAATGTCCGCTTGGGCACAATCAGCAGCATCTCTTCAGAGACGAAGAGCAGATAGAGTTCACCAATTTCCCGCACCTGCGCAATCTCTTTCCACGGCAAAAAGAGCTTTTCTTCTTTTTCAGCACTGCCTGCTGCCAGCAGTTTCACACCTTTTTCGTGGACCTGATAGATCGTCTGCTGCAAGAGCGGATGATCTGCCAGGATCGTCGCCGCCTGCCTGCGGATCTGAACGCGCATGAAGATCGTGCTGTAGATGGCATAGGCCGTCGCCACAATTGCCACCGGCCAGAACCAGATGCTCAATGCGTCCGGCGCCAGGAGCAGCAAGAGTACGATGGTCAACGGCGCCAGCACCAGAATACCCCAGCCGATAAAGTCATTGATGCGCTTCCCCAAGGTGCCCGAGAAGTGATGCCAGAGCATCGCCTTTCCATACTCTTCGGGGCGCAGATCGACGGTAAATTCCACAGAATAGCTCCAGTTCTGTCTGTATCGTCATGTAATTCTAACGCATATACCTACTAACCATAGTAAGTATATCCCCTATTTCAATCCTCGCAGGCCAGGAATGAGAAAATTTTCACAGACATTGGGTGTAGTGGCAAATAGTATAGAGGTGAAGTTTCGTTTCGACAAGTTCAATCTTGTTGATTTTGTAATGTTTGCCCAACCACCCCACCAGAAAGGGTTTATCATGAAACTGAATAAGACATGGTCGGTACTGTTGTGTTTCCTCACGTTTGGCCTGGCCGGTTGCTCGGGAGAACGGCCCGATAACCTGGGTGTCGTCAATGGTCAGTTGGCCGCCTGCCCCGACTCGCCGAACTGCGTTTCGACATACGCAACGGATGCAGAACACAGCATAGATCCACTTGTCTTTACAGGTGAGGTGGCCGAAGCGCAGGCGCGTATTCTGTCTATCCTGGAAGGGATGGAACGCATCACCCTCATCACCGACGAACCGGGATACGTCCACGTTGAGGCGCGCTCGCGCACCTTCCGCTTTGTCGACGATGTGGAGTTCTACTTTGATCAGGAGGCGCAGTTGATCCACTTCCGCTCGGCCTCGCGATTAGGACATAGCGATATGGGCGTTAACCGCAACCGTATGCAGGAGATTTCAGAGGCATATCAGGAGTAATTGAGGGCAGATGCAACAAAAATGTCCCCGATGCGTAGTGTAGGGTGCAGGTTGATATTTGCACTTGCAGCGCCGTTAAATCCGGCGTTCACACATATACGCAGTTGAAAGGGAACAAGAAATGCAACGTTCAGGAACAGCCGCCGTGCTGAGCTTGATTTTGCCAGGCGTGGGTCAGGTCTACAATGGTCGCTTTTTGTGGGCGATCTTCTGGTTTTTGGTTACGCCGGGGTTGTGGATCGGGAGTGGTGGCTTTCTGGGGTGGATCTTTCACATCCTGTCGGCCATTCAGGCGCATCGGCAGGCAAAACGAGCACGATGAGGATGATTGAACCTGCCGGGTTGCAGAAAACCCGGCAGGTTTTTTGATTGGATCAAAACGCCAATTCTTCAACTTCATCTAGGGTGAACTCAAGCGCTTGTTCCAGATCGGCGGCAAAGAACTCAATGTCTTCAATCTGGAGAAGCGGACCGGCTGTCTCGCCCCGATCACAGCGGCTGCGGTAGACGCAGTAGGCGCAGTGCCGTTGACGGTTCTGCTCGGTGTCGGGGACAAGTGGGAAGTCGGCCTCGTCTTCGCCGTGCAGGATCTCGCGCACAAGCGCCTGCAATTGTGTGCGATTGGCAGCGTGTTGGTCTGCACTGTAACGAAAGATTTCGGGGCTGTCGGGCGCTTCGGCGAACCAGTAGATCATCTCCACCTGTTCCGGCGTCACCGGTCCCCAGGGGAGCGTGTCCCCTGCTTCTACCAACACAAATGGATAGACAAGGGTTTGTAGGCGTCGTTCGAGTGCGGAGCGACGTGTAGGACGTTGATTGGTCTTCCAATCGACAATGACAACGCGTCCATCTTTTTCGGCGGCGATGAGATCGTACTGTGCAGCGAGACGGTAGGTGCCGTCCTCACTGCCGAAGGGGACGCTGAGGATCCGTTCCACCTCGACATGCTGGGTGGGTAGCCGGGCCGGACGGTGGCGGCGGTAGGCGTCGAACCAGCGGCTCAGGTCGGCATCTTGCAGCCGTAGAGCGAGCAGATTGGGATCAATGCCGGTCTCCGCGCGCTGTACCACCTGATGAAAGGCCGATCCGCGGCGCATCTGTTCCTCGTACTCGTAGACGGGGCCGGCTTCCACGGCGGGCCAGGGCAGGCGCTGTACATAAGCCAGCCAGAAACGCCGCGCACAGTCGCTGTACGCTTGTAGGCTTGATTGGCTAAAGGCGAAGGTAGAGGGCAGGTTTAGGGGCATCTAACCACGTCCTGATTCTGGAATCACGACAAATCCTTGTTCCTCAAAATGTCCGTCAAATGCGAAGGCAGTCGTTATCTTGAGCATCCGCATGGCTGTGAAACTCGCACAGTCGACCAGACTCAACTGGCGACGGTTCATCGCCAAAAAGATGGTAAGTGCAGCGTCATGTAGTTCAGGATCAATCCACTTCACATTCAGCAATGGAATCAGGTTGCGATGTAGATTCTGTACGGCATCCATGCCAATGCGATTTTGGAGCAACGCCGTTGTTTCAAGAAGCACATAGCTGGTCGTCCACAGCGGGAAACCAGCTTCGATCCACTGCATCCAGGCCGCCGATGAGATTTCGTGGCGTGGTTCGTCTTGATCGAGCAAGGCCAACAAACCTGAAGTATCAACAAAGATCACCACTTGCCGCTGCCCTCATTTAGATAGGTGTCGTGATTTACGGCGAAATCAGAAACCCCAGAATGATATTTGCCAATTACCGCCAGGGATCGGCGTTTTCGTTCAGCAATTGACATAGGCGAAGCAACGGTTAGCCAGTGATCCACTGCTCGACGAACAAGTTCAGCCATTGAGACATTTTCTTGTTCTGCAATCTCTCTGAGCCGCTCCGACTGTTCCTCAGTCAACTGGATTTGGGTGCGAATCATCTTTGTGCTCCCAGCCTAAGTGATAACACATTTTCAAACATGATGGCATTGTAGCACAAAGGTTCAGTTCTCCCAATCACCTATTTTCCCACCAACTCTCGGTAACAGGACAACGTCTCGGCGGCGGTACGTTGCCAGGAGAAGCAACGCGCCTGCTGTAAGCTGCGGTCGGCCAGGGTACGGCGCAAGGAATCGTCTTCGAGGGCGCGGCGCAGGGCATCGGCAATGGCTTCTTCGTCGCGTGGATCGAAGAGCAGCGCGGCTTCACCTGCCGCTTCGGGCAGGCTGGAGGCATCGCCGCAGGCCACCGGCGCACCGCACGCCATCGCTTCGAGGACGGGCAGGCCAAACCCTTCGTAGACGCTGGGAAAGACGAAAAGCGTACATGCCGAGTAGAGCGCGGGCAGATCGGCATCGTCCACACGGCCGAGGAAGCGCACACGCTCGCCCAAGTTGAGCGCAGCAGAACGATCCCTGGCTTCGGGGTAACGTTCGTCCCAGGCGCCAGCGATGACGAGATTGGGGACTGGGGATTGGGGGCTGGGGACTAGGGACTGGGTAAGGCGGGCGTAGGCGTCGACGAGGCGGATAAGGTTTTTGTGGGGTTTGTTGATGCCCAGGTAGAAGATAAAGCGGCTGGGCAGACTGTATTTGCGGCGCACGGCGACAACGGCGTCTTGCGTCTGCGGCGTGAAGCGTGGGTCCGCGGCCAGGGGGATGGCGGTGACATGGTCGGCGTCCACAGGGAAGTGGGCCAGCAGATCCCGTCGCGTCGCATCAGAAATGGTGACAACGTGATCCGCCGCCCGAAGCGCCAATTGTGTCGTCAGCCGAAAAAGCAGTCGCGCCCGTGGCGAAACCGTTTCGGGGTGGCGCATGGCGATCAGGTCGTAGACGGTCAACAACGTGGGCAGACCGGGCCGGTAAGGCATGAGGTAGTAGGTGCTGTGGAAGATTGGGGATTGGGGACTGGGGACTGGGGATTGGGGATTGGGGCGAGTTAGCTGTTTTAACAGTCGGGGAATTGTGATCTGTTGGGCGATTGAGAAGGGAGAGACACGCGCAGGGACGGCCGTCACCTGGGTGTTGGTGAGTGGCGTTGGATCCCAGGCGGTTGTGTCCGCCTGATTCCAGAGGATGGCGAGCTGTTCCCCAGCGGTGAGTTGAGGCGCCATCGCCGTGGCCAGGTTGCGCACATAGCGCCCAATGCCAGGGAAGTGGGCGGTGGCGGTGCGGGCGTCAAGGATGTATTGGGTCATAGGTCAATTGGGCATAAAGCTCCAGCGTCTTTTGGGCGGTGTGTTGCCAGGTGAAGCGAGCGGCGCGCGCCATGCCCCGCTCGCGCAAAGAGAGGCGCAACGCTTCATCTTGGAGCAGATGCAACAGCGCAGCCTTCAGCCCGTCCACGTCTAACGGATCGACGAGGATGGCGTCCTCACCGGCGACTTCGGGCAAGCTGGAGACGTTGCTGGTAATCACGGGCGCACCACACGCCATCGCTTCGAGGACGGGCAGGCCAAACCCTTCGTACAGCGATGGGTAGACGAAGAGATCGGCCATTGAGTAGACAACAGGCAGATCGTCGTCGGCCACAAAGCCGGTAAAGTGCACCCGCCCATTCAGATCCAGTGCATCAACCAGATCAAGCGTCTGTTGGTAGAGCCATCCTTTTTTGCCGACGATCACCAATTTTGTGTCGTGATCTGTTGCGGTGGCGGTGGGCAGCATAGCGAAGGCACGCAAAAGTGTCGATAAATTTTTGCGTGGTTCAATGGTACCCACAGAAAGGACAAAGCGCTGCGGCAGGCCATACTGCGCCCGCACCCGCTCATGCACCTGCACATCGGTCACCGGGCGGAAGGAGGGATTCACGCCTTCGTGGATCACTGTAATCTGCTGCGGATCGAGGTTGTAGAAGCGCATGGCGTCCTGTGCCGTGGCCGAGGAAACAGCGATGACGTGATCGGCGCGGCGCAAAAAAAACGGCATCATCAGCGTTAGAAACCAGCGGTTGAGGCGCGTATGTGTAGCTGGGTAAAGCCGAAAAATCAGATCATGGAGCGTAAAAACTGTCCGGCTGGATCGCAGATAAGGCAGCAGGTTGTCGGTGGCGTGGAAGATGTCCGCCGCGCCGATGGTTCTGTCCTGTGGGCGACGAAGGACGTGTGCGATCAGTGTCTGGAAGCGCCACGGCTTGTCGCCCAATGCAACTGTCTGCCGCGGCAGGTGTGTAAACGGCTCAGGGACCCGAGCATCTTGCGGGCTATTGTAGAAGATCGAGTAGCCGTTTTCAACGTCGAGCGCAACCAATGCGTTGAGCAGATCAACGGCATAGCGGCCAAGGCCGGCGCGTCCATGAACGCCGGCAGAGAGGTCGATCATAATGCGCTTGGGCAATCTTTGGGACGAGTTCCGATTCATTTCACCACCCGCGCCAAAAAGTCAATTGTCTCTTGAGCAATAGACGGCCACGAGATCTGCCCCGCTGCGTCTTCGGCCTGGCGGCGTAGTTGCGCCAGTTTGGCCGGCTGCGTGTGGAAAGCCGAGATTGCCCGCGCCAACGCCGCCGCATCGCCGATGGGGACAACGTCCACGCCGCCAATGGGGGCGCGCTCTCCGGTGGAAAGGACGGGCAGACCGTGGGCAATGCAGGTGAGCAGCGTCGTCCGCCGCAATGAGGCGCCGTCGGCGAAGGGCAGCACAGCCAGATCGGCGGCGGCCAGCCACGCCGAAACCGTGTCGGCTGGCAGGTAACCCGTCCAGCGGATGGAGTGGCCGGCAAATCGATCAACCTGCGCGGCGATGTGCCGGTGATAGTCCGCATACTGGGGCGCGCTAGGCTCGCTGTCGGCCAGGAGGCAGAGCTGAATGTTGAGATTGGTGGGCAGATGCGCAAACGCCTGCAACAAGGTGTCGAGTCCTTTGCTGGGGCTGACAAAACCGAAGTAGACGAGCAGCAGACTGTGGGGATCGAGATTGTGCTTCCGTCTCCAGGCCAAGCGATCAAACCCCACCGGCAAGGACGCTTCAATCGGCGGGCCAAGAGGAATGTGGGCGATCTGCTCACCCCGCGCCGAGAAAACCTGACGCAGCAGCCGGTCGTTTTCAACATCGGGGACAATTGCTGCTGCGCTACTGCGTACCATTTGCATCACCCGTCTTCGCCCCAGGCGATGGAAAGTCGAAAATTCGTGGACAGTGGTCACCACCGGCAGACGCAGCAGTGTGCGCACGGCAAGGGGCAGTAGATCCACAAGCGAAAGGCGATGATAGTTCACCGTAGGGTAGTGCAGGTTGACCACATCAGGCCCAGCGGCGGCAACAGAGCGCAACACGGCAGGCAGCGCCGACGGTCCCCAATGGGGAACCGTGGCGTGGACGGTCACAGCGTCGCCCGGCTGCGCTTGCGCCCCACGATCAGTAACCACAGCCACCGGCGCGCCTTGGTGGCTCATCTCCACAGCCAGCCGCCGGCAGAAATCGCCCACACCGCACTTGATGGGCGGCCACGCGCCGGTGACGAGGGCGATGCGTGGCATCATGGGCCTTTCCTGAGCAGGCGGCGCGCTTCGTAGAGGTGACGGCGCAACGTTTGCAACGCTGCGGCGCTGTCCTGGCGGCGCAGTGCCGCCAGCGTACGCGCCATCGCCTTGAGGACGGTCAACAGCAGTGCGTAAACGGTCATCACCAGTGCGGCGGGGCCGGGGCGATGTTTGCGCATGAGGAGGACCTGCGCCCGCTGGCTGAGCAGACTCATCTCTTGAGACAGTTGCCGACGGCTGCCGCCCCACAAGTGAAAGACCCGCGCCGTCGGCACGTAGACGACGCCCCAGCCGTCCTGTTGTAGGCGGCGGCAGAGATCGACGTCCTCGCCGAAGAAGTAAAAATTTTCATCGAAAAGGCCGACGCTGTCCAATGTGGCGCGGCGCAGGCAGAGTGCGGCCCCCGAAAGTTCGTCTACCGGATGGATCTGGCTGTAGTCGCGCCGTTCCAGCCGGGGTAATGTGGCGGCGCGCAGCCAAGTGGGCAGGGGCAAAAGCGCCAACATTGCCTGCCCAACCGTGGGGAAGGCGCGCCCCGACGGCTGCAACGTGCCGTCTTCGTTGAGCAACTGGGGGCTGCATGCGCCTACAGACGGGTTTTCGTCCATAAAGTGAACCAGGGTGGCGAGGGCATCGCCGATCACCTTTGTGTCGGAATTGAGCAACAGGATGTAGCGTCCTCGCGCAAGGCGCATGCCCTGGTTGTTGGCCACGGCAAAACCGGCATTGGTGGGATTGGCTACCACGTGCACGCCTGGAAATTCATTCTGTAGCACGGCCAAACTGTCGTCGGTGGAGCAGTTGTCCACAACGATAATTTCGGTGCAAAGCGGCGTGGTTTCCAGTGTGGGCAGGCAGGCGCGCAGCAGATCTCGCCCATTCCAATTGACGATGACGATGGTCAGATCAGGGTCTGTCATGGTCGCGCCTGCACCACGAATTGGTAGCCGAAGAGGCCGGGGAAGCGGCGGGCAAGCGCTGCGTAAAAGGCGGAACGTTGCGGAAAGAGCCACCGCCAGAGCCGGTCACCGGGCAGTGGGGCCCAGCGCACCTGAAAGTCGTCTACACGGTAGCCGGTAGATGTGAAAAGTTGGCGCGCTGTGTCCTGGGTGAACCAGCGCAGGTGTGTGCTGTCCATCAAGTAGCCGTGGGTGTAGTTCCACTGGCCGCGCAGCAGTTGAAGACGAATCGTCCAATGGGCCACGTTGGGAATCGAAGCGAGGACAGATCCCTCCGGCGTTAGCCAATCATGGACGACGCCCAGCACCTGCCAGGGATCGACCAGATGCTCCAACACGTCGGCGAAGATGATCACGTCGAACGGGCCACGTGCAGCGAGGATCGATTGGAGCGCGGGATCGTCAATTTCGCCTTCGAGCACTTCGATCCCGGCGGCGCGGGCGGCGGCGGCCATGCGTGCGTCCGGTTCCACGGCCAGGGTGCGGCATCCTTTCGCCGCGGCCAGATGACCGATGATTGCGCCTGCGCCACATCCCACTTCGAGCACATACGAAGCAGGCGGCGTCAGGTTCACGATCCGGCTGCGCGGGTCGTTGACGTCGTTGGGATCGATTTGTCCGGTGTAGAAGGGGATTTCGGTCATAGCCATAGTATACGCCAAAAAGCGCTGAACAATTCCTGACGGCGCGGGTTGCCCTGTTTGCGCAAGCCAAGATAAAGCAGTTTGGGCAACGTGGCAACCCACACAATTCCTCGCAGCGCCCAACGTCGCCAGGGCGAGGCGTATTGGCGGTAGAAGCGGAAGATGCTGGTGTATTGCCAGACGATGCGCGGCCCTGGCACGGCGGCTGTGCTCGCCCCACCGATATGGACCACTTCGGCATAAGGCACAAACCAGACTTCCCAGCCCTGTTGCGCCATGCGGTATTGCCACTCCATCTCTTCGGTGTACATGAAGTAGCCCTCGTCGAGCGGACCGGCGGCGGCGATGGCGGTGCGGCGTACGTAGAGGCAAGCGCCGCTTAGCCAGTCTACGCGACGTTGTGCGTTGTGATCGTCCATTGCCGCGGTGCGCTGCGCCAGCCAACTGTGGACCCAGGGCAGGCGGTGTGCTTCGGTCATGCCCACAAGATCTGTGAGCAATTGCGGAAAGTCTCGGCAGGACGATTGTAGCGTGCCGTTGGGGTTGAGCAGCCGCGGGCCGACAATGCCGGCTTGCGGCAAGCGATCCATCGTCGCTTCCAACGCGGCGAACGCGCCAGGACGCATAACAGTGTCGGGGTTGAGCAGCAAGAGCCGGTCGGCGTCTGTGCTGTGCAAACCCAGATTGTTGCCGGCGGCAAAACCGCGGTTCTCGCGCCCGGCCAGCAGTGTCACCTGGGGCCAGCGGTTTCGAATATGCTCGGCGGTGCCGTCGGGCGAAGCGTTGTCCACCACAATGATTTGTGGGGGAGACGGCAGATCCGCTTGCGACAAGACGCTTTCGAGGCAGGCATCAATCTCGTGGCGCGAGTTGTAGGTGACGATAACGACGGCGATCCCCGGTTTAGCCATAGCGCACCCGCCGCAAAATCGCCTTGATCAACTCGCCGGTGGCTGCGATGCGGTGGGCGCGCAGACGGCGTAGGTGGGTCCACTCGGTCATGGTGGCATCGAGCAGGCGCGCGGTGCTGTAGAGGTGAATTGAACGGCGCGCAATCTCCGCTTCCGTCGCTCTGCGCAGGGGACTTTGCGCACCTACATCCGTTTGAAAAATTGTCTCCATGATCTGCTGCACTCGATGGCGATAGGTGTGCATGGCGCGTATGGCCTCGGCTCCAGCAGCAGCAATCTGTTGTCGTTCCTGGTCATGGGCCAGGAAATAGTCGATGTGCGAAAGAAGTTCGTCCTCGCTGTTGTAAGTCACGAGATGTTTACCATCTTCGAAAAGGTTGAGCAGACCGTTACCGATGCGATTGGTTACCAGCAGTGCACCATTGCCCATGGCTTCGAAGACACGCATGTTTACGTCGTCTCGGATGGCGTGGTTGAAGACAATTTTGGCCTGCCGGTAAAGTCCGGCCATTTCGTCGGGCAGATACTGCTTCTGGTAGTCGTTCATCTGATAACGAGACGAGAGCGCACGAATAAGCTTTGCCCGCGGATTATCGTCATGAAAGTTCACGTTGCCAACAAACGCCACATCGATGCTGCGGCTGTTGTCATCGGCTGAAGTTACATCCAGCATAGGTTGGTAGGCCAATGGCAACCATGAAACGTGCTGGCTATCATGGCTGCGGTAGCGTGCAACGTAGTCGCGCTGTGCAACAAAGACATAGTCAAAGTAGGCTGCGAGTGGAATCAAAATCTGAGGACGCAAATGCACGTCGATCAAGTAAGCTGCAGTTGGGCAGGGCAATGCCGTAAGATTGCGGGGCAGATAGTGTGCATGTCCGCTGTCGATATACACGAAAAGATCCGACGGCGTCAAACGATGGGCCAACGCAAGTAAATCTACATCGGGGCTGTAAGCAGCTCGTTCATTACCGGCCATGCCCACGAACGTTACGCGATGTTGCGTAGATAGATTCTGCTCAAAATAAATCCCTGTTGTGTACCGGTGGTAGCTATAACCAACCAGGATATGCATTGTATCTCCTAGTGGATAGCAAGCTCAGGGGTAACAAAGACAGCATCTGCCCAAAGTGGTTGCCCGGAAGGCGCACAATGTGGTTCGCCGATGCCCCATAGCCGCAGTGGTGAAGTGGCGGTGATCAGTTCATGCATGGCGCCGAATTGGGTATCTCCGTGGTAGTACGAGGCGTAGGTGATCTCCGTCATCAGCACTTTTGTGCGCTGCAGAACAGATTTTGCGCCTGCCAGCACCTGTGGTTCATAGCCCTGCACGTCGAGTTTGAGGATCGATATCTGCTCGACATCAGCCAATTCGTCATCCAACGTCACCACAGGCACGTCCACTTGCGTGGGTGCGTCCTGGTTCAGCCCGTGGACAGTGCGGATCTCGTCGCGGATAGCCAGGGGCGAAGAAAGCTCATGCACGGCGTAGACGTTAAGCGTCAACCGGCCCGGCTGCGCGCCCGCCGCCGCATTGACAGCCCGGATCTGTGGGAAACGCTGCGCCGTTGCCGCCAGCGAGGCGAAGACGGTGGGGTTCGGTTCAAAGGCAACAATGCGCCGGGCACGGGTGAGCAATGCCACCGCTTCGCTCCAATACCCAACATTGGCCCCTACGTCTACAACACAGTCGATCTCCGGCAAGAGCTGTTGCGGCAGCAGGTGCAAGTGGGCTTCGGCCACGGCGCGCCGGTATGGCTGCGAAAAGGCCAGCGACGGCGAGAGCCCTAGTGCAGAGAGGCGGCGGCGGCGTTCCAGTAGTTGGGCCACGCCGACAGGGAATAGACGAGCAAAATCGGGCATACGTCACCTTTGTGTTTGAATCTTTTGCGCCTGGTTTGGGCTTTCCAGGGGCCGCGCCTGAAAGAGATGTTGCACGGCAAACAGATCATCGAACCAGGGCGGCATTTGGCGCTTCTGGGCAAATGCCGCCACACGTGGCCCCGTTCCTGCGCGCCAGTGGGCGGGGAAGGCATAGCTGGCCCGTCGCCGTTCAACAGAAAAGCCTGCTTGCCGGATCATCGCTTCGGCGGTGCTACGGGTGAACCAGCGCAGGTGTGTACGGTCCATCAGGCCTCGATCAGTGAGATCCCAGCGCCCGAAAAGAAGCGCCCGCCGTACACTCCAGTGGGCCACATTGGGCAGCGAAATAAGGACGTACCCCCCGGGCACGAGATGCTTGCGCAGGTGCGCCAGGACAGTTTCAGGCCAACGCAGATGCTCAAAGACATCGGCCACAAGGACTACGTCGTAGAGGCCATCGATCTGGCCAATATCGGCTTTGTCTTCAAGGTTGCCCACCCAGAGTCGGTCAAGAAGAGGCCGCGCCTGCTCAGCGGCTTCTTCGTTGATCTCGAAACCGTCTACGATACAAGACTTTTGGGCGGTGAGCACACGTGTCATGTAGCCGGTAGCGCAACCGATCTCAAGGACACGCGAGCCGGCGGCGATCCAGTTGAGCAGAATCGAGTGAGTGTTGTTGCTGTCTTGTAGCGCCTGTTGGGTCAGGTCGCCTGCGTAGATTGGCTTTGATGAAGTCATGGCACCACTCAGGTCAGCAACCGGCGCAGCACAGGGCGCAGCCGCGGCACAAGGTTCACGATCAGGTCGATCTCGGCCAACGACAACGGACGCCACCAGCGTAAAAGCCCCAAAAAGAGGATCAGAAACAGTGCGCATCCGGCCAGCAGTGCCAGCCAATTTGTACCGGGAAGGAATGCAACGGGAAAAGCAGCAAGGCAGGCTGCGCCCATAATTTTAACGGCAACGCGTGTTGGGTAAGTGCCGCCGATCAGGCGCACTAGAATTACAAATTCCACAATGTGTGCTGTCAAGTTGCTAAGGCCGGTGGCCCAAATAGCGCCTACTGCACCATATCTAGGGATCAGTGCCAAGTTGAGAATCACATTCAACACACCTGCCCCGATACGCAACCCCAGCAGCAACTTCTGTCGATTCGTCACATATAGAAAAGGGTAGCAGATGTTTGCGCCAACCAGCACCGATACCGTACTCAACAACGCGTAGGTGGCAAGCAGCGAAGCTGCCGGTAAATAGGATGGATTGAATAAGGCGACGACAATTGGCTGCGCCAACGCAGCTGTCAACACAAAAGGCGCAACCATCAGTAGAAGATTCACCTTCATGTAAACTGCAAAACTACGTGCCAGCCCCGCAAAGCCTTCGTTTTCAAGCCGTTCTGTGGCGGCAGGCATCACCACCACTGTCCATCCTGAGAGCAGAGTGTAAAGTCGCCCTAGCAACGTTGCTGCCACGCCGTAGAAGGCAACTTGGGTGGCATTTGTCATCAATGAAGCGATCAACAAAATATCCACCTGATTGGCCAATCCAAAGGTCGCCAAATTTGTTACCCATACGTAGCGACTGAAACTGTACACCGTTGCTAGATCCACCGGAACATCGCGGGCCAGCAGATCGGTACGTACAGACCAGACGAAGGCAGCAATCCCAACCGTATAGTTTGCAATCAGCCCCGCCACTGGTACCCAGATCTGCGGCCCAAAACCGACGAAGAGCCCCGCCGCCAGACTCACCCCGCTAATCTGACCAAGGGCACGCACCAGGGCAAAGTTGCGAATGCGTAGATCCGCAGCAAAGTAGGCCGAAAAAAAGTCCCACAAATTTTGGCCAAGCAACAGGATCGCCAACAGCCAAACCAAAGGAACAAGTGCATCAGTCGCCGTCCACACAGCGATCTGGTCACGCAGCAACCAGATGGTAAATGCGACAACCAGACCAACCAGTAGCCGGTTCCGCAACAACCGTTTGACAAAAGTTGGGGCTTGCCCCGGGAAGCGCGCCCGATAGGTAGGCAAGTAGCGGGCCAGCGTCTCGTTGTAGCCGAGCGAAACCATCAGCAGCGCCACACCCACCACGCTCAGGCCAACAGCGTAGATGCCGTATCGCTCCGGCCCAAGGACGCGCACCACAAGGACAGAAAAGAGCAAGCTCAGGCCGTTCTCAAAGACTCGCCCCGCCTGCCCCCACACAGCGCCGCCGCCCACACGTTGAGCCTGTGTCCTCTGCTCGTGTGGCGTTTCGACTGCGCCTTTAGCAGCGCCGTCATCTTTCGGGGGGTCGGCGCGCGTCATTCTGCTTGTCCTGGTTGTGGTTTCATGAGGTGATCGAACCTGAAGAGCGACTGGCGTTGATCAGTTCGCGATAGACGCCTACCGTCTGCGCGGCACAGCGTGTCCAATCGAAGCGGGTGGCTTGCGCCTTCCCCGCCTGCCGCAGGTGACCGGCCAACGCCGCGTCGCCAAGGATGCGTCCTGTGGCGGCGGCCAGCCCATCCACATCCTCGGGATCGACCAACAACGCGGCGTCGCCTGCCACTTCGGGCAGGCTGCTGCGGTTGCTACAGACCACCGGTACGCCACACGCCATCGCCTCGATCACGGGAAAACCGAAGCCTTCGTAAAGGCTGGGCATGAGCACACAATCGGCGCCGCTGTAGAGCGCGGGCAGGTCGTCGTCGTCGACGCGCCCGGCAAAGAGGACATCGTCGGCAAGCCCCAATTCTCCCACCAAAGCCTGGATCGGGTCAAACAACCAGCCTTGGCCCCCCACAATCACCAGGCAGTGAGGATGGCCCTCGGCCTTGAGTTGTGCCAGCGCCTGTAGCGCGGCCGCATGATTTTTGCGCGGCTCCAGCGTGCCCACCATGAGCAGGTAAGGACGTGTGATGCCCAACTTGCGGCGGATGGCGGTCACCAGGGGCGGGCCGATGGGGGCAAAGCGCTCGTCGATGCCTTCGTAGATCACATGGATCTTCTGGGCGGGGGTGCCATAGAGTTCAACGAGATCACGCTTCGTGTGCTCGCTCACGGCGATGATGGCATCGGCGGCGCGCACAAACAGGGGCATGCCCACCTTGAGGAAGAGACGATTCAGCCGGGTGTGGTGCTGCGGGTAACGCTCGAAGATCAGATCGTGAACGGTCAACACAGTGGGGCGGCGCAGACGGGGCAGCAGGTGCTCGGCGGCATGGTAGACTGCGCCATCCGGCAGTTGTTCCTCCCAAAATGGGCGGCGCAGCATCTGGCTCGCCAACACACTCAGTCGCCATGTATACTGCCCCATCGGCAGCATCTGTTGGGGCAGGCCCGCCAGCGACAGCGGTGGGGTATGTCCACTGTGGGCGTTGTAGAAAAGGGTGAGATCCACCTCATCCGCCAGATCACGCTGCAAGTGGAAAGCCAGCCGTTCGGTATAGCGCGCCAGCCCCGCGTTTTGATGCACCGCCGGCCCCACGTCCAGAATGACAGGGAGACGACGAAGCGACGGGGCGTCGAGGCGAAGATCGGGCGTAGACACGTCTTCGACTCCTCGTCTCATCGCCGCGCCGCCTCTCCGCTGCGCTCCACCACCAACGCCCGAATTCGCGCCAGGATCATCTCCATGGCCACGGCATTGTGTCCACCCTGCGGCACAATGATGTCGGCATAACGCTTGCTGGGTTCCACAAACTCCAGGTGCATGGGGCGCACCGTCTCCAAATATTGGCGTATGATCGAATCGGGTGTGCGCCCTCGCTCCTTCACGTCGCGATCGAAGCGACGAATGAAGCGGATGTCGGCATCGGTGTCCACGTAGATGCAGATGTCCATTAACTCGCGCAAGGACTTTTCAGCGAAGATCAAAATCCCTTCCAAAAGCACCACCGGCGCCGACTCGACGCGGCGAGTCTCCTTCTGGCGTGTATGGGTGGCAAAATCGTAGATAGGCACGTCCACAGCTTCGCCTCGACGCAATGTGCGTAGGTGTTCCACGAGCAACGGCGTGTCCAGGCTGGCCGGGTGATCATAGTTGCGGCGCGCTCGATCAACGGGCGGAAGGTGGCTGTTGTCGTAGTAGTAGCTGTCATGTTGCAGGTAGGCGATGTAGGCCATGCCAATCTGCGCAAGGATGCGCTCACTGACTGTGGTTTTGCCGCTGCCGGTGCCGCCGGCTACGCCAATGACAATCGGTGACGGATCGTTCATGCTGCATCCTCTTTTTGTGTGGTTTCTTGTATGGTAGACGAACCGACCGACGCCGCCCAGGTTACCAGCGCCGTCGTCGTTGCGGAATCGTCACTTTGCACCACCAGCACCGATCGTTCCGGCGGCCAGGGTGCGACCTGGCAAATCAAAAAACGGGGACGGCGCAACAGCCCCACCCCACCCACCAACACCAGCGCCAGGAGCGGGATCGCCAGCCAATCGCCCGGCATCGACTGTACATGGACACGTAGCATAGGCAAGTAGCGGAAGCGTAGCACCAGTTCACCGTCCGCTGCGCCTGGGTAGGGGACGACAATGGCGTCGTTGGCGTTGATTTCGGTGCGCTGTGTCTCCACATCCGACGCGCTGCTTACCACCTCCATCAGAAAGCGGTAAGAATCGGGTAGGCGCACCAAACGCACCCCTAGCTCCGCTCCCGGAATCAGCACAGATTCTTCGCTGCCTACAGAGGGAAAGGCAAAGCTGAAACGGTGGCGTAAACCACTCTGGCCAGGCAATGCAAGTGCAGCCGTCGGCGCGCCGCCCATCCAGGCTTCAACCACCAACGCTGGGTCGGCAGGCGTCGATCCGATTTCCGCACCGCCTAGCCGTATTTGACCAGGGAAGCGGGCATCGAGCATTCCCTCTTCTGTGCCCATCGAAACGAGCAACATGGGCGCAGTGGCGTCAGGTGCGGCATTGGGATCCCCAGGTGTCACCTGATATGAAAGGCGCAGATCGTGCGATGCCAGACGGAACGAAGCATCCGGAGCCAATAACGGTGGCTGGGCATCCCACCCCACTGTAAGGATTACCCAAAGAAGGATCAGCGCCGCCGTCGCCGCCGCAACCAGTAGAAGACGCAGATAGAGAAAATGCTGGTGATCGAAGCGGAGCCAGCGTTCTTCGTCAACAATTTGCCCCTCTGCACTGGTGACGGCAACACGGGCATCAGGTGCTCGGCCAATCTGCACCGAAAGCTGCGCCGCCGCCACGTCAGGAGGAAGCGCCAACGCCGTGCGTTGGCGGTAGACCGTTTGCAACCCTGGGGTTGTGAGCGGCGTCCCCGCGGCAAAGCTGTATTCGCCGAGGCCACGACGTAGCAACTGAATACGCTGGAGCATCGCCAACAGATCACCCACTTGAATCGCCATCAGTAAAATCAAGATCACCAACAACCCGCGCAACACATAGCTGCGGGTAAAGTCGAAAAGCCCCAACCAGGCCAACAGCGCACCTAGATCGCCGTACGGTTCCTGGGCTGTCAACAACCAGCGCGCCCGCTCAACCGCGTCTTCGGTCAATTGACCGGGCATCTGCGGCAAGACGAGCGCAGCCGATTGTAGAATCAGCAAAAGCCCTGCCACAAGCAACAACCACACAGGATGGCGCAGGCTGCGCCAGAAAGTCGCCCACAAGGGATGAGACAACCAATCAGTACGGTCGCCTGTTGCGGGTGAGCGATTCAATTGGGTGTCGGAATTCACCATGCAAGCCTCACGAGCAACGATTCCGGTACGACGCACTGGCCAGGAGAGCACCTGGCATTCGTATCTGACTGTGGCTAGTGCATCGCACCGGAATCGTTATCATCAAGAAAAAATCTTTGGGCGGCCATCGTAACCATCGGGCAAAGACCAGGGGCGGTTGTTGAGCCACTGACCTACGTTTTCGCTTAGATTCATCAGCGGCGCATGACGCACCGTGCAAGGCGGCAGTGCGTCCACAAAGGCGGATCCATAGGGGCGCTGCCAGATGCGACTATCGAGCAGCACCACCAAACCACGGTCATCGGCGCGGCGGATGAGACGGCCAAAGCCCTGGCGAAAGCGTAACACAGCATCGGGCAAGGTGTAGTCGTTGAATGGATTGTCGTAGGCCTGACTGCGCGCTTTGACCAGTGGATCTGTGGGCACAGCGAAGGGCAGGCGCACAATGAGCAGGCACGAAAGCATTTCGCCGGGCAAGTCGATACCTTCCCAGAAGGTGCCGGTGCCCAGCAACACTGCCTTGCGCCCGCTACGGAACTCACGCAGAAGTTGGCCCCGTCCGCTGGAACCATGCTCCAGCACCGTCACGCCGGCCTGATCCAATGGCGAGCGGACGGCGTCGGCGGTGGCGCGCAGGTGGGCGTGGCTGGTAAAGAGGACGAGCGTGCGTCCATCGGCGGCGCGCGCCGTCTCCACAATGGCGCGCTCTACGGCAGATTGGTAGCCGCCCCGATCCGGTGCAGGCATGTCGCTGGGCAGGTAGAGCAGCACGTTCGAGCGATAGTCGAAAGGGCTCTCCACTGTGCGTGTCTGGGCGTGTAGAAAGCCCAATCGCTCCTGGATGAAGTCGAAGCCTTCGTCTGTACGCAGCGTTGCCCCGGTAAGGATCACCGCACGCCGCGAGCGGAAGAGACCGCTTTCAAGCACCTCACTTATGTGCACCGGTGCCAGGCAGAAGGTCAACACCTTACCTTCGGCGTTGAGTTCGAGCCAGCTAATCGTGTCTCGGCGCTGGTTGGCGGTGCCCATGATCAGCAATTCGAGCTGCTGGTCGATCTCGGCCAGATAGGCGTAGCTACGTTGAAAGTCGGCGAGAATCTGCGCCTGCACGTCGGCTTGCCACCAACGCGCCGATTCCAACTGGCCGACTAGCTCGGCCAGCAGGCGTGTCAACCGACGCAGGGCTGTGCTGATGTTGTCCCACTCGATCTCCACCTGGCTCCAGCGCGGCTGAGGACGCAACAGATCCAGATCGACGCTTATCTCCTGGCCCGTCTGTTCCTCTTCGCCGCCATGACGCTTGACGATTCGAATCAGCGAGGCGACAAAGCTACGCAGCGAAGTACTGATGCGCTGTGCCTGCTGTGTAATCTGTTGGGCCAGGCGCAGCCGTTGTGGCTGATCGGCTAGAAGGGCCAACGTTTCTTCGTTTAGCGGCAGGCGGCGCAGGTGAAGTTCTAATCGCTTGCTTTCGATGCGGAAGGTAAATTGTTCGGTAGCGGCATGTTCAAGCCGGTGGGCCTCGTCGACGATTAGATGATTGTACTCGGGCAAGACACGCCCTTTGTTTTGCAGATCGGCCAGCAGCAGGGCATGGTTGATCACCAGAAGGTGCGCATTTTGCGCCCGACGGCGCGCCGTCCAATAAAAGTCTGGAGCCATCCCCGGCGGCTGTAGCCAGGAGAGCGCATCGTTGCCCGCAGAGGTCGGCGATCCACATCGTTCTTCGGTGCAGCTCTGGCTGTCGGAACAGATCGACTGCCAGAGTGCGCGTTCCTGGTTGTCGTAGATTGAGAGTTCGCTTAGATCGCCGGTACGGGTGTGCGGTAGCCAGATTAGGATGCGCGTCAACAGGCGCAATTCCAACTGGCTCAGGGAGCGGCCACTGATCCAGGCGCGTAGGCGACGCAGGCAGAGGTAGTGGCTACGTCCTTTGAGCAGGGCGGCCTGCACCGTCGCGCCTGTCATGGCGGCGAGGCGGGGGATCTCCTGCTCGATCAACTGTTCCTGAAGGGTAATCGTATCTGTGGCGATGACCACGCGCTGTCCGTTTGCAAGCGCCCAAAGCGCCGCAGGGAGCAGATAGGCCATGCTTTTGCCGGTGCCGGTGCCCGCTTCGATAATGTGGTGGCCACCCAGGTTGAGCGCCTGCAACACCGTCTGCGCCATCTCCACCTGGCCGAGGCGTACTTCGTAACCATCGCCCATTAACTGCGCCAGAGGACCGTCGGCGGCGAAGGCGCGATCCACGGTAGCGCGTGGCACAGCCGTCACATGGCCTGCGACAGGTGCGGGCAGGGCGATCTCTTCGGCAGACTCTTCGGCAGATTGGGCAAGGTGTGTGCCGGGCCACACGCTGTCTACAGTGGAAAGAGCCAACGCATCGCGCATAAGCAACAAAGGGCCCCACAGACTGTCGCCGGCGCAGTCGATTAAGGTACGCAGGATCGGGCGGGGCAGGCGCGCCAATACACCCTGGATGTACATGAAAAGGCGGGCGGCGGCTTCGGCGTCATCCAGCGCACGGTGCGCATTGGGCAGGGTGATCTTCAGTTGGCGGCAGAGTTCGCCCAGGCTGTAGCTGGACATCCCAGGCAGCACAATCGAAGAGAGTTCGTGTGTATCCAATGCAGGGTGGTGAAAGTGAATGCCTGCCCGCTGCAAAAAGCCAAGATCGAAAGGCGCGTTGTGCGCCACCACCGCGTGGACATTGCCATCCACAAACGCAAGCAACTCAGGGGCGATAGCATCGATGGTGGGCGCATCGGCCACATCACGATCCGTAATCGCCGTTATCTGTTGCACACGCAAGGGGATAGGACGCTGTGGATGAACAAAAGTAGCGAAGCGATCCAAGACGGTGTCGCCATGAAAGCGCACGGCACCTATCTCGATGATCGCATCGCGGCTGCTATCCAGCCCGGTGGTTTCCAGGTCCAGAGCGACATAAATACGCTCGGCCATTTACAAACCGATCCCTTCTAGGGGGCTGTTGCCTTTTCAAGGAGGTGTCCTGAATTGCACTGCACACGCACACGCAAAATGAAAGCATCTTGACTGTTCAGAGGAAGCGTGGCAGACCGCGCCGGTATCGCCCTAGTCCAGCGCAAGCGCATTATAGCAGGGAAAAAGACGCAAAGACAATCAGCGGAGAATTGATCGTCTAGGGAATCTACGGCAGAATGGGGTGATGGGGATTGGGGACTGGGGATATGTCGACAAGCAGTTTTGTCCATTGGCATCACTAAGTGTTGACGAAACCCAATCCCCAATCCCCAATCACAATCTACCCAAAAGGAGAGACAACCACGGTATCCCTCATCGCAACGGTCTACAATGAAGGAGAAAGCCTGCGCCGGTTGTTGGATTCGGTGGTGGCGCAGCAACGGCAACCCGACGAAGTGGTAATCTGTGACGGCGGCAGCCAGGATGAGACGGTGGCGATTTTGGAGAGCTACCGCGAACGTCTGCCTAACCTGCGCATTCTTGTGGAGCCGGGCGCCAACATTAGCCGTGGACGCAACCTGGCCATCGCCGCCGCGCGTGGACCGATCATCGCGGCGACGGATGCAGGCGTGCGCCTTGATCCGGGCTGGCTGGAAGCGTTGATTGCGCCGTTTGAGCAGGCCGAACGGGCCGGGAAACCCATCCAGGCGGTGGCCGGTTTCTTCGTCCCCGATCCGGCGAGTACTTTCGAGACGGCGATGGCAGCCACAGTGTTGCCGCTGGAAGATGAGATCGATCCACAGCGCTTTTTGCCCAGCAGTCGCTCGGTGGCTTTCACCAAAGCAGCGTGGACGGCGGTTGGCGGCTATCCTGAATGGCTCGACTACTGCGAGGATCTGCTCTTCGATTTCGGCATCAACGCGCTGACGCCGCATCAGCCAAGTGGCTTTGCTTGGGCGCCCGCGGCGCGGGTTTACTTTCGGCCACGCTCTACGCTGCGCAGCTTTTGGACTCAGTACTACCGCTACGCCCGCGGCGACGGCAAGGCCGATCTCTGGCGCAAACGTCACGTGATTCGTTATGTCACCTACGGTGTGGTGTTGCCCGCTCTGCTTGGTCACGCCTTTTGGGGCTTTTTCGCCCGCCGGCTGGGCTGGCTAGGGCTGATTGCCGGTGTAGTGGTCTACTGCGCCCGTCCGTGGCGGCGATTGGGCCGCATCGGCCATGATCTTTCGCCCACAGCCTGGTGGACGGCGGCCTTGCTTGTCCCTGTGATCCGGGTGGTGGGCGACGTGGCAAAGATGGTTGGGTATCCAGTGGGGATACGTTGGCGGAAAAAGAACAAAAAAATGAATGAAGAATAAAGATTGGTAAGCGGCGCAGATTCTTCATTGGAATTTTGAACCTTAACCCAATCTTTATTCTTCAATCATCTCTCTTTTGGGAGTTCTACGTGCCACTCTTGATCGACGGCCACAACTTAATCGGTTCAAATGTCTTTTCCGACATTCGGCTAAGCGATGTTGATGATGAAGCGAAATTGGTGGCCCGTCTACGTGCGTGGAGGAGCCGTTACGCCGGCAAGATCGAGGTGATCTTCGATCACGGCATTACCGAAGGCCGATCCGCCAATCTGAGCGGCGGCGGCGTGGAAGTGCGCTTCGCCCGCAACCCCACCGACGCCGACGACTTGATCAAACGGCGGGTGCAGTCACCCAAAAAGGATCTGATCCTGGTGACGAACGACGCCGCGCTGCGCCTGGAAGCCCAATACCACGACGTGGAAGTGTGGCGCTCAGACGAGTTCATCGAGAAGATCTTCGAGGGGCCGGTGCAGCCGACGCGCACGCCCCCAAAACGTCCCGTGCCGCCGGAGGGAGAGCCGCCCCCCGAAGTCGCCAACGCCCATCTCGACGATTGGATGCGTCTTTTCTCGGACGGCGACGGCATGAACCAAGACGATCCTACCTGGACGCCTCCCTTCAAACCGACGAAACGCCGTCGTCCACCCAAACCGAAATTGGACGACCAACCCCAAAAGAAATCAAAGCATGGAAAACGTAAACGATAGCATGCCGGCAAACGAGAACATTACAAAAAACGAAAGCATCACAAAAAACGAAAACCCCAATCACCTGCAACGCAAAGAAGTCCCGTCGTTGCTTGTTGAAGCCACACCCGTCGCCAATGGCCTCTTCAACTGGGTTCTGGCGTCGCCTATGATCCTCTTTGTGGGCTGGTTGTGGGTTGATCTCTTTGCTTTCTTCGATCCCATCCCTTGGTATTGGCTGGATGCCCTACTTGGCACACTGATCTACCTATTCTTGATCGTGCTGCCCTTTGGCTACCTCGCCCACCGCCTGGTGACCTCGTTTCCATCTCTTTTCCAGAACGCCGGCTGGGATGTACAACCACTGGAAGAGGTGCGCCCCGAGGAGCAGTACACCGTCAAATACGTGGGCGTGCAGAAAGAACGCGCCGACACCAACAAAGCCCGTATTTGGATGCGCGCCGCGCAGGGCTGGGTCTACATCGAAATCGCCACGATCCTCATCGGCGCCATCGTGATGATCCCCCTATTTTTCAGCGCAATGGATTTTGGATTCGGACAGTGAAGCGTTGAAGCGTTGGAGCGTTGGAGCGTTGGAGCGTTGGAACGTTGGAGCGGTAAAGCGTTGGAACGTTGGAGCGTTGGAACGTTGGAACGTTGGAACGTTGGAACGTTGGAGCGTTGGAACGTTGGAACGTTGGAACGGTGGAACGTTGGAGCGTTGGAACGTTGGAACGTTGGAGCGTTGGAACGTTGGAACGTTGGAACGTTGGAGCGTTGGAACGTTGGAGCGTTGGAACGTTGGAACGTTGGAACGTTGGAGCGGTAAAGCGGTGAAGCGTTGGAACGTTGGAACGCTCACCGCTCACCGCTTATCGTTTCACCGCTTTACCGCTTTACCGCTTCAACGCTTCAACGCTTCAACGCTTTACCGCTTCAACGCTTTACCGCTTCACCGCTTCACCGCTTCACCGCTTCACCGCTCCAACGCTCCAACGCTTCACCGCTTCACCGCTTCAACACTTACCCACCAACCCGGAGGACACCGCGTGAACCACGCCGCCATCCTATCCCATTTCGAACAGAAACAAACAGAGATCCTCGCTGTCATTCGCCAGTTGGTCGAGGACGAGACCCCCAGCGACGACAAGGCGCGCTTGGATGCCTTTGCCGACAAGCTGGCCGAACGCTATCGAGCAGCCGGCGCGCAGACGGAGGTAATCGCCAACAGCGAGCGGGGCAACCACGTGCGCGCCGTCTTTGCGGACAGTGCATTCGTGGCCGATCCCACCGCGAAACCGGCGCTGATCCTCTGTCACTTCGATACAGTGTGGCCGGTTGGCTCACTGGCAACCCATCCTTTCCGCGTCGACGAGCAGGGATGGGCCTACGGCCCCGGCATCTTTGACATGCAGTCGAGCCTGGCGCTGGCCGAGTACCTTTTGCGCGGGGTACAGGATCTCAAACTCACACTGCCACGCCCCGTGGTGATCCTGGCCACGTCGGACGAAGAAGTGGGCAGCCAAACCTCACGCCAACTCATCGAAGACGAGGCGCGCCGCGCCGCCTACGTGCTGGTGATGGAGTCTCCCCTGCCGGGCGGTGTCATCAAGACCACACGCAAGGGCAGCGGCAACTTCCGCGTGCGCATCATCGGCCGCGCCGCCCACGCCGGCGTAGAGCCCGAAAAGGGGATCAGCGCCATTCAGGAATTGGCGCACCAGATTTTGCGCATCCACGGCCTCAGCAACTGGGACAAAGGCACGACGCTCAACGTCGGCGTTGTCTCCGGCGGCACACGGCCCAACGTCGTCGCCGCCGAAGCGGAGGCGATTGTCGATCTGCGCGTCTGGTCGCAGAGTGAACTGGATCGTGTGAGCCAGGCCATGTTCAACTTGCAGCCGGTTCTAGAAGACGCCCGCATCGAAGTCGAAGGCGGCGAGAACCGGCCCCCATTGGAACATCACATCACCCGCGAACTCTTCCGCCAAGCGCAGGAGATCGGTCGTCCCTTTGGCCTCGACCTGCAAGAAGGCGGCACCGGCGGCGGCAGCGACGGCAACCTCACCGGCGCGCTGGGCATCCCCACCCTCGATGGGCTGGGCGTCCCCGGTCACGGCGCGCATGCCGATCACGAACACATCGAAGTCGATCAAATCGCCGGCCGCGCCGCGCTGCTGACGGGATTGGTCATGGAATTAAGCGGGTGAGAGAAACTGAACGCAGATCGGGCGGATCCGAGCAGATTTCCCTTTGACTCTGGAAATCCGCTGAAATCTGCCAAATCCGCTCAATCCGCGTTCTATCCTTAACCAACTGCTAACAACTCGGCAACCGTTTGTAAACATTGACCCGGTATCCTGTTGAAGAGGGAACCACCCTGGGGCAAACCGGATGGTTATCATACGGGCGGTGGTCGTGTTCCCTCTTTTTTCACTTATCCAGTCCTGCCGTAACGAAGAAAACGGCAGGCATCCTCCTCGAAACCTGGGCTGGTGCGCATGGGAAGATTGCGCAGCCAAGCCCAGTTTCTTTTTTCCCAAAAATAAAATCCGGAGCGGGATGCGCTTTAATTTAATTAAGGGGTGCGCACCCGGCTCCGGAGAATAGCGTTTTTTGCATTTGCAATCTACAACATTTTTTTTTCTGATCCCCTAGACAAGGGGATAGGTTTACAACAAACTTTTGTGCTATACTGGGGGCCGTTCTTCGCCAAACCATTTCCTTTTTCGACTGTTTAGCTTCAGGTCACTACCTGAAGCATAGCCAATTTTCTGCCATGCGCATCTTTTTGGAACAACTGGGCTGCCGCCTCAATTTCAGCGAAAATGACACATTGGCCGGTCGCCTTCAGGCAGCCGGGCACCACATTGTCCCCGCCGCCGAGGACGCACAGGTGATCGTCCTCAACACGTGCGCGGTCACAGTGCAGGCCGTCGGCAAAAGCCGCCAGACCATCCGCCAGTTGCATAAGGCCAACCCAACGGCGCGCATCGCCGTCACCGGCTGCTACGCCACCCTGGAACGAGACGAAGTGGCCGCACTGCCCGGCGTAGCGCTGGTGGCAGACAACACAGAGAAAGAGATGCTCCACGCCCTGCTCGAACCGTGGAGCGCCGATTTCGACGATCCCGATGACGTGGCGCGCTTGCAACCGGACGGCAATCCTTTCCATGCGACGATCAGCGATTGGGGACGCACCCGCGCCTTCATCAAAGTGCAGGACGGCTGCAACAACAAGTGTACCTTCTGCATCGTCACCATCGCCCGCGGCGACAGCCGCAGCCGCACCGTCGCCGACATTGTGGCCGAGGTGCAACGGCTGGCCGAAGACGGTTACCGTGAGGCTGTCCTCACCGGCGTCCACCTGGGCGCATATGGGCGCGATCTCCCCGGCGCAGCGGCCTCCGACCTGAAGGAATTGACATCGGCCATCCTCACCCACACCGACATTCCCCGTCTGCGCCTGAGCAGCTTGGAACCGTGGGAACTTGCCGACGGCTTCTTTGACCTGTGGCAACAGTGGCCAGAACGGCTCTGCCCACACCTGCATCTGCCCCTGCAAGCCGGCACCGACACCCAACTACGCCGCATGGCGCGCCGCTGCACCATAGACAGCTTCCGCCAACTGGTGAACGACGCCCGCGCCGCCATCCTCGATGTGATCCTCACCACCGATCTGATCACCGGCTTCCCCGGCGAAACCGAGCAAAATTTTGAGGACGGCGCACATTTCGTAGAAGAGATGCGCTTCGCCCACGCCCACATTTTCCCGTTTAGCGCCCGCCAGGGGACAGCCGCCGCTCGCTTCAACCATGCCGTGCCCAAGACGGTGAAAAAAGAACGCTCGCGCCGTTTGCACGAAGTGGTGGAACGCACCGGACGCGCCGAACGCCGCCGCTTTGTGGGCGACGTGCGGCCCGTCCTCTTCGAGGGGCGCGGCCAGGAGGTAGACGATCTGCCCGACATGCTGCTCTGGGGTGGACACACCGACAACTATCTACGCGTCCTCGTCCACGCGCCACAGGGGATCGACCTGCACAACCAGATCCTCAAAGTCCACCTAGACGAACTCCACGGCGACGCGATCTTCGGATCTCTGCAAGAAGAAGTCAAAGAAATTCACCGCGGAGAGCACAGAGCGGCAGAGAAGGCAGCCAGAAATAGAACGCGGATTGAGCGGATTGAGCTGATTTGACGGATTCCCTCTGAATCATCCGCCCAGATCCGCTCGATCCGCCCAATCCGCGTTCTATTCCGTACCCTCCCCCCAAGATTGACCACCATCCCCCCGATTTGCTAAAATACACCGAACACCTGTTCGCAACCATGCAACGCGACCAACACGCTTTACGTTCGTCTGTCGTCCGTCGTCCGTCGTCCGTCGTCTTCCCAGAAAGCGAGCCCCATCATGGCCAAAACCAAAATCCGCTACGTCTGTTCCGAGTGTGGCAGCGCGCAGATGAAGTGGATGGGCAAATGCCCCGACTGCAACGAGTGGAACACGTTGGAAGAGATGGTGATGGACGATTCGCCCGTTAGCCGCAACAACGGCGCGTTGATGAACCTGGGCGCGCCACAACCGCTTTCGCTGCCCGATATCCCCACGGAACCGTCACGGCGGATTGTGTTGAGCAATGGCGAGTTGAACCGTGTACTGGGCGGCGGCATTGTCCCCGGCGCGGGGATCCTTGTGGGCGGCGATCCCGGCATCGGCAAGAGCACGCTCTTGATCCAGATGGCGGCGGAAGTGGCGCAGAAGGTGGGCGAGGTCCTTTACGTCAGCGCGGAGGAGAGCGCCTACCAGATCAGCCAGCGCGCCGGGCGCCTTGGCATCCGCGAGCCGAATCTGCTAATCCTGTCGGACACGGTGTTGGAGCAGATTATGGAGCGGATCCTCGAAGTACAGCCGGCATTGATCATCGTCGATTCGGTACAGGCGATCCACTCCAGTGCCAGCAACAGCGCCGCAGGGACAGTCTCACAGGTGCGCGATTGTACGGCGCATCTGCTGCGGCTGGTGAAACATCAAAATGTGCCGCTCTTCCTCGTCGGTCATGTCACCAAAGAGGGGACGATTGCCGGGCCGCGCGTCCTGGAGCACATGGTCGACGCTGTGTTGCAACTGGAAGGCGAGCGCTTCCACAGCTACCGCTTGCTGCGTTCCATCAAAAACCGCTTCGGCAGCACCAACGAAGTGGGCGTCTTCGAGATGGGCGAACGGGGCATGGAAGAAGTGGCAAATCCGTCGGAGTTTTTCCTGGCGGAACGCTTGCCCAACGCGTCGGGCAGCGCCATTGCCGTGCCCATGGAAGGCAGCCGTCCACTGCTCGTGGAAATTCAGGCATTGAGCAGCGCCACCGCCTTCAGCCAGCCGCGGCGAACAGGCAACGGCATCGATTTTAACCGCCTCCTGCTGGTGACGGCGGTCCTCAGCAAACGCGTCGGCATCAACCTGGCCGTACAAGACATTTTCGTCAACGTCATCGGCGGCTTGAAGATTGGCGAACCCGCCGCCGACATGGCGATGGCGGCGGCGATTGCCAGTAGCTATCGCAACCTGCCCATCGCCGCCGATCTGGCCATCATCGGCGAAGTGGGGCTAAGCGGCGAACTGCGCAGTGTCAGTCACCTACCGCGACGGCTGAGCGAAGCCGCAAAACTTGGCTTTAAGCGCGCCATCGTGCCGCGCAGCGCCCTCCGCCGCAAGGACGATCTACCCAAAGGCATCGAAGTCCTCGGCATGCGAACATTGAGTGACGCGTTAAGCACTGCACTGATGGAGTAGGTGATTGGTGATTGGGATCTTGCTCAACGAGTGATGCCGATATTGAAATCAACTTGCTTAACAAAACCTAATCACCAAAACCTAATCACCAATCACCTCCAAAACTGGACATCCAATCTTGCCCAAATCTTGGATTTTGCTCCCACCGGCCCAACCCACCGAAGATCTGCGCGCCGCCGTCGGAGGACATCCCCTCGTGGCGATGTTACTCGCGCAGCGCGGCTTTGACACACCGGCCAAGGCGCTGCCCTTCCTCGATGTTGACCACTACACGCCGGCACCGCCGTCGGCATTGGTGGGGCTGGAACGCGCCGCCCACATCCTTCACGCCGCCCTCGCTCAAGGACAAAAGATCCTCGTGTGGGGCGACTTCGACGTCGACGGGCAGACGAGCACGTCGCTCCTCGTGGCGGCGCTGCGCGATCTGAGCAGCGACGAACAGGTGCGCTTCCACGTGCCCAACCGCTTTACCGAAAGCCATGGCATCCGCGTCGCCAAACTCACCGAATATTTGACCGATCCCAGCTTCCAGCCCGGTCTGCTCCTAAGCTGTGACACCGGCATCGCCGACGCCGACGGTGTGGGGCTGGCCAAGGACTACGGCCTCACCGTCGTCATCACCGATCACCATGATCTACCCGCCGAATTCGCCGGCTGCCAACTGGGCGTCGATCCCCCCTGCGCCGAGGACGCCGCCGACGTCGGCCTGGTCAGCGTGCGCCGCGCCGACGCCATCGTCAACCCCAAGTTCCAGCTTCCCGGCGATCCCCTGCGCACGTTGCCCGGCGTGGGCGTGGCCTACAAATTGGTGCAGCGCCTCTACGAACTGGCCGATAGGAAGGACGAAGCCGAAAAGTACCTCGATCTCGTGGCGCTGGGCATTGTCGCCGACGTGGCCGAGCAGGTGAACGACGCCCGTTATCTGCTCCAGCGTGGCCTGGAACGGCTGCGCCGCACCCAGCGCACGGGTTTGCAGGCGTTGATGAACAACGCCCGCATCAACCCCAACGTCCTCAACGCCGAGGACATCGGCTTTCAACTTGGCCCGCGCATGAACGCTCTGGGTCGCCTCGAAGACGCCACCGTCGCCGTGGATCTGCTCACCACCCGCGATCCCATCCGCGCCGGTGAACTGGCCGCCATTATGGAACGGCTCAACGGCCAGCGCCGCCTGCTCACCCATCAAATTACAGCCACGGCGATGGACATTATCGAGCGCAACCCACATTATCTCGACTTCAACGCCATCGTCCTCGCCCACCCACAGTGGCACGCCGGGATCGTGGGCATCGTCGCCTCGCGCATCGTCGAAGAGTTCAACAAGCCCACCGTCCTCATGCTCAACCCGCCCGGCGAACCCGCCCGCGGCAGCGCCCGCAGCACCCCCGGCGTCGACATCGGCGCGTCGATTGCCGCCTGCGCCGATCTGCTTCTGGGCCACGGAGGACACCCCGGCGCAGCGGGTCTTTCGCTGCCTGCCGAGAACATCGATCACTTCCGCCGCGAACTCAGCCGCCAAATCGAGCATCACCGCATCGAAGCCGGCCCCGAAGGGCTGCGCATCGACGCCGAGATCCCCTTCATCGATCTTGATCTGCCCCTCGTCGAACAGATCGAACGGCTTGGTCCTTTCGGCAACGGCAACGCCAAGCCCGTCTTCATGAGCCGCCGCCTCACCGTCGTCGACGACCGCCGCATCGGCAAAGACGGCACCCATCGTCGCCTGCTCCTGGCCGACGAAAAGGGCAGCAAACAGCCCGTGATCTGGTTCCGCGGGGCTGACGTGGTGCTTCCCGAAGGCCCCATCGACTTCGCCTATGGTCTTGGCATCAACGAGTACAAGGGCGAGCGGTCACTGCAACTTGGCTACGTCGACAGCCGCGCCGCTGAGGTGGAGAGCATCGAAGTTGTCGACGTTGCCCCGAAGCGGATGCAGGTCCACGATCTGCGCGCCGAGATGGTGCAGCCCGCCGATCTCCCCGCCGACGCCTTCTGGCTGGCCGAGGGCGCGGCGCTGGGCAACATCCCCTTCCACTCGCGGCTTGAAGCACCTGCCGCCGCCGCGGGCCGTCCGCTTGTGGTGTGGAGTGTGCCGCCTTCGGGAGATTTACTATCCTGGCTCGTTGAGACAGTTGACCCCGCCGAACTCTATTTGGTGGGTCAAGCCACCAGCGACGACAGTCTCGACGCCGTCCTCAAGAACGTGGCGGGAATGGCCAAATACGCGCTCGGACGCGACAGCCGCCTGCCCATCGACCGCCTGGCCGCCCGCATTGCGACAACCGAAGCGGTGATCCGTCATAGCCTGCGCTGGCTCGAAGTCAAAAAGCTCATCCGCCTCGTCGAATGGGAAGGCGGCGACGTGGTGCGCATCGCCCCCGCCGACGGTGACGCGCTCGACGAAATTGAGCGGCAGATCCTCGAAGCCGAACTCGACGAACAACTGGCCGAAGTCCGCGCCTACCGCCGCTTCTTCAAACGGGCCAAGATCGCCGAACTTGGACTGTGAGACAGAAAAACACCGCAAAGGCGCAAAGAACGCAAAGGGCAGAAGAAGAGTCAGATCCACAGATTACGCGGATTATCGGGATTCAGAGGAAAAATCGGCAATCCTTCTGGAAATCCTTCTAATCCGTGAAATCCGTGTCCAATTCTCTCCTCTGCCCTTTGCGTTCTTTGCGTCTTTGCGGTAAACATCCTTCTCTGAACTCCTGTCAATCCGTGAAATCCGTGTCCAATTCTCTCCTCTGCCCTTTGCGTTCTTTGCGCCTTTGCGGTAAACATCCTTCTCTGAACTCCTGTCAATCCGTG
>WGMT01000078.1 GCA_016124945.1 bacterium | reverse complement strand
TTTTCGTATTTCGTGACATCCGCTTCGCTTTGGTGTATAGTTTTCATTGTGGTTTTTTTGTGAGGTTTGTTGCTTCGACAACTTCATTCTCTCACAAGAAAACCACTTTTTTTCTCCTTTTTGATTTGTGAATCACTCTCCCCTTGGGATCGTCACGTCGGCGGTCGGCGTGGGGAAATTGTGTGTGGGTGAGGGGTATGCTAGAGGTCAAGGGGAGATTCACACTGTAACAGCGCCAACATCAGAGAAATATGTGTTCGCTACGGTCCGTTGAAATGCGCCGGTCCATGCCCAATCATGTTGGGGGCGTTACATTAGTTTGCGTAGGGCAAGGCATAGGATGGGGAGAGAGTGGGAGGATACTGGCAATTTGCCGACAAAAGGAGGGCTTCGATGATCGACAAATGTTACATCAATCGTGGAGATCAACGACGGCTCAAGGTGACCTTTCACCTACCCGCCACCCTGTGGACGGAAAGTATCCACCTGGTGGGTGATTTCAACGACTGGAATCAGACATCTCACCCACTTGAGCACAATCGTTTCGGCATTTGGATGTTAACTGTGGAACTGGAAGTGGGGCGTGTCTACCAATTTCGCTATCTACGCGACGGCAAAGAATGGTTCAACGACACACAGGCCGATGCTTATGTGTACAATCAGCATGGCAGCAGCAACTTTGTCGTTGTGACGGATCCCACGTTCCAAAAGTACATAGATGGCGGCAACGTTCAGGTTGCCGGTCATCTTGGATCGTATTAGGAGGTTTTATGCTTCGGCACATTTTACTCGTCCTGTTGGTGCTGGTGATGACGGCCTGTAGCCGGCCAAGCGTTGCCATCGACTACGTCAGCAAAGCGCCGACGGCGGCCATCCCTAATGAGATCCCACCCTTGCCTTTTTCCGACAACCCGGATCCTTTGCTGTGCGGCATCCCTGAACCGTATTGGACCGACGATCCCGGTCTTGTCACCGGAGAACATGACGGAGAGTTGGTGCAGCCTGTTGTCTATCTATACAACAGTCACCTGCGCTCAGAAATCACAGGACAGGTCTACCCCAACACACGGGTCAAAATTGTTCTCAGCCAATCGAATCCTGAACTAGATTATTTCTTCGTCGAAACCATTGATCTGGCAGAAAAACAGAGCGGCTGGATTCCCGCACCCTTCTTGATTGAACCCAACGATCTCTAGCGAGAACGATACCTGCAACGCCTCACATCAAGGCTGTTTTTGCGCCTTCATCACCCTATCCGCGTGACGTTTCGCACTTGAAACCCAAAGCCGATCACCCCAATCCACAGAAAGTATGAGGATGCTTCATGTCGGAAACACCCGAATCTGGTACAACCACCGAAGAATCACTCAAAACGTTTGCCTCGTCTTTTTCCTACGGCTCTCGTACAGACCTCAATTTCAAGTTCCTATCCAAGTTCTCGGAGGAAGAAGTCGCCCAGTTTTTTCAGGAACTGCTCTGGAAATTGGGCTATGCCGCCGACAGTGGCGACTACAGCCCGGTTGCTCAACATGTCTTTGATTGGCAGGTGCGCGGATACGCCCCCGTCAAAGGATGGACATACGACGAGGGTCCTTTTACGCCGTTCACGCGTAACCTGTCCGACGCGAAACTGACCTTGTTAACGTCAAGCGGTCACTTCGTCGCCGGTGACGATCCAAGGCCGTTTGGCATTGAAAAGATGACACAAGCCAAGGCCATCGACCGGATCGACGACTTCCTGCGCGAAGCACCCACCCTGTCTGAGATTCCGTTCAACACGCCGAAGAGCGAACTGCGTGTGCGCCATGGCGGTTATGACATCTGTGCCGCACAGCAGGACGCCAATGTTGCACTGCCAATCGAACTTCTGCGCGAACTGGTTGCGGAGGGGCGGCTGGGCAGCTTGACCAGCGCCGCTTACTCTTTTGTCGGGGCTTGCGCGCAGACGCCGTTGGTCAAGAAGACGGCCCCCGAATGGGCGCAGCGGTTACAGGCAGACGGGGCTGAGGCCGCACTGCTGGTGCCTGTCTGACCGGTCTGTCACGTGTCCGTGGGACACGTCGCCAGGGTACTGGAAGAGGCGGGGATGCCAACTGTGATCATTGCCGTGAAGGCATTTCAACGACGACTGGAGGCGATGCACGTGCCGCGTCTGCTAGTGACGCCACACACGATGGGGCGTCCGTTGGGCTATCCACAAGATCGAGAACGTCATCAGGCGGTATTGGCCGCCGCACTCGATTTGTTGACGACTGCCACGTCGGCAGGCACAATTCGGGAATTCTCCTAATCCGTTTTCTCCCTCTTCCACAAGAAAGCTCAGACCATGCACGCCGACGATCTCGTCACACGCTATAACTACGATGCATTTGTGCCCGACAAGTTCGAGCCTTGGATGAATTTCGCCAACAGCCCGGTGTTGGGCCAAAGCCGACCCGATTTCCCACTGTGGACGCTGGACGAAGCAGAGACTTCGCTGGCGACAATCTGCGCCGAAAATCTGTATACCATTGTTGAGTTCGGCAGCTTCACCTGACCATACTGTGGGATGGCGGCGCCATCCATGAATGCAGTGGCGGAGCGTTTCGCCGATCAGAATGTCGGGTCGATCTTCGTCTACAGTTACGAAGCGCATCCTGGAGAGTTCTACCTTCACCTCACGTCGATGGCGCAGAAGTTCCGCCACGCCGCCGACTTGCGCGACAAGTTGGGCGTCAACCGCCCCATCCTCGTGGACGCGCTGGATGGCGCCTGTCACCGGGCGTACGGCTCCATGCCCAACATGACGTGGATCTTCAACCGCTCCGGCATCCCCATCTACAAGTCCGACTGGACCGACGCCAACAGTGTCGAAAACGCGATTGTCTACTTCCTTGAGGTGATCGAGCGGCGACGCAGCGGTGTACGCATGACACCGTTCCGCGTCGAGCGGCTGGACTATCGCATCAATGATCGCGAGGAATTCTATCGTGGTCTGGAGAGAAACGGGCCGAAAGCAGTCGAAGAATTTCGGGAAGCATTTGGTTGAAGAGAAGCCAGAGAAAAAACGATAGTTTACGATTCTCTGCGAAAATGTGGAGAGAGCATCCTCAGATGCGGCTTATTCAGGTCCGCCCGGCATCTGAGAATGCTTACTCCACGTCAAATTCGTGACCTATTGAATTTGAAAAATTGCGAAGTTCCCTACCTATCGGCTCAAGCAGTTTCGCCGGTAGGTAGGGAGCTTTACATTGGTTGTCGCCGAAAAAGACCTATGGTAGAGGCATTATCGTGCAGGCGTTATCAATGTGATTCCCCCCACCAAAGGACAAAACATGGCGCGTGTGATCAGTGAAAGTAAAGAGCAGCCACAACCGCAAGCCTCGTCGCAGCCAGCTCGAACGGTCAGCCGGAGTGTCACGTTTTCCCATGCGTTGGCCTTTGTGGTGGGATTTTCTGTGGTCTTTACCTTTTTGTTTGGGCCGGCCGCCGTCTTCTTGGGGCAGGGGTTGAACCAATACTTTTTGATCTTACAGAAGTTCGGCGCCGTACTGCTGTTGATCTTTGGGCTGGTGACGTTGGGCGTTTTTCGTTGGTTGATTGACCGTATTTCCGAACGCGCCGATTTACAGACCAACCGCGTGGCCAGATCGGTTGTAGCGGTGCTTGCCTTCTTCAACACGTTGCTCTACACAGAGCGGCGCATCACCGAGATGCACAAGGTGAAACGCAACTTCGGTTATTTGAGCAGCGCGTTGATGGGGATGAGTTTCAGCGCAGGCTGGGTACCCTGTATCGGGCCGATCCTGGCGAGTATTTTGTTCATGGCATCGAGTTCGACGACGATCTGGCAAGGATCGTTGCTCCTGGCGATTTACAGCCTGGGATTAGGGATTCCGTTCTTGATCGCCGGTCTGGCGCTGAGCCGGGCAACCGGCATTCTGCGTAGGATGAACCGCTACTCGAACGTGGTAAGTATTGTGAGTGGTGTTTTCCTGCTCACGGTGGCCTGGTTGCTTTGGAGTGAGCGGTTACAGCGTCTCACCGCCGCTTTTGGGTTCTTAAACGAGTGGGTGCTTGTTCTGGAAACAGGCTTCACCGCCAACATCGGCGTCATCAATGCACTGGATCCCAACATCGTCAGTGCCATGCCGCTGGCGTTTGTGGCCGGCATCATCAGCTTCCTCAGCCCTTGTGTGCTTCCTCTTGTCCCCGCGTATATCGGCTATCTGAGCGGCGCGTCTCTTGGCGGAAAATGACGAGGAGCATACAGCAACGAGGAGCATTTTACGGAAGGCGCGGGCGTCGAGTTCAACGATGTAAAGATTTTTGGATCCTTCTTGTGTAGACGCTGTTACACTGTCGAGGCGTCTACTCGTCTATGATGAAAGGGCAAAAGAAAAGTGCTCACATCCTCCGGCAAGAGATCCGTGAGCACTTTTCGGGTAGCGCACAGCGAATTGGAATCGCCTGCGTTGTCGCTAATGTTGACACAACTCTCCTAACGTGTCAATGTTCCACGCGCAACCGGACGTTTCGACTTCGCTATACGCCCCTCCATCGTCGCAGTTTTTGTCCACCCATCCCAGGAGGAAACGTATGGCCATGCAATCCATGTCTCGTCGAAAGTTTTTACGCTTCACTGCGCTCAGTAGCGGCGCAGTGGCACTGGTTGCCTGTGCGGCGCCGATGCCGTCTGCTCCAGCCCCAGCCGCCACCGCCGTCCCGCCTACAGCAATGCCCGAAACTGCACCAACAGAAGCACCGGCCCCTATGGCAGATGACGTCCAGGTCATTGTGAGTGATGTCGTCGACTACGCATTGACCAGCGATGAATGGCCGGGTGATTTCGGCTATGTCACCTTTACGCTGCACGAGGCCACCTACAACGGTGAATCGGCCTACTTCATCCGCACCGATGCCAGCGATCCCGCCTTTGCCGAGGAAAACGGCCTGGTCTTTGTGCCGTTGCTCAATGTGGCCGGCGGCAAAGAGTGGCGTAACATGCTGTACAACTTCGATGACGGTCGTGCACCTGTCATCGCCAGGACGCCGGCGGATGAAGACTTCATCTCGTTGTTCGAGATCGTCAATGTGACGGTCAACGATGACAGCGCCGATCTCTCCTCCGCCGAAGCCGTCCAGAACGCAGGCGAGGCCGTGACCCTCGAACCGACTGGCGTACTGGTCAACTATCCGTTGGTGAAATGGCCCGGCGGCGAATTGCCGGTGGACACTGCGCTGGATAGCTACCTGGGCACCGGCGCGCTGATCAGCGCGCCTGATCTCGACGCCATGACAGTCACATTCAAGCTGCATGAATGCTATCCCGGCAGCCGCTACATCATTACCGACACATCCGCGGTGCCGATGGCGCCGATGATGGGCATTGCGCCTTCCGCGCCGTCGCAAGAATTGGCCGAGCTGGGCGGCACAGATGAGATCTGGGTCTTCGGCAACGGTATCGAAGGCAGCGGCGTCATGGGCTTCCAAGCTGCTATCTTCGACAACAGCGCCGGCAGCCCGGCCTGGAGCCCATTCTGGAACCACTTCACAGTGACCTGGAATGAAGGCATTGAACCCCGAATTATTACCTCTGCGGCAGATCTGCGCGCCGCCATTGAGGCCGAAGAACTACAACTCTTCAATGGCACGCCCGACACCCATCCCGGTGGATTCGTCGTCAACTGCCCGGTGCCAATCCTGGCGCCAAATACGATGGAGGGGTAACGCTTAAGATAGGTAGCGGCGCCGGGGATCCCCGGCGCCGCTACCGGCCCTGGCCGGATCTCTATTGGGTCGGGCCGGGTTCAGAGACGGCAACCAACCTGCCATAACTGCGCAACACGTACATGGCCGCCAGCGCCGTCATTAGTGCAGCAATCTGAATCGTGCGGAATCCCAGCCATGTGGGTGAATCGGCCCGGAAGCCGTCGAAGACGAGTAGACACAGGCTATAGAGTGCGACAAAACGCCAGAAGGTCTGCCCGGCGCTGCCCGCACGGCGCTGCATCCACAACCACGCCGTCACGGCAAGCAGGGCAACCGCCACATAAAGCTGCACCGGGTGACGCGACGCCCCCCACATTTCCACGGCCCAAGGCATCTGCGTGGGCAGACCATAGGCGTCGCCACTGAAGAAATCACCCAGGCTGAGGATTGTCAACGCGCAGGCGGCGGTGATGGCCGCAGCGTCGGCGGATCTGGTCAGTGGAACCCCGCGCCGTTGCAGCATCCACAGCGCCGCCAGGATCCCTAAAATCAGCCCTGGTCCAATCGCCAGCGCGGTTGGGTGTAGGGAGAGGAGTAACCCTGGTTCCGCCATGTAGAGATCTGCACGTGTCACTGCATACGCCAGACGAGCGCCCATCAGCATGACGACGAAACCGATCAACGTTGCACTGCCGAACGCTTTGGCCCAATCGTCCCCAGACGCAGGGGCCCAGGATCGGAGCGCCTGCGCGCCCAATTCGCTGCCCATGTAAAAGGCCAGCAAGACAAAGATCGGCTCAATGGGGAGCGTAAACCCAAGAATTTCCACAACAGGTACCATCGTTCGGGTCACCTACGCCTTTCAGGGATGGCGCGCTTTCTCAATACCCGCCAGCAACGCCGCCTGATCCAGTGGACCACCGATTTGGATGTCCTGAATGCGTCCATTGACGTCGACGAAGAAGGTTGTGGGCATAGCGCGAATGTTGTAGAGCCGAGACACGTCCATTTGGCTGTCGAGGAGCAGTGGGAATGACACGCCCATTTCTCCATGCGCAAATGCTGTAATCGTCGGCAAATCTTCACCCTGGTTCACCCCCAGTAGCATCACATCTCCCTTGCCGTAGCGCTGCCAGACTTGCTCAAGCGCGGGCATTTCGTCTCGGCATGGCCCACACCAGGTTGCCCAGAAGTTGATGATAACCGGCTTGCCGCGCAGGGCTGACAACTGTACGGTGTCGCCGTCGGTCAAGCCAAGTTCAAAGTCGGGCGCCAGGAACCCCACTTGTGGCGACTCGACCCTCTGATCCGCGGTGAGCGTCAACGGGACGCGGCTGTAGCCGATCCAGAGCACACCAAGCAGCAGGGTCGCCGCCATGAGGAACTGCCAACGACGCTTGTCTTGCAGGGTGACGGCTTGCCCAGTAAGAGCGTGGAGGTCACGCTCTTGTTGTGAGATTTCTTGTTGTGAGATTTTTTGTTGAGGCATTTCTTGTTGTGAGATTGTCTGTTTCCAAATGCTACCAAGTTGGTTAGGTTCACGCGTTACATTTTCGCACGCTACATTTTCGCACGCTACATTGAGGACGGTGAAAGCGCGCCGGTTGCATAGAATAACCTACCGGTGTTTCAGACGCTTCAATGTAACTCCTGATACACAAGCCTTGATATGCTGTGCGCCTAAAAATCAATCTAGAAAAGAGATAGCCATGATCTACCTTGAAAAATAATATATATACCTTGTCACGTAGGCACGCTTACCTGCCAAGGTTCAAATGTCTCATTAGGATAAAGTACTGAGTCAATGTCATTTAGTTAAGGCTGGACGACAGACGACAGCAGAAGTGACTTCGCGTGTCACCTGCAACCTGCAACAGTCGACCATACCCCTTAACGTAATGACATTAAGTACTGAGTATTCTGTAACCCAACATTCTTCAAAAAAGGAGTCCTCCCATGAGATTTGCGAAGCATCGCCCCACACTGTTGATCACAGGATTGTTCGCGATCATGTTGACCATTGCAAGCTGTCAGACCGTACCGATCTTGCTGTCTTCGGCCATGTCTGATGCGTCCGCCGGTGCCGCCGACACCCACGAAGGGAATGGTTTGGTGACTGTCGCCAGCGACAGCAGTGTAGCCGAGACGACTGAGCGGCTCGAAGCCGCGCTACGAGAGCGCGGGCTGATTGTAGTTGCTGTCATTGACCACGCCGCCAATGCCGAAAACGCCGGATTCGACCTGCGTCCGACGCGACTGATCATCACCGGCAACCCCAACCTTGGTACGCCCTTGATGCAAGAGAGCCAGACTGTGGCGATTGATCTGCCGCAGAAGTTTCTGATCTGGGAAGATGAAAACGGCGATGTTTTCGTCGGCTACAACGATCCAAAGTACCTTGCCGGTCGTCATAACATCACCGGCCAGGACAGCGTTTTGGAGACGGTCGCCAATGCGCTGGCGAACTTTGCGCAAAGAGCGACAACATCCCCCACAACAGAATGACAGACATCAGTTAATTGATTTGAATGCCCTTAACACAACACCTACACCGAGAGGCGTGGGTGTTGTGTTGTATTTCACAGTATTGCTTCCCCAAAGGTATTGCTTCCCCAAAGGTATTGCTTCCCCAAAGGACAGTAGCATAGCGCGGGCGCATATGCCTACGCCTGTTCGTTGTCACAAAGCGCAAGGACTTTTCGCCTCATGTTGGGATCAAGCACAGTGTGCTTGTCAACAAAGCGAAGAATGGATCGGGCCGATTCTACATTTTTCGCATACCCCTGCATCAGGTCAGGCAAGATCTTGATCATCTGCGGGTACCGCTGCTCGTAGCGGCGCTCTATGCTGAATGCGTCCTGCCCACCCGATGCCGCCGTGTAAATCTGCTCCGCTAGTTCTAGAACACGGTCAACTGCATGGCCTTGTATGAAGCGCATGGCAGAGAGTTTTTCACCTCGCTGATGGCGCAACAGGCCCATGTACAGGTTGGTGAGGATCTCGCCCAGCAGCCAATCGAGCGCAGGGACAGCTTTCTCATTGATAGCTTGGCGAGGCATTCTGATTTCAGAATCAACCCCCTCTGCTTTCCACACAATGCGCCCGGGTGAAAAGACGGCGTTCTCCAATTCGTTTTCGTCGAAGACGGCAAATTCACAGAAGACCCCATCCTCGTAGAGCAGTTTGTGGCCGTCTCTTGTGTTCTGAAAAGCATATGTGACTTCGGCGACATCCGTCAGCCACGCGAGATCGGTGAGGTAGTCCGCTTTGCTACCCGGCTCGACGACAACAAAGAAGTCAAGATCCGAGTACTCGTCCAATCGGTCCATGTCCACACCGACGGAGCCTAACCCAATCAATGCACGGGCGGATCTTTTCTTGGACAGGGAGCGCCCGATCTCTTCCAATCTTGATAGGAGGTGTGCAGGGGCGATCATCTCAGTTTCCTAAACAAGTCGACTTGGCAAGCACGTCGATTCCTATGCGCTAATTGACCCGCCGAAACGTAATTTCGTACGAAAAGTGTATGGTAAAAAACGGCGGGGTGCAGTTGATCTCAGGCGTCGGGCAGACGGCGTACTCGTTGTCGATTGGGCCTAGCAAGCCGATGACGTCGGGAAGATGGGGAAACGGATTGTTCATCTGATTCGAGATCTGGCTTGTCACCGGCCCTGATGGATCGGCGGCCACGTAGAGTTTGTATGGATCCCAATCCATCTTGATCTCGGCCTTGCCCGGCCCTTTGCTACCGGTGACGACGTTTAACTTGTCGCCGACAGCATCTTTGACGGTGACGCCGTCGATGCCGTTCCCATTTTCATCGAGCACCGTGAGGAAGATAAACTGTTGCCCCCCTTTGTTGAAGATGCCGCCGTTGTTATCGTCGAAGCCTAGCACACGGTAGTGGACGATGCGGTACTGGGCCGAAGGGTCGAAGTTGCCGGCAGTGCCGGGGACATTCTGAATCGGAGCCGGATCAGCCGGGGGGGGACTGTTCTCGGCCGGCGCCTCTACCTCTGCCGACACAGCCGCCGGCGCGGCAACGGTGGGTGGTGTAGGTGTAACGGTAGGCGGTAGGGACGGGATATTGACGGCGATGCCGACATTCTCCACATTTTCAACGGCGGCAAGTGACGAGAACAGCCAGCCCGATTGTTCGTTCACACAGCAGATCTGCCACCAGTCTCCTGCTTCATTGCGTCCTGTAACCGCAAAGGATGCCCCCGCGGATGCAGCGCCAATCACGGGATAGTCGGTGCCGGGTCCGCCGCGCACATTGACGGCGTCCTGTGCAACGGTCAGCAGAGGAGCGACCTCTGTTGGTTCAGGAAGGGGTGTCTCGGTCGGTACTTCGACAGGCGGCGGAGACGGTTCTTCCTGTTGTTCAGGTGTTGCAGTTGCCGCCACCACAACGGAGTCGGCGGAGTCGGCAACCGACACCACTGGTTGCGTGTCCTGTGCAGGCTGGGGCGTGGGGGTGAATGTGGGCACAGGGGTGCGGGTCGGTTCCGCCGCCAATGGCTCTGACACGTTGTTGCCGGTTTCCGGCCCACAGCCTGCAATCAGCAACAACACCAGCAACGTCGCCCCAATCTGAAGAAAGAAATCTTTGCGCTGTTTGATAATGGTCATCTCCGTCGGATTGCTTTTGAATTTCATCTACGTTTTGTGCGCCAGATGCTGTATGGATCGCGCAAAAACTCTGTGCTGCCACCCTCAGTTCTCTCTTCGGGCAAAGGACGTGGCTGGATCTCTGCCGGTTCACTCGTGACGCGGGATTCAGACGGAACCGACTTGGGCACAATGGCGCCGGCGCCGATGAGCACGTCATCGCCGATGACGACGTCGCCGACAATCAGCGCCCGGGTGCCGATGAGGACACGGTCACCGATCTTGGGCCGATTCGGGACAGGTTTAATAAAGCCATTCCAAACAATGGAAACACCGTGGTAAATTGTGCAGAATTCGCCGATTTCGCTGCGAAAGGCGATGACGATGTTCTGTGGATGGGGAAGACGCAGCCCACGCCCAATCTTGACCGTGCCTGGGATATTGGAGGCGCAGAGCAGCAATTGATAGACGGAACCCAGGAAGCGGACAAGTAACCACAACGCATTGCCCACACCTGGTATCTGATTCAATTTGTAAAAGAGATATTGCTCAACGCGGATCTCAACAAGCAGCAACCTGGCCCGAAAATGGTCTACACTCCAGCCCTGGTTGACCTGAAAATCCCACCGAATTAAATCGAATAACTCATTTCGATTCACCTGTCACTCCTTTTTTGCTATTCATTCACACACTACGCCTTTTACCGTCGACACAGATCCCAGACGCGCAGAGACACGCCTGTCTGTCTACCAACGGCGTTTTTCCTGGTTTGGTTTTTCAGGTAGGGGGCAAGTGAGAGGAAATAAAAAAACTGGATCATGCGATTGTTTTCCTTATCAACGGATGGGTGTCCACTCAGAATCATTAACAATCTCCAACACAGAAAGACCCTGCTGCCAGGGTGATCATTTTTCTGTAGTGAAGTGAATCTCAATTCGGAGTATTTGCCATCACAGTTGTTCGGAAGACTTTCGAATACCCAGTTGATGTCGTTCGTCGGTAGTGGATAACACCCTGGTGTTATCCACCAGTAGCCTAGTCTATCATACTGTGTATGATAGACCCAAACGTGCTGTTTTTCCAGGTGCGGTTGAGGATGGGGGCAGACAGTGCCTGGCACAGGCCGGTGGATCACTCGCTAGAGCCTCTGCGCCTAGCCCCTGCCAGGCACTGTCGTCGCGCAACCCGGGATTGAGATACGCCCGTTGTTACTTGAACCAACCACGGCTGAATAAGTCTAGCCGTTTGGTAGATCAATGGCCGTGTAGTAAAGTATCGTAGAGTTAATGCTTTCCTCGTTGTCAACCCCTCAATGGCTTCGTCCGGTTTTGGTTCGGGCGTCCATGCCTGTGTTTGTTGTCAGGGTATGGCACTTCTCCGAGAAGAAACAATTCTTAGAAGAAACAGTACGGCTGCCTGCCCATAGCTTATCGACTGAATTGAATTCCCAAAGATAACACCAGTTAACGATGCCGGTTGCCCGCGTGAATCAAGTATTCGGGCTGCACTTGAAAACGCTGCACTTGAAAACAATGACCCAACCAGTTGATTCCAGGAGAAGGGTGGAGAGTATGAACCCAGTGCCGTCAATTTCGCCATTGCCTGAAAAAACACCCGAAGAAGCCGCGGACGCAGCGTCCGTCGGTCGCTTGTACACAGCAGATAGTCCACGCCAACAGTGCAGTGTCGGCGTCATCGCCCATAACCATGCCGCCACGATCCTGCCGCTGCTCACAGCACTGGTCAACCAACACTTGCACCGTGTTGAAATCGCCGAGATCATTGTGGTGGTCAGCGGTTGCACCGATAAGACGGCAGAGATTGTGGCGTCGTTTGCGGTGGAAAACCCACAGGTGCGTTGGATCGAGCAAGCGGTGTGGCGAGGGCGCACCCACGCCATCAACGCCTTCTTACAGGAGTGCCGCACCGACATCTGTGTGTTGGAAATGGGCGATACCCGTCCGCACGAGTACGCGGTCGAAAATCTAGTGCGCATGTTTAACGAACCCAGCATCGGTATGGTGGGCGCCCAAAAGGCGCTGAGCGCCCTGCCGACCCATATCACCGGGTTGCTCAACTATCTGCGCACACGTATGGAGCATCAGCTTTCTTTAGACATCCCGCGCCTACGTGAGATGATTGCCTTTCGCCGCGTTTTCGACTCCCTGCCTGAGGACACAACAGTCGACGAAGCGTTTGTCGAAGCGCTGGTGGTACAACGTGGGCTGGAACTGCGCTATGCGCCGGATGCCATCGTCTACCTGAGTGCGCCGTCGACGATTTCTGACTTTGTGACACAACGCCGGCAAAGTCACGAAGGTTATTTGCGGATGAAGCACAAGTATGGCTACACAGTGGGCCGTCTGCGCAGGCGGTCAGTGCTCAAAGTGGCCGTCCTCGAAGTGTTCAATGCGGTACGGTTGGCCTGGGTGCTCTTTTTGTTGGCGTCTGTTGAGTTGGTGAGCCGGATCTTGGGCTGGTACGATTTTGCCGTGATCCGCAACCGTCACGTCGTCTGGGATATGGCCTGGACGCAGAAAAAGAATGTACAAAGCGAAAGGAGTGAACGGGACAAAAAGAGCGATAACCATTAACAGATCACCTTCAACATCAAGATAGGAACCTGTATGTCTGTAGCGCGTCTTCAAGCCCAGTGGTTTGGGAATATCCGTGGCGACTTGCTGTCGGGTACGGTGGTTGCGTTGGCCCTGATTCCTGAGGCGATTGCATTTTCGATTATTGCCGGCGTCGACCCCAAAGTAGGGCTGTATGCTTCGTTTTGTATCGCCGTAGTGATTGCCTTTGTCGGTGGAAGACCGGGCATGATCTCGGCGGCGACCGGCGCAATGGCCCTGGTGATGGTTTCGTTGGTGCGGGATCATGGCCTGGAATATTTGCTGGCGGCGACGATTCTCACCGGTATCCTGCAAATTCTGGCCGGGGTTTTCAAGCTGGGGAGTCTGCTACGTTTTGTCTCACGCTCGGTGATGACGGGCTTTGTCAACGCGCTGGCGATACTGATCTTCATGGCCCAGTTGTCCGAATTTGATGGGGCCAGTTGGGTCGTCTATGCCATGGTTGTAGCGGGGCTGGCCATTATCTACCTCTTTCCCTATGTCACCAAAGCCGTGCCGTCGCCATTGGTCGCCATTGTGACATTAACTGTGTTCAGCATCAGCATGGGGTTGGACATACGCACAGTGGGTGACATGGGCGAGTTGCCCAGCACTTTCCCGCTTTTCCTGTTGCCCAACATCCCGTTGACCTGGGAAACGCTCATGATCATCTTCCCCTATTCGGCCACCCTGGCCGTGGTGGGGCTGCTGGAATCGCTGATGACGGCAGTGATCGTAGATGACCTGACTGACACACCCAGCGCCAAGAACCAGGAGTGCACCGGTCAGGGGATCGCCAACATCGTCGCCGGCTTCTTTGGCGGCATGGCCGGTTGCGCCATGATCGGCCAATCGGTGATCAACGTCCAATCCGGCGGGCGAGGGCGGCTTTCCACCCTTTTTGCCGGCTCGTTCTTACTCTTTCTGATCCTGGTACTGGGCGATCTGGTGCGCCAGATCCCAATGGCCGCCCTGGTTGCGGTGATGATCATGGTCTCTATCGGCACCTTTAGCTGGTCGTCGATTAAGAACCTTACCGTTTACCCCAAAACATCCAGTCTGGTGATGATTGCAACGGTGGTGGTCGTCGTCTTCACCCATAATCTGGCACAAGGTGTGGCGGTGGGGGTCTTGCTGAGTGCAATCTTCTTTGCGCGCAAGGTCTCAGAATTGGTCGCCGTGCCGTCAGAACGTTCTGCCGACGGCAACACACGGATCTACAAAGTCTACGGTCAGATTTTCTTTGCCTCAGCCGATCAATTTATTGCCGGCTTTGATTTCAAAGAAGTGATTGAGCATGTGATCATTGACGTGACGCAGGCGCACCTGTGGGATCTAACATCAGTGGGCGCGTTGGACAAGGTGATCCTTAAATTCCGCCGCGAAGGGACTTTGGTTGAAGTAGTGGGCATGAACCAAGCCAGCACGACCATTGTCAACAAACTGGCCATCCACGACAAACCAGAGGCGCTCGAACTCATGGTGAAACACTAAGGGACCCCAATGACGAACATAAATACCGGATCTCAGAAAGTTCAACCGATTTTAACCCTCGTCGATGGCTCAGTCTATACCGACAGTGTGTGCGCCCATGCGGCATGGGCCGGCAATCGTCTGAACGCGCCGGTACAGGTGTTGCATGTGCAGACGCAAACCACAGACAAGGTGCCCGCCGATCTCAGCGGCGCAATCGGTCTGGGCGCCAAGAGCGCTTTACTCGAAAAGCTCACCCAGGTGGATGAAGCCCGTGGGCGACTCGATCAGCAGAAGGGCAAGCTGATCCTGGAACATGCCAAAGAGCAGTTTGCCGAAGCAGGGATCAGCCAGGTTGAGACGTTGCACCGACGGGGTTCACTGGTTGAAACCATCAACGAGTTGGAGCCCGACGCCCAGATGATTGTCCTGGGCAAACGCGGGGAACAGGCAGACTTTGCCAAGTTGCATCTTGGCTCAAACTTAGAGCGGGTGGTCCGTTCTGCGCACAAGCCTGTCTTGGTGACGGCGCGTGCTTTTCGAGAGATGCAGCGCTTTGTGATTGCCTATGACGGCGGCCCCAGCACGCTCAAGGCCGTGGACTATCTCATCCACAGCCCGCTGCTACACGGGCTGGACTGTCATATCCTCAAAGTGGGCACTGTCAACGCAGAGAATCAGCGCAGCCTGGATGCAGCCGCAGCCAAGTTGACACAGGCAGGCTTCCACGTCCACGCCAGTTTGCAGCCAGGACACGCCGACGATGTCATCGCCACCTACGTCACCGCCGCCAACATGGACATGTTAATCATGGGCGCATACGGCCATTCCCATATCCGTACCCTCGTCATCGGGAGCACCACCAGCAACATGCTCCGCTCCTGTCATGTTCCTGTTTTGATGTTCCGCTAGTTTGCCACGGTAGATGAAAGTTGCGCATGAAAATTGTGGACACGGACTGGGGGAAACACGGATCCGTCCAAAACATCCGTGTTTCCCCCAATCCGTGTCCACAGGTTCCTTTCAGGGTAGGATGTCGCTCCTCGCTTAACTTAACGACATTGGATGCTTACCTAGATCGATAACCCCGCCAGCAGATTCCATGTGGTGAGAAACCATACGAAGGCCACGCCCGCTACGCCGGCTGTCAAGTGATAAAGCCGCCATCCCCAATGACTTTCACGCCGCACCCAAGACCAAACCGCCACCAGCAAAATCGACGCCGTCAGCGGCACAGCAAGCCAGTAAAGACGTGTGATGAACGCAACCGCCGCCGATGGGTAGACCAGGGTTGCGCTGTAATTCAGCATGAGCAGCACGAACCAGGTCAACAGCCCCAGGTTGAGCAGCCCCAGTGCAGCAGTAAGCCCGATGCCAATTTGCACGTCCTTGGTCGGTGCAGATTGGTGGCGGCGACTGCGCCAAATGGCGACCGGCCCAAGAATCCAGCTCAATACAAAGATCACAGTGCAAAGGATAACCAGCCCTAGATGCACCATCGGCGTCTGATACCAGGGCACTTTGAAGTAGGCAAAGGGCCCCCAGAACAACCAGAGCTGATCGCCGTCCTGGCGGTAGGTGAGGGTGCGGTCGCCGTTATCCTGGCGAAAGAGGCCCGGTTCCACCTCGACGTAACGCATATTGCCCACATTCAAAATGCCGCTACCTTCGGGCTGCACCGGCAGCGCGCTCAGCCAGCCCACCAGCTTCTGCGGCGAGGAATGGGGCGTGCGCGACGAGATGTAGGTGCCTTGCAACAAGGCAGCACGTTCTGCCCACCCCGACAGCCCCTGAGCAGTAGGCACAATGGGGTCCGTCGGGAAGAAGGCGTCGACGAATTGCACCAACACATCGCGCCCCGCAGGCATGTGCGTGTTGTAGGAGACGAGCAGGCCGGCCTTTTCTTCGGGCAGGATCGCCAGCAACGTAGAAAATCGAGCGCTTTCACCCAAATGCCAGAGGACGCGCCTGCCGTTGACCGTTGCCTCCATGAAGCCGTAGGCCATACCCGTCAACGCGGGATCGTGGGTGAAGTGCTGCTGATGCATCTGCGCCACCGTCTCCGCCTGTAGGATGCAGACGTCGTCTACACAGCCGTCGTTGAGGTGGGCCACGAGAAAACGGGCGATGTCGGTGGACGTGCCGCGGATTGGGGCAGTCGGCGCCGCCGCTGTCCACTCAAAGTCTGCCGCGCTGAAGCTATCGGTTGCGTAACGGTAGCCATTGGACATGTCAGCGGCCAGGTGGGAAGGCAGTGGCTGTACGGCTGCGCTGTGTGTCATCCCCAACGGTTCGAGCAGGTGTGTGGTGATGTACGCCTCGAAGGGTTCGCCGGAGACACGCTCAATGATATACCCGGCCAGGGCCGTACCGTAGTTGGAGTAGGCGAAGACTTCCCCTGGTGGGTAGACCGGTTGGGGCATGTGCGTCATCAAGAAGTCGCGCAAAGGCAAGTGCGCTTGTGGGTCCACCATCATGGCGCTCAGATCGTCTTCGAACCCGGCGGTGTGGGTCATCAGGTGGTGCAGGGTGATCGGTTCCTCAAAGGCGTGAGGGATGGCAAAATCCAGGTAGGTGTTAACATCGGCATGCAGATCGAGCTTGCCCTGTTCCACCAACTGCATCACAGCCGTCCAGGTGAATAGCTTGCCGTCGGACCCGATGAAGAAAAGGGTGCGATCCGCGGTCACCGGTTGTTCTGCCGCCAGGTCGGCGTATCCATAGCCCCGCGCAAAGACGACATCGCTGCCTCGCACCACCGAGACCGTCGCCCCGGCGATGTGCTGCACCGCCAGTTGCCGGGAGATCAGCTCGTCGAAGAAGACGGCGACGTCGGCAGCATTGTCCAGGCTGAGTGACGGCGCTGTCGCGCCGTCACTTGTCGTCTCGGTGGTTGTCGTCTCGGTGGTTGTCGTCTCGGTGGGCAGGACGTTTTCGCCGCTGCCCGTGTAGGTCTCATCGACGATGCGCGCCATCAGGGCGGTGAAGGCGGCAGGGTCGTCGAAATGGGCGCGGTGACCGGCACGCTCAACGATGATCATCTGCTTGGATGGAGCGTCCAGCATGTCGAACCACTCATGGGCAGGTTCGGCGCGGCCACGGGTTTCATGTTCCCCCAGCACCACGGTCACGGGGACTTCCAGGCTGGGCACATCCTGGCGGAAGTCGACCTGCTGAAGTTGCGGGTAGAGCACGGCGAAGGTGTCCAGGAAGCTGCGGAAGCCGTTGAACATGTCCATGAGCGTGTTCTCGGGCACGAAGAGGATGGCAGGCATCTCGTTGTTCGAGTTGAAATCGGGGTAAGGATTCCAACCGTGTTCGTGTGAGAGCGCCGCTTCGTAATGTAACACAGAGTCGTAGGGCGGCGGGCCGTTGCGGCGTAGCGTGTCGGCGAGTGCAATGTTGCCGGTTGCCTCGGCCCAGGTCAGCGTCTCTTCGTAGAAGATGATGTCTGTCTCGCGCTGACTGACCATCTGTCCTGTGCCTACGTAGGCGTGGAAGAGGTCGGGGCGTTGTTGCACCGTCAGCACGCCCAGGGTCGTACCCCAAGAATTGCCCACCAGATAGATCTTCTCCTCGTCGAAGCGTTGCCGCAGGTAGTTGGTGACGGCGATGGTATCGGCCACCATCTGATCCACCGTCAATGTCTCAACCGGTTCGAGGGCGGCGTAGGATTTGCCGACGCCGCGCTGCTCCCAGGTGACGACGACAAAGTGAGATTCCAGGCTTGTATCCAGGCGCATAGCGCCGATGTCGGTGCCGCCGGGGCCACCGGCCAGGTAGAGAAGCACCGGGTTGTCTGTGCTGCGGCCGCGGATCATAAGCGCCTGCTCATGTCCGCCGATAGGGGTGGTGGTCAATTCAGCGATGCTGCCGGGCAGGGGTGCGCCGTCCTCGCCGAGGATGGGCGCGGTGGAGGCGGGCCGAGCAATCGACACGGCCAGCAGGATCAGCGCCAGGGTGACAAGCCCAGTCAGCCCCCAGCCGACGACGCCCATGGCGCGCGCCGAAGGATGGCATAGCCGAGTTGCCCACCAGACGCCGAAGAGACTCCCCACCACCATCGGCGCCAGCACCAGGACGGCGTGAAGCAGCCGACCAACGCCGAAGGCAATCAGGCCGTACATCGAAGTCAAGTGAATGACATCGACAGTGGGGCTGTCTACGCCCAGGCGCGCCACTTCAAAGACAAGGACAAAGACGGCCGGCGTCACCAGGGCAGACCAGCGGCTGCCCAGCACCAGGCCGGACGCCAGGCCAAGGACGAACGCGATCCCCATCCATGTCAGCGCCTCGGAGGTGGTGATTGGTCCGCGTGGGGTAAGCCAGGCGGCCAGCCCTGCGACGCCTGCCGCCATCCCGGCAGTCAGCAACAGTCCAAGTAGCCGGTTCGACCAGAGCAGGTGCAATGCAGGATGATTGAGCGTTCTGCGTGCAGTCAACCTGGTTGGATTCATTGTGAGATCTTTTGATAGGTGGAACATTGATTCCTCCTGTGTTTCATCGAGTTGTCGCTTAATGACGTTGGCTCTCTATTTTTTGGCGCTTTGTGCGATCAACACCGCGACGCCTAATACAAACAGGACAGCGACCAGGGTGGGGTTCATGGTGTATCTCCTTTCTTCGATTGGCCTCTGCTTTCTGAGGACGTGACGGAGTTCTCTTGTTCCAAGCGCACGAGGAGCAGCGGCAGGCCCAATGCATACAAGCTACGCAAAAGACCTTGCAACGCAGCCTGATCCATGAGCGGCCCGCGCAAGGATGTGACGACGACGCCATCTGCATCCACGGCGACGGTGGCGATCATGGGGTCGAAGGTAGCCAGCCAATGCTCGGCAAGCCGTCCTTGCACCTGGATCGTGTAATGGGCCGGTTGATCCAACTGGAGTTTCTGATGCTGTTGCATGTGGCCTTTCCGTTCGTTGAATACATCCGCACGCCTGGCAACAGTTTCGCGCCGCGGCGGTAGGATACGCATCGTCCGAAAAGGATGAGAGCGGTATGAGAAGAGGGGCGGGAAGACGGAAAATGGAAGACGAACGTTAGTTGAGTATGCCCAACGTCCTCGCCCGCGTTACGGCGTCGCGGCGATTGTCTGCACCAAGTTTGGCGTAGATGTTGGATGTATGGGATTTGACTGTGGGCAACGAGATGACGAGGCGCCGGCAGATTTCGGCATTGGTAAGGCGCTCGGCCAGCAAGGTCAACACTTCCACCTCGCGTTCAGTCAGGGGTTCGTTCAGGGGCTCGTTCAGGGGTTCGTTCAGGGGATGATCATTGGCAGCCGGCTGATTAGAAGAGTGAGGAGACGGTTGTACCGCAACAGTATTGTCGGCGGCCATAGACAACAGCCATCTAGAATACTCAGGCATAATGTTGCGGTTGGCAGCTTGATAGAGCAGGCGCGTCATCGGCTCTCCTTCGTCGAGGAAAACGCGGGCATACCCCTGCGGTGCGCCCAGAGAAAGCGCACGCGCCAGCGCGTTCAAGGCGCCGTCTTCGTCTGCCTGGGCCTGGCGAATCAGGGCGAGCAGGACGAGACCTTCGATGACGTGTCCTAAACGACTGCCGCTTTCGGCTGCCGCCAGCACGCCGTTGAGCAACGAGGCCGCCTCCACTGTGCGCCCTGTGACGCGCCAGACGCGTGCCAACGTCAGATCCTCGTATTCGCGCAGATATTCGGTGCGCGTCACCCGGGCATAGCCTTCGGCCCAGCGCTGTGCCATTTCCACTTGACCCTGGGCCAGCCAGAGGCGTACGCGGTGGGCAGCCGCCAAATCGGATAGACGGGAGACATGATATTCCTGCAACAACAGATCGACCTGTTGCAGCGCCGCCAACCCGCCGGCAAAGTCTCCTTGCGACTGGCAGAGGCGAGCCAGAAAGAGATACTCATAGCGCAAATCGTCGGTGATCCCGCCCTGTTGTGAGAGCGCGATGCCTTTGTGCAGCGCTTGTGCAGCCTGATCTAAATCGTTTTGTTGGCGCAGGATCTCGCCCATTACCGACCAGGCCAATCCCAGCGGCGCCAGATCCGTATGTTCGGGTGTGATCAGATCGATGGCGCTGTGGCAAGTCTGGCGCGCCTGTTGCAACTGTCCTTGCAGGATTTGGATCATTGCCGCTTCGCAACGGGCGTTGATCACCAGATAGAGCACGCCGGCCTGCTGCGCAAGCGTGGCGGCTTCAAGGTAGGCCCAGTTGGCCTCTTCCAACTCCCCACGTAGTTCGTAGGCCAGGCCCAGTGTGTCGTAGGCGCGGGCGCGGACAAGGGTCTCACGTTCGGGCAGATGGCTGAGGGCGCGGTGCGCGTCTTGAATTGCTTCACGAATTTCGCCGCGCATGGCTGCAATGGCCGCCCGGTAGACGGTGGCCTGCGCCAACAGACCGGCAGCATCGTCTACCAGATCCGGCGCTTCTTGCAGCGTATGTTCAACTTCGTCGAGTAGGTACTCAGCCTGATCAATGTGCCCGGCCAGGTAGAGCGCGCGTGAAATGCGCAGGCTCAGCCACGGGCGTTTGTGTAGCGCCCTTTCGGGCAGAGAGCGCCACCATGCCTGCCACCTACCCACATCACCTGTAGACCAGGTGGCGCCGGCGGCCAGCGCCTCTTCAATGAGATCAGCGGCGAGGTTGAAGTCCTCGGCGGCGAGGGCGTGCTCAACAGCTTCGGCGGGGTGATCGTGTTGCGCGTACCAGTGGGCGGCCCGGCGGTGGCGTTGGGCAATTGTCTCTGTATCTGTGCCCACGTAGAGATGATGGCGTAACAGATCGGCGAAGAGGTGGTGGTAGCGGTACCAGCAGCGCCGGTTGTCCAACGGCACAAGGAAGAGGTTGCGCCGATCCAATTCTTCGAGAAGAGACTGGGAATTGGGCTGGGCATCGATCTCGATGACGGCGGCGCAGAGGTCGGCGCACATGCTGTCCAGGATCGAGGTCTGCAAGAGGAAACGCTGCACGTCCTCGGGTTGGTGGGCAAGCACTTCTGCCGCCAGGTAATCCACAACCTGACGATCGTCGCCGGCAAAGGTCTGCACAAACCCGGCTGGATCGGCATGATCTTGGAGCGAAAGCGCCGCCAGTTGCAGGCCGGCGATCCATCCTTCGGTACGCGATTCCAGGAGGGCCACTCGCTCCGAAGGTAGATCGAGCCCCATCCTCTGGTTAAGAAATTCGCCGGCTTCATCGGCGCTGAAGCGCAGATCCCGGGCGCGGAGTTCGGTCATCTGGTTCTGTACACGCCAACGGGCCAGGGGTAGGGGTGGATCCTCGCGGGTAAGCAAGAGCAGATGCACAGAAGAGGGCAGGTGTTCTACGAGAAACGTCATGCTCTTGTGGATGGCAGGATTCTGGATTCGCTGATAGTCGTCCAACACCAGAATCGGCGACGTTGACGACGCCCTCAGCGGATCGGCTAGTTCCTCGAGCAGGATGGCGCCCCACGCTTCCGGCGCAGCCGATGACCGTTGCAAACGCTCCTCGACGCGCCGCCCCATCTTGAGGCCATCACGGCGTAGAGCCTCCAGGATGCAGGCAAAGAATCGCAGCGGATCGTTGTCTTCTTGGTCGAGAGAAAGCCAGGCAACGGGCACAGTTTGTTGGTTCTTCGTTTGGTAGGTGGCAAGCCATTCTACGGCCAACGTCGTTTTCCCATAGCCGGCGGGCGCCGTCACCAGGAGCATACGGTGCCCCAGATGCAGGCCCCGATCCAACCGCTGCAGAAGGCGCGGTCGCGCCACCAATGTCGGGCGCACCGGCGGCACGTAGAACTTGATCGCCGGCAAGGGCGATGTCTGTGCTGTCTTCTCGATACGATTTTCACCCATGCCGTTGGTCCCCTCTTGCTCAGAAGTGAGATGTGACGGTCTACCTATCCTAGCAACTCGCCACCAGGTCGGCAACCATCAAGTGGCGAGGGGGGCAATTCAATTTCGGGTGCGCCACACTGTAAGGTTGGTTATAAGTTTGTAAACCAAATCACAACTTATTACCGAAAACAACGTATGAATGCCCGCGTTATTTTAACCGAAAATATAAACGAAACCTTACACGCACCTTAATCCAATAGATGATGGAGCGCACGATGAAAACAATATTTGCAAAGCTAGGTGTTGGCACAAAGATCATCGCCGGTTATGTGATTGCCCTGTTACTCATGGTGATTGTCGGCGGTGTGGCGCTGGTGCAGTTAGGACAAATCAACGGAAAAGTAACCGATCTGGCCACGAATCTGGCCGAAGATCAGCGAATCTCTGAGTCTATTGTCAGTGAAATTCTATTAGCTCGCTTCCACGCGAACCAATATATGCGAGATCCACAGCAAGCCGCCCTCACTCGTTTTGAAGACGAGATGAAACTGCTCAACGATACCCTTGACGAAGCGGACATCGCAATCACGAATCCGGAACGCGTGCAAATGCTTCAGCAGATCCACACCGATGTAGATACCTATCACACGACATTTACAGAAGTGGTTGATCTAATCAACAAGCGCAATGAGGTTGTCACAAACATTCTTGATGTACAGGGTCCGCTGGGAGAGGAAAAACTACAGCAGTTACGCAATAACATGTTCGACGCTGGGAATCTGCCCGCTGTACAGTACAGTGGCAATACGCAATCTGCCCTGTTGCTTATGCGGTTCAATGCCTTTAAGTATTTGCAAGTAGGTGAAACACAGTGGGTGGATCAGTTCAACATTCGCTATGAGGAAGCCATCACCGGCTACGAATTGTTGCTGTCTGAACTCTCCTCGCCGACGGATCGACGGCTGGCCCAAGAAGCACTGGCCGCCATTGAGGCTTACAAGAACGGTTTTGATGGTTTACAGCTCGACTACGCCCGTCAGAACGAACTCACCAGCACGGTGCTCGATGTGATTGGGCCCCAGGTGCGTCAGGACGCATCCGCCATGTCCAACAGTGTGGCCGTCGATTTCAGGGCACAGGCTGATGCATCGACCACCATCGTCGCCCAAACTCGCTGGGTTTTGATTGTCACCATTGTCTTCGCCGTGGTATTAGGCCTTACGCTGGGTTGGGTGATCGCGCGCAGCATTACGCAACCACTTAAGTCAGTGGTGGACGCATCCACACACATCGCCGAAGTGGACCTGACCAACCTTGCCAATGAACTGAAGTTGATGGCACAGGGCGATCTCTCCGAACGA